>JBBODD010000001.1:618000-927000 GCA_038002745.1 Bacillus sp. FSL H8-0547
TGTGCTGTGGACGGAATAACCATGTTGTTACCGCCTGCAACAAGATCCTTCATTACTTGAGGATCAGCCGAACCGCTCAGGAAGATCGATCTGCCGACAGCTCCAAGATAGACAGCGAACAAAAAGAAAACGCTTGCAATTAAAATCGCCATAAGAGCGGATTTCCGGGCAGCCTTTGCACTCGGATTCGTGTAAAAGCGAAGGAGAATATGCGGAAGGCCGATTGTACCAAGCGCAAGACCGATCGTCATGGAAATGGTCTGCCAGAAAGAAGGGAAATAGTTTCCTGTTCCAATCCATGTCTGACCGTCATGGGCGATATCTTTTCCATCAGGGGCAAATTCAGCCGTTCCGGCAATGCTTCCGGTAAATTCAGTGACAGATGCCAGAATGCGCTCATAATATAAACCGCCGTAAACAGCCGCTACAACCATAAGGATAAAAGCGCCCAGACGGATCCACAGCTCCAGCGCCTGATTCAGCGTTGTGCCTTTCATCCCTCCGACACCAACGTAGAAAATCATGACACTGCACGTAAAGATTATGCCAAATTCATAGCTTGTTCCAAAGAACATGCTTAAAATCTGGGCGGCACCGAGCAGCTGAGGGGCTGCATAGAAACCTGAAATGGCAAGAACGACTGCTACAGCCGCAAGTCTTGCACGCTTGCTGTGAAATCGGTAGCCGAGGAAATCAGCTACTGTATAAGCACCGAATCTTCTAAGAGGACCCGCTACAAATATAGCCAGAAGAGTAAGACCGATCGAGAAACAGAACGCATAGTACGCACCGTCATACCCAAGCTGAAACGTCAGCCCCGCAATTCCGAGAAACGTTGCAGCACTAAGGTAGTCCCCTCCAATGGCCGAGCCGTTGGTAAACCACCCGAAGCTTCTGCCTCCTACGAAAAATTCAGATGCCGTTGCGTTTCTTTTTGTAAGATACGTAATATACACGATTGTACCCATCAGGAAAATCGTCAAAAGCATTTTCGGTTCAAGTAACGCAGCCATCAGTTAACACTCCTTCCGTCAGAAGCTTGAACAGAGCTTGCCGGAGTCTGACTCTTCTTCAGTCGCTTCTCATACAGCGAAGTATGGATAAATGCAATTAAAAAGGCCATGCCCATCGCAAAGATTCCGGTGAAAAACCAGGCGTACGTCATGCCTCCGTAAAAAGATGAGAACATGAAATCCGGAGCGAACCAGTTTAAGGCTGGGATAATCAAAATAAATGCAAAATAAAACAGTGTAAGCTTTGACCCGATGCTGAACTCGCTTTTCATCAAATAACGCGTCTCCTCATCAAGAGGCGTGAGCTCCCGGACGTCAACCGTCCCTGCCTCTACATACTCATAATCTTTATAATCTGCTGCCACGATCCTTTCCCCCTTTTATCTGGTAATCTGCTGCTTGATTGTATTGTACATGACCAAAACCTGCGTTACCTTACAATAAATTATCAGAAATGTATAAATATTTAATATATTCCTACTTTCATGTATACTAGTGCTAGAGTCATAATGATAGAAACGGGGAATATAAGCGTGTATACCGTAACATTCGAAGTTAAGGAACCTGCCGAAAAAGAGAAAATGGCCTCGTGGATCCAGGAAGAGCTTAAAGGGGAGTTATCTGTTTCAGGCCATAGACGCGATCCGCTTACGATAAAAGTAGTCGAAATCACGAAACTGTTCGACTGGGTAAAAATTCACCGGCTCAAAAAACACCATCAGAACTGCATTATCTTCCCGCTTATCGAGCCATCCATGCTGAAAACATCGCCCCTTGCACTTGAGATGAAGCTTCACACCATGCTCGTTAAGCCTGTCAAAAAACACACCTTCATTAAAAGCATAAAAAAAGTGCTGACTTCAGCCGGAAATGAAAGCGCAATCATAACTAACTACGGCGATATGACCAAAACATACAAGCAGGGAAACAGCGAGCTTCTTCCCTTTCAGGAAGCCTTTCTCAGAAGACTTCTCAGAGCAGAAGTCAAATCTGAGGAGGAACTGTTTGCTGCACGGCCCTATTTTCCTGATCACAGCGTCCCAAACATGGTCTGTTTTATCCAGGGATTCATTCACAATCAGCCGCGGGAAACAGCAGTAAATGCGCCCATGCTGATTCAGGCTGCTTTTAAAGATGCTTTTTCAGCTATAGGTGTACTCCCTTCTTTTCTGGCCTATAAAAAACATCTGCTCATGCTGATCCAGGTTCCGCATGGCTATACGTCCCTTCAGCACTTTCAGGAAGGCGAAGAGACTTTCCTAAGAGCATCTGATGAGCTGAAGGAAAAACACGGCATCCACCTTTTCACCGGCGTCGGATCGATCTGCAGAGAACCCCTTATGCTCTCCCAGTCATACAGGGAAGCACGAAAAGCGAGGCGCACACCTCACTATAACAGGCTGTCACTCCGATATTATGAGGAAATAACGAAGAACCCGCTGATCACGTCATGCACCCATTACATCGCTGAAAACTGCCAGAATGATTTAACCACCAGACAAGTAGCCAAACAAATAAACATCAGTGTCCCCTACTTCTGCAGACTTTTCAAAAAAGAAACAGGCCGCAGCTTTGTTGAATATGTCACCTTCGTCCGCCTGCAGCGTGCCGTATGGATGCTGCGGCACACAGACAAAACCATTGAACAGATCGCAGAAGAACTTGGCTTCAACACACCGAACTACTTCAGCTCAACCTTTAAAAAATATGTCGGCATTACACCCAGCGAATACCGGATGACGGATGAGATTTTGTTTGTTTGATCAAGTATGAAGAAATGAACTGTTTACACATATATCGCCGTACTTATTAAAATAGAAAAAAGTGAATTTGAGCAAGCTCAAATTCACTTTTTTCTGCTCTTAGCTGGCTTTAATTCCAGCTTCTCACGTCCTTAGCAACGCACAACACAATCCAAATGGTATTTACCCTTTTGACAATTTTCCTTTTTTGATTCCTTTGATCAGCAATGGGATTAAAAATAGAAGAATCAAATAGTTAAAAAGCGGCTGAATTGTCTGGGTGAATCGAGGCAGATTTTTTAGCGATTCATCAAGGGTGGATCCATTTACTGAAGAAAACAGAATATATCCTCCTCCAATGAATAGGCCGATTACAATAGGAATGAGCAAAGCTGTTCCCACTACTATACAAATTTTTTTAACGACTTTTAAGATCATCGTAAATTCCCATCCGTTCATGTTCATTTTGTACTGATTTCACGTTGTAAATCTGCTTCACCATCAAGCTTATTAGAAGTGATAACACCCCAATAATTGCAATCAAGATATAGATTTGGCTTGAGAACACGTCAACCAAAAAGCCGAATAGGATTTGCCCTATTGGTACGGCCGTTGTAGCCGCAGCTGCTTGTATCGACATCACTTTACCCAACATATTACCAGGGGTTTTCTCCTGAATAATTGTATTCAGATAAATGTTAACGACCGTCAAGGCAAACATGACGAGCATAGAACTGATGCTGACGAACACGTATTTTGCAAAAGCACTTTCAATGAATGGACTGGTGCCGAACGCCATTCCGAAATAGACAGCTGCACACCCTGTAATCCACAGATAAAGATTATCACCCCGAATTTTGCTCTTTAGAAGCCCAATGGCCATGGCCGAGAAAACAATACTTAGTGAAATGCCTGATTGGGCAAATCCAAAATAAGTATCGGGCATATTAAAAAGCACTTTAATCATGTATGGCAAACCTACAAAAAACATGGGGGCAACAAAAAGACTGACAGTGAATGCTATTCCAATGCTTTTTAAAATGAATCGATCATCGTGAATGACATAGGAAATCCCCTGTTTGATGTCGCTTATGACCATTTGAGCAAAAGGCTCCGGTGCCCGTTTGTCAAACGGAATCTTCATGAAGATTTCAATAACGGCTGCTGCAATAAAGAAGATGGCGCTGACAACAACAATCACATTAATGCTTGTGAAGCTGTAGAGCACACTGCCGGCAATCGGGCCAACAAAGTTTGCAGCGGACACGACTCCTGAAACGATGCCATTGCTCTTCAAGAGCAACTCCTTAGGGACAAGTGCAGGAATACTGGCCTGAACAGCAGGCTGATACATTGAGCTAATCAATGTCAAAGCCATCAGAAGAACACCTATAGAAATGACCGTTCCGTTTCCGCTAAAGAGGAGCATGGCAAACAGGATGATAAGAATACTGCTGCACAGGTCTAAGATGACCATGATCTTTTTCTTATCAAATCGATCTGCAATTGCTCCCCCGATTGGAGAAATAATGATTGCAGGCACGATGGAAAGACCCATGATTGTTCCAAAAATCGTGGCTGAATTCGTTAAATCAAGCACATATAAAGACAAAGCAAATCGTAATACAGACGAACCGAATATCGATATGATCTGTCCGAATATCAGTATTTTAAAATCACGGTTAAAACCTTTCATTGCACCAACACACGCTTTAGAGTCACGAACAAAATCCTCAATTTTTTCTGTATTTCACTTGAAAGCTCTTGTTTTGGTTTATTTCCGATGCTTACCTGATTCAAAATGCCTGACATATAGGTTTCAATCAGCATAATGATATCTTCCTTTGGTACTGCAGGCACGAATGTTTCATGATTAATCTGCTCTTCTAAAAAGGAGCAGAACTTTTCATGCAGATATTGGAGGTTAGAAACGTCCTTCACAATGCTCTGCACCTTCCCATATCGTTCTGGATCCCTTGAATAAAGAGCCATTATGCTATAATAAACAGACCCCCGGTCCAGTAAAGATTTCTGCATATAATCACCAATGTAGATCAGAATCTTTTCAAGTTTTTGCAGAGGCTCCTCTTTGCCTCCAAATATTTCATTCACTTCTTCTTTCACTTCTCCGTTTATATTTTCTTCATTCAGTAAAGCTCCAAACACCTCGTCAATATTGGAGAAATATTTGTATACGCCTCCCTGGCTCATGCCGGTTTCTATTACAATATCTCTCATCGATACGTCAAAAATGGGCTTTTGCATGCATACTCTTCTGGCTGCTTCCAATATTTCCTTTCTTTTCAATTGTGCATGATTTTCACTGACTTTAGGCATAACTGTATTCAGTTCCTTTCTTTTCTATAATAATTTTCAATTGTTTTATGAATAAGGTCAGCACTCTTTTGGGCACCTTTTTCTGCTCTTACCTTTACCCCTGTTTCCCTTGCCTGATTTTTAACTTCAATTGATTGGGTTGAAGCAATAGCGTCTGCAAGCTTTTCAGCAGTCAATTCCTTTCGCGGTATCGATCCTCCGCTTACACCCAGCTCAACCATTCTCTTTCCCCAGGCAAATTGGTCGTTTCCAAACGGAATCACAACTTGAGGCACACCTGACCGTAATGCTGCAGCGGTCGTGCCCGCTCCTCCGTGATGGACAACAGCAGACAGCTGGGGAAAAAGCCACTCATGTGGGACACTTTTAACATACAGAATATCTTTTGTATTTTCTCTTTCCTCCATGCCTCCGCCGGCATTGATGATTCCCCGCTTACCGTTCTTCTCAAGCGCCTTTACGACCATTTCTGTTGATTCCGAAGCATTAGCCTTATCTCCCACACTTCCAAATCCAATGTATACCGGCTGCTCTCCGTCTTTGAGGAACTCCTCTACTTCTTTTGACGGTTTGTAATCGGATTGATCTTCAATGAACCAGTATCCAAAAGAGTGGACATGCTCCGGCCAGTCACCTGGAACAGGGAAAACGCTTGGACTTAATGAAGTGATTGTTGGATGACTAGCTGTACGCTGTTTTGGATAGGGATTCGAAAAATTTTTCGGGAGCTGTCCATACTTTTTAACCCAGTATTTCTTTACACCCGTATTGGCCATCTTCCAAAAACCTTTTTCAAAGATGTAATGAGTTAGTTTATTTACGGTTTTGCCAAGCCGCAGACGGTCATAAAAGATGAGGGCAGGATATTCTTTTGTAGGTGTCATTGGAAAAGGTGCGGCCAGGATGCTTGGAATGCCCATTTCCTTTGCAACAAAATACCCTAGAGTAGCTCCCGGATGGTACACGATGGCATCTGCACCTTCACAGGCTTGGTGCATGTCTTCTTGACCGCCGATCATCAGCTCTGTCAAATCGTCATTTTTAAAGTTTAAGCTTGTAAAAAATTTCAGTGGATTATCTGCATCCTTTACAACTCCGCTTTCTAAGATTTTGGCAACATCACCGCGCATGGGTGCATATTCAAATCCATACCCCTCGACAAGCTGCCGGTAGGATTCTGATGCAGCAATGCGTACTCGGTACCCTTTCTTTATCAGTTCTGTTCCGAGCGCAATAAACGGCTGGGTATCTCCTCTTGTTCCAGTTGAGAGCATTGTGATTAACATATATAAAACCTCCTGGGGTTAAATTCAAATAAACGACATTGTTGTCGTTTTTATTGTATAACACCACTTCGAGAAACACAACAACAAAATGACAACAGTGTCGTTTTTATTTCAGGAAGGTTTGCAAGTCCTTTAAAATGTCTCTTTAAACTGCAAACAGAAAAGTTGTACTCTTTCTTAAAGAATGAACCGCAGCATGCGTACGATTCCTGTCAGATGAATCCTGTGTTTTGAGGTCTCTCGATTAAAAACAGGCACCTTCCTAAAGGAAGATGCCTGTTTTTTATGAACGGGTATAATGGGACTGAACATAGTCCCCATAGCGGACAGTTCGTTTATACGCAAGTTTTGTTTCGGGATTACCCGGTCTGAATAAAGGAATGCCCTCTCCAAGAAGGACTGGAACGGTCGTGATGATGTATTCATCAATCAGATTCTTTTTCATGAAATCATCGAGAAGATCCGCGCCGCCGACCATCCAGATGTCATTGCCATTTTCTTCTTTGAGATGTTTGATCAGTGATTCCGGTTCTTCCTTAGTAAAAATCAGGTCACTTTCTGTCCGGGATTCGCTTATTGTATAGATGAAGCTTTTCATTCCTTCATACGGATACTTATGATTTGTCAGCTCCAAAACGTGATCATATGTTTTTTTGCCCATGATGACCGTGTCGATTGTTTCCAAAAACTCACTGTACCCGTTGTCCCCTTCTCCCTGTGCTTCTTCTAGCCAGTCAATGCTTCCATCCCTGCGTGCAATATACCCATCAAGACTGACTCCTATATATAAAACCACTTTTCTCATATCTCCAGCTCCTTCTAAAAATTGACTTCCTTATCATCCTAGCAGATAATGACGACAGATTCTGTCGTGAATAGCGGAGGAAATTGACATGTCCAAAACACAAAGATTATTAAACATTCTCTTTTACATCAACAGGCAGGGAAAAGTGACGGCCGGCGAACTCTCTGCGGAATTCGGCATCAGCGTCAGAACGGTTCAGCGCGATCTCGCCGAACTGGAAGAATGGGGGGTTCCTTTATATAGTGAACCGGGGCCGGGCGGAGGATACACGGTTCTCAAAAACAATATCCTGCCGCCGTCTTTTTTTACAGAGGATGAGGGAATTGCGCTCTATTTCTCCTATCAGCACCTCCTGCTGCTGCACGCCCTGCCGTTTCAATCCGAAATCAAGGCTGCATCTGACAAACTTTATGCTTCTTTTCCTGCTGCTGTTAAGGAGAAAATTGATCAGTTAAAAGAAAGGGTCTCTTTTTGGGCTCCGCCTTCTAAAGCGGATGTGCCTTTTTTAAACGAGCTTCTGGACGCTGCCGTTCAGCAGATTGAAATCCGCATTGCCTATGAAAGCAGAAATGGTCAATCTAATCGTGTCATCGTGCCATACGGTATATACGCATCCGGAGGGCTTTGGTACTGTCCTGCTAATGACCGCAAATCCGGCGGGGACCGGCTGTTCCGGGCAGACAGAATTCTTTCTTTTGAAAAATTGGCTCCTGCCCGGAACGGTTCTTTAACCTTAAGTCAATGGATGGAAAAAGAAGAAACGCGTAAACAGGCGCCGCTTAAAGTCCGGCTCTCAAAAAACGGGGTCAGAGAGTGCAAAACGCTGCCTTTTCTATCAGATCATCTGAAGGTAAATGAGGACGGAACCGGGTTTATCGACACTTTTGCACCGCTTGAGGAAGTTCCGTTCATGGCGAAGCAGTTCATCCTGCTCGGAGAAGATGTATATGTAGAAGAACCGGCTGAACTGATTGAGGAAATGGTTGAGCGTGCTGAGAATGTGCTGAGGATATATAAAACAGATGGGTAGTTGAGATTCTGCTTTTTGAGTGAATGACCTGTCCCGTTATTCACTCAGCAGCATGACTCACCATACCTTTAACGGTTCACAGGTTTGAACCGCTTCTTACTTCAATCCGGCTATAAAACTTTATCAGGAACAGGAGAAGACAGGTTCATCATCGTGAGCGGTTCGCCGTACTCCATGGATGAATCAATAAACCCTTCTAATAACTCATTCGACTCAGTCACAACTTTAACAAGATAACTGTACTCTCCAGTTAATCGATGACATTCAATAACCAGAGGATTTTCTTTGCAAAATTCTCTAAATGCGCTGCATCGGTGCGTTTTCATTAAGATGAAAGCCTGAACCGGTTTATCAATCTTCCCATTGTCAATTTCAGCCTTATACCCTTTAATAATACCCTGATCCTCCATCTTCCTGACTCTTTCTGTGACCGCAGGAACGGATAAAGAAACTTTCTTTCCAAGCTCAGTCATTGAAACTCTTCCATCTTCCTGCAAAATAGTAAGTATTTGACGATTAATTGGGTCCATTTGCTTCCACCTTTATTATTTTATCTCAATCTACTAAAATTCATTATTTTCTTAAGTATAACTGGCTGAATTCCATAAGAAAAGTATGTTTCAAGGGGCATTGATAAACTAAAATAAGGAGTATTCAAACACTGGAGGTTTTTTATATGGGATTACAAATGAAGACAATATGTGAAAAATGTGATGGAGAATTAAAAGGAAATGCATATATTTGTGTGCATGAATGTACTTTTTGCGAAGACTGCACGAATGGAATGTCAAACGTTTGTCCAAATTGTTCCGGAGAACTTGTCAGAAGGCCAGAGAGGGCTGGTTTTTGTCCTATTAATACCCTACCTGTCAGCGGGTGACATTTTATAGGACCTAAAAAATAAGAAATATATAATAGTAAATAAATTTCATGAAGAGGTAGAATTATATGCCTAAAATCGACAATATGTTAGCCATTCTATGGATGCTTCGTTCAGGTGAAAAAATAACTGCAAAACAAATTTCAGAAAAGTTAGAGATGAATATAAGGACTGTGTATCGTTATATTGATACAATTTCAACAAGTGGCGTACCTATCATTTCAGAACCAGGACATAACGGCGGATACACTTTACTGAACAATTTTATTGAGGCTCCTCTTTTTTTTGATTATGAGGAGCAAACTTCACTATATCACGCTGCTGTTTTTGCAGAAGAAGCGGGATATTATGGTGGTGAGGCACTAAACAGGGCCATTTCAAAACTAAGTAAATACTCAAATCAAGAGCAGGAAACAAAGATAAACCAACATAAAACTAGTCTTGAAGTAATAAGTCGATTAAGTTCACTCTCTATAGAACCTTCTTTGAAGGAGTTGGAGCAGGCCGTAGCTGACGGGTACTCAGTAAAAATTCTTTACCATAAAAGTGGCGAAAAGCAATTGAATGACAGATTGGTCGATCCGTACAGAATTATCTATTGGAATAATAAATGGTATGTGATTGGATTTTGTCATCTTAGAAATGAAATCCGCAGTTTTAGAGTCGATCGAATTGAAAGTTTAATGCTAACAGAAAATAAGTTTAACCGGCCAGAAAATTTTTCAGCACGTGACTTTTTTACAAATAGCCTTCTTCCAGCTATAGAAGATAAGGAAGGGATTATTTCATTGGTTATCAATGGGGATAAAAATGTATTGGCTGATATTTGCCAACATTGGTTTTTAGGACATTACTTACAAGAACGGACTTCAAATCAAGCAGTTTTTCTTCTTGAAAAAGATGTAATACATACATATGTACCTTATTTCCTTTTACCGTACAATAAATCGATTAAAGTTATTGAGCCAATAAGCCTTAAGGAAAGACTTATTGAAGTTCTGTCGGAATTAATAGATTTTCATCAAGTATGATAACTTCCCTGACGCTACCTGTCAGGGAAGTTATTTTATAATTGCTCTATCAATTGTGATTGGAGTGTTATTGGATGCAAACAAAAAAGGCTTTTCTATATGTATTTAATACAATGTCGGACTGGGAATATGGATATTTAATGGCTGAACTAAACTCAGGAAGATATTTCAAAAAAGATTTAGCACCTTTAAAAGTAATGACAGTAGGAGCTAATAAAGAAATGATTACTACTATGGGAGGACTGAGCATAAAACCAGATATTTCCCTTGATGAATGTACTCTTGAGAATAAAGATCTTTTAATTTTACCAGGAGGGACTACCTGGAGTGAAGAAATTCATCAGCCTATCTTGGAAAGAATTGGCCGAGCTTTAAAGCTTGGCACGATTGTTGCTGCAATTTGTGGAGCAACTGATGCCCTTGCGAATATGGGATACTTAGATACTAGAAAGCATACAAGTAATAACTTAGACTATACTAAAATGACATGTCCTAACTATAAAGGAGAAAAGTTCTATGAGTTGCGATCTGCGGTATCTGATGTGAATTTAGTTACTGCATCTGGAATAGCTCCTCTGGAATTTGCAATGGAAGTACTGAAAAAAATAGATGTATTTACACCAGATGCATTACATTCATGGTATAACCTAAATAAGACTCATAAACCTGAATACTTCTTCCAGTTAATGAATTCAATAAATAAATGAAGGTACGGAAAAGCTCAATTTCTCTATTTTTCTTTTTTCACAGTATCCGGGTGACTAATGGCAGTATAAAATAACCCCACAATTTGCAGGACTTTGTTGAAAAGCGAAGTCCTGCTAATTCCTGTGTGATATAAGATTTTCAAGCCTTTGATGACTGGAAGTTAATTTTTCCGATTCAAGAACCTTCTTCCCCACCTTCTAGAACTGCTTCCAATTCCCTTCAGAAATAACGGCGTTCAGCGACGGCAAGAGGTCTGTAAGCCCGGATTGCCGCATCCAGTGGCACAGGTAGAGGGCGTCGCCTCCGGACACCAGCAGGACATCCGTCTCCTGAACGAGCGGCACCCAGCGGTCTTTATCAATGCTCGGCAGCGCGGTGAGCTCCAGCACTCCTACAGATTTCCAGCCCAAATCCACCATGGGATTTCCGGGTTTCCCTGTGATAAACTCCCAGACTTTGACGCCGGGCCCGACCCAGGGGTGTCCGTACATTGCTGTAGGAATGCACAGGGCGGTGGAGTCTGCGATCGGCTTGTCCAGCATGTTAACAAGGGCATTGTGTATACTCTTGTTCGTTACACCTCCAGATGTAAGCAGAAATTTCACACCTTCACTCATTATCTTTTTTCGTAATTTTAAAGGCTTCTATCCTTTAAAAACTGCAGGTTTTCAAATTATCTGTTTTTTATAATAATATCATATAAAACAAAAACAGCAGGCACTATTCTGCTAAGAATGTGCCTGCTGTTTTATGTGTCATTCCATTTCTCCCGCAGCCAAAAAGCAAGCTGAGGAAACGTTCATTTAAGCCTGATTTTCATCTCTCGGTTTGGCGGATCATCGTTTTTCACAGGAGGAAGTCCGTATCCGTAGCCCGATGCCGCCTGTTTTACGGTATGGGTCACACTGTTCAGAACTTCTCCCATGTCCTGTGCGGATTCAAACAGCGGTTCCACTGTTTTCATCTTGCTTTTCACATCAACCGTAATCTGATTGGCAGACTGGATGAGTTCTTCTGCTTCCCCCGACAGATCATGGACCGCTTTTCTCACTTCCGCAAGCGTTTCGTTCGTTTCTTCAAGAGTAGTCATGCCCTTGCGGAGAGTCTGAATTAAATAGCCTACTAGAAAAATAAAGGCCAGCGCGGCTCCTGCAGCACTTACTTCAAAAATCATCTTGCACCTCCAAAACGGATTATGCACAAGACTGCCTGTACATTACTACAGTATATGAACCTGTCTGATGGAGTAGAAGTTTAGAGTGAGAGCTTTTCGCCTATTTTCAGAACCGGCGCCTCTGCGCGTACCGTCTCCGGATATTTAATGCCCTGACCGGTGTTCAGGCAGACCACTTTCTCGTCTTCCTTGATCCATCCGCTCTCCTTCAATCTGCGGGC
Source organism: Bacillus sp. FSL H8-0547 (assembly GCA_038002745.1). Lineage (NCBI taxonomy): Bacteria > Bacillati > Bacillota > Bacilli > Caryophanales > Bacillaceae > Bacillus > Bacillus sp. FSL H8-0547. Next base: position 630,228 of record JBBODD010000001.1, read on the forward strand.
AGCTGCAAATGTTGCCGCACCTTCAGGGCATATAAAGCATCCTTCAAGCTGTGCAGTCAGGGCTTGTTCTGCTTTAATTTCCTCTTCTGATACAGCTATGGCACTCCCGTTTGTTTCATAAATTCCCTTAAGAACGAGGAAATCACCGATTGCCTTCGGAACGTTAATGCCGAACGCATCCGTCTGCGAATTTTCCCAAAACTCAGATTCAGCTTTTCCTTCTTCAAAAGCTTTGACAATCGGCGCGCATCCCTCTGCCTGAACGGCAACAAGGCGAGGCATTTTATCCTTGCTGATCCAGCCCAGATCCTGCAGCTCCCGCAGTGCTTTATAGATGCCAATGATCCCCACTCCTCCTCCTGTCGGATAAAGAATGACATCCGGCACCTCCCAGCCCAGCTGTTCGGCAATTTCATATCCCATCGTCTTTTTCCCTTCAATGCGGTACGGTTCTTTTAAGGTAGAGGCATCATAAAATCCCTGTTCCTTTACAAGCTCTGCCACAACTTTTCCGGCATCGCTGATCAGTCCGTCAATTAGATGCAGATTCGCCCCTGAAATGGCGGTTTCTTTCCGGGTGATCATCGGCGCATCAAGCGGCATGATGACATATGGCTCCATACCCGCTCTGGCAGCATAAAGCGACCAGGCTGCACCTGCATTTCCGTTTGTCGGCATGGCAAAGGTCTTTACGCCAAGCTCCTTCGCTTTTGAAATTCCGACAGCCGCTCCCCTCGCCTTGAAGGAACCGGTCGGTATCAGCCCTTCATCCTTCATCAGCAGCTGAGTAAGACCGTACTCAGCTCCAAGCCTGTCCATTTTCAAAAGCGGAGTCATTCCCTCGCCCATTGAAACCACATGTTTTGCGTCCTCAACCGGCAGCAGTTCATGATATCTCCACAAACTGTTTTCCCGTCTGCTGATTTCTTCTTTTGTTAACATACTCTTCACTTGATCTAAATGGTAGCGCACCAAAAGAGGAGATCCGCATGTGCAAAGCTGCTGCACATCCTTAACTGAATACTCGGTCCCGCACTTCGGGCATTCCAAGTGTGAAACATAGCTGTAACTCATTCTGCATTCCCTCCAACTACTAGTAAAGACCCTCAACATCGAGTCAAGGGTCTTCCGTTTTTTTCGGTCTGCTTTATGTAAAGAAAGCAAGCTTACACCGGCGGAACGCGGTCAGCACTTGCCTTTTTTCTTCTGAAAACAAACCGGTTCATGAATTTGTAATTCAGTAAATTGAACCAGATCAGTGCATCCAGAATGAAGCTGCCGGTCGTATCCATCTCATCATTCCGCATTTTCACGTCGATAAACCACCCTATGAAATAACTCCCTGCAAGCCAGAAGGCGTAATACGTGATAAACCTGCTGAATGTACCGTCAAAAGGTAGCGTTACGAATTCGATAAATGCGACTAATCCTGTAAAAAACACCAGAAATGAAGCTCCAAGCAGAAAGAAAATCCTGAACAAAAAACCTAAACAGCCCACACATTTTCCCACCTTTCCCTAAAACTATATCATTCTTTCAAAGATGGAAAAATGTGTTTTCTCTGTTTTTTCAGATGTTTTTCTTTCATTCGAGGCCATATCCTCTTCTCTGAAAACCGTCTGCTGCAAGCGTCATGTTTTCTATTAAGCTCTTAATTTATTCTCCACAGCACTCGCCGGCAGTTTTGCAAGCGCCTGTTCAAAATCTTTGATCAGATCATCCGCATTTTCCAGCCCGACGCTGATGCGGAGAAGTCCGTCCGTTATTCCGCGGCGCTCCCGCTCTTCTTTTGGCATCGCAGCGTGAGACATTCTGGCCGGATAGGACAATATGGATTCGACCGCTCCAAGGCTTACCGCAAATACCGGCAGCTCCACATTTTTAACGAGCGTGCGGACGGCATCCTCGTCTGCCAGTGTGAAAGACAGGACAGCCCCGGGACCGTCTGCCTGATACCGCTGGATCGAGTGTCCCGGATGAAAGGTTAGTCCCGGGTAGTAGACGTTCCGGACCGCTTTATGACGGGATAAATAGTCTGCGAGTTTTCGTGCAGACTCACTGGACTGCTGCAGCCTTACGTTCAATGTTTTCATACCGCGGAGAACGAGCCAGCAGTCCTGGACGCCGAGCACGGCCCCGAATGCGTTCTGCAGTTTCTGTACTCTCGCTGCAAGCTCCTCCCCTTTAACAACGGCAAGGCCTGCAAGGACATCGCTGTGTCCGGCAAGGAATTTGGTGGCGCTGTGAAGGACGATGTCCACACCGAGTTCAATTGGCCGCTGCAGGGCTGGAGTCAAAAACGTATTATCTAAAAACGTCAGGCATCCGTTTGCCTTTGCAAGCTTTGTAATTCCGCGGATATCCGTAATTTTCAACAAAGGATTGGACGGTGTTTCAACGTAAATGACTTTTGTATTCGGCCTGATATGAGAAGCAACTTCATGAAGATCGGTCATGTCAACAAAGCTGTACTCAATGCCGAATCTGCTGAGAACGTCTGTGATGATCCGGTACGTTCCGCCGTACACATCCTCTGTAATCAGGACGTGGTCGCCTTTTGACAGGAGCAGAAAACAGGTGGAGATTGCTGCCATCCCGGATGCAAAAGCAAAGCCTCTCGTTCCGCCTTCAAGTTCAGTGATGGCCTGCTCGAGTGTTTCCCGCGTCGGATTGCCCGAACGCCCGTAGTCGAATTTGCCGTAATCGTCAAAATCAAACTGGTGAAACGTTGATGAATGATGGATGGGAACGCTGACCGCCCCTGTGTCTTTCTGCGCCTTATGACTGTTGTGAAGCAGTTTCGTCTCAAATGTCCACTTACCGCTGCTCAACTTTATCTGCCTCCTTCATAAGTTCAAATGCCTGAACCAGATCCCGCTCCAGATCACCTGCGTGTTCAATTCCGACTGAAAAGCGCAGGAGGCGGTTGCATACGCCGTTTGCTGCTCTGATCTCTTCAGGAATATCCATATGTGTCTGTGTGGCCGGATATGTGATAAAGCTCTCCACGCCTCCGAGGCTCTCTGCGAATGTTATCGTCTTCAGAGCTTTTAAAAACGGGTTGACCCACTCTTCCTTTTGCAGCCTGAACGAAAGCATTCCGCCTTTACCCGGATACAAAACATCTGTTACTTCGGATTGGCTCTCCAAAAATGCCGCAAGCTGTCCTGCATTTTTTTCATGCTGATTCATCCTTAAAGCAAGTGTCTTCATCCCGCGGATCAAAAGCCATGAATCAAACGGGGAGAGCACTCCGCCTATTGCATTATGATGCTGTGCGAGCTCTTCGCACAGCTCTTTGCCTTTTGCGACGACAAGGCCTGCAAGTACATCGTTATGTCCGCCCAAATATTTGGTTGCACTGTGAATGACAATATCGGCTCCGTCTAAAATCGGCTTCTGCAGAATCGGCGTGTAGAACGTATTATCAACTATCAGCAGCAAATTGTGTTCCCGTGCAATTTCGGCTATATCGCTGACCTCTGTTTCCTGCATCAAAGGATTTGTCGGAGTCTCCAGAAAAATCGCCTTTGTGCGGTCATTGATCAGCTGCTTTGTACAGTCCCCGTCTTTAAAATCCGCATAATGGAAAACAAGGCCGTATTTGCGCCATTCACGCTCAAACAAGCGGTATGTTCCGCCGTACAAATCGGAGGAGACGATCAGTTCATCCCCGCTTTTAAACAGGGCCATCAGCGTCTGAATGGCCGCCATTCCAGAACTGAACGCATACCCCTGATCGCCGTGCTCAAGATCTGCAATTGCTTTTTCTAAAATCGTTCTCGTCGGATTCCCCGTCCTGATGTAATCAAACCCTGTTGATTCCCCGATTCCATTATGTCTGTAGGCTGTTGAAAAGTAGACGGGGGGGTTTACCGTTCCCGTTATGTTTTCACTGCGATTCCCGATTTGCGCCAAAGTTGTTTCAATGCGTTCCGACATGTTTAAACACCATCCTGTTTGTCATTTCTTCTTTTTACACGCCCTGGACCGGGCTGTCTTGTATACATTGGAAAAATAAAAAGCGCCTTCCTCATATAAGAAGAAGACGCTTGGTTCTGCGAAACTGGCTTCCTCTTATCTCCCAAGCATACAAGCTTGCTGGAATTAGCACCTTGGTTCGAACAGGCATCCGCCTGATCTTTTCCGGTTGCTGAGGTTTCACAGGGCCAGAACCCTCCACCTCTCTGGATAAGAATAAATAGTATGAATTTTTTAAATGTTTTTATTACCTTACCTCACTTTTTTCATAAATGCAAGAGGTTTAGGCAAAAAACTCAGCCCTTCACTGAGCCTGCTGTCATTCCCGCAATGAAATATTTCTGAAGGAAGATGTAGGCGATAATCAGCGGAGCAGATGCGATCATCACACCTGTGAACAGCATCGGATAGTTTGTCATGTACTCCCCCTGGAATTCAAGGAGAGCAAGCGGCAAGGTCTTATATTCATCTTTCGTGATGAAAAGCAAGGGATAAAGCAGGTCGTTCCAGTGCATCACGAACAGAAAAATGGCTGTAGCCGACAGCGATGGAAGCGAGAGCGGCAAGGCAATTTTGCGGTACATCAGCCAGTTCCCGGCGCCGTCAATGGATCCTGCTTCAAATAACGATTTCGGCAGAGTTTTCATGAATCCGGTGAGGATAAAAACAGCAACGGGCAAGGTAGCCGCAATGTTGACGATCATCAGCCCCACAAGACTGTTCGTCAGCTTCAGCTGAAAAATCAGCTGATAGAGCGGAATCATGTTCACCTGCGCAGGAATCATCATGCCAAGTGTAAAGAAACCGAACACAGCAGCGCTGAACACACCGCCGATTCGCGTGATGGCATAGGCGATCAGGCTTGCAAAAAACAGCGTCAGAAAGACGGATACAAGCGTGACAATCGAGCTGTTCTGAAAATAAAGGCCCATCGACTGCTCTTGAAAAATAGATATGTAATTTGACACCGAAAACCGTTCAGGCAGTCCTAGCACATTTTCATACATTTCAGCAATCGTTTTAAACGTTGTTAAAAAGATGGCGAAAATCGGAATGATGATAATGGCTGCATAGATCAATATGAGTCCGTACTTTGTTCCTTTCAACGTTCGTCACCCTTTCCTCAGTAGTCGACCCTGTTTGCGCGCAATGCTTTAAACTGCACAAACGTAATCAGGGCAATAACGGCCATAAAAATAACTGATTCTGCTGATGCATAGCCGAATTTAAAGCTTCTGAATGCGGTTGTGTAGATCAGGGTTGCGATAATCTCCGTTGAATAGTTCGGACCACCCCGAGTCATGGCAAAGATCAGATCGAACGCCTTAAAGGACTGGATCGTTGTGTAGGCCACAACGATGGTTGCTGCGGGAGCTACAAGCGGCCATGTGACTTTTTTGAACGTCTGCCATCTGCTTGCCCCTTCTATTTTTGCCACCTCGTAAAGATCGGCAGGAATACTCTGAAGACCGGCAACAAAAATGATAATCATCTGTCCTGTATGAAACCATACTTGCACGACAGCAATTGAAAAGATGGCGATTTTCTCATCACCTAGCCAGTTCTGTGCCAGGAAATCAAGCTGCAGCCCTGTAAGAATGGTTTTAAGGAGCCCAAGGTTTGGATCGTAAATAAACGACCAGATAAAGGCGACTGAAACAGAGGATAGAATCGTAGGAAAAAAGAACAGCGCCCTGAAAAAAACATTGGTCCTTGTGTTTTTAATCAGGAACAGGGCAAATACAAGGGAAAACAGCGTTTGAAAGACAACGACAAACAGCATGAATTTCACGTTGTTTCCAAGTGCTTTTGCAAAAATAGAATCATTTGTCGCCAGATTGATATAATTGGTCACTCCGACGAAATCAAAATCAGGAGATATGCCGTCCCAGTTAGTAAATGAGTAAAAGAAGGCGCTCAGTGTCGGGTAGATAAAAAAGATGCTGTACACAAGAATGCCGGGTGCCAGAAAGAACAGCAGTGATTTGTTATGTTTCAGCAATGAAAAGGCCTCCTTTCATGATGAGAAGAAGAGGGGCTTTCCCCCTCTTCTCCGGATTACTTGCTTAAGTTCTGCTCAACGATTTTTTGTGCTTCTGCAGCTGCTTTTTCAGGATCCGTTCCGCCGATGACAGCTTGTATGGACGCGATCACCGCTTTTTCAACATCTGCATTCGGAATTAGAAAGCGGGGCTGGAACCGTGTGTTTTTTTCCATCCAGACAGCCGTATCTTTCAGTTCTTCAGACTCATACGTGACATCCTTAAGCGTAACGTGCTGGCCTGTTTTATTTGCATACTCGCCTGCATTTTCTGATTCAGAAAGGAAACTCACGAATTTCTTTGCTGCATCCTGCTTTTCTGATTTGCTGTTGACTGCAAGCATGAACGTGGTTGTATGGACACCCTCGTATTTCGCTTCATTTTCAGCAACAGTGATTGGGGCAAGAAGCTGAAGCTTGATGTCCGGATTTTGCTGCTTAATGCCGGCCATAGCGTATGATCCGCTTGCAAGCATTCCTGCTTTTTCCTGGGCCATCAGCGCAATGGCGCCGTCATGCTTTGTGCCGAGGGCTTCTTTTGTAATATAGCCTTTATCCGTCAGCTCTTTAAATTGAGAAAGTGTTTTGACCCACCACTCTTCTGTCAATTTCGCATCGCCGGCCATAAGATTAGCAAAAATCTCTTCGTCCGGCGCATTGTTCATCATCATGCTGTTCATCAGCTGTCCGGGACCAATGTCAGCTCCAGGGAAGGCGATAGGGGTATAGCCATTTTCTTTAAGAGTTTCGCAAAGAGCTAAAAACCCTTCCCAGTCTTTAGGAGGCTCAAGACCGAGCTCTTCGAAAATACCTGCATTATAGACAGGCTGGTTGTAGACAAGCTGCAGCGGAACGGCAAGCTGTTTGCCGTCTGCCTTTCCTGATTCTATCAGGTTTTCATTGTAATTTTGAACAAATTCCTCATTGGAAAGGTCAGCGAAAAAGCCTGCTTTTTTAATAATTTCAAATTGAGAGCCCGGGAATGAAGTAAACACATCTCCCGTTGAACCGTCTCTGAGCAGCGTCTGTGCAGTAGACTGATATTCCTCAGATGGATAGACTGTCATGTTCACTTTGATTTTCGGATTCTCTTTTTCGAATTTGCTGATCAGTTCTTTGAAAACTTCAGCATCCTCCCCGCGCCAGTGGATAAAGCTGATTTCTGTCACACCGTCTTTCCCGCTCCCTCCTGTTTCATTTGAGGAGCATCCGGCTAAAGCAAGGACCATTACGAAAATTGCCGCTAAGAAGCTGCTGAGCTTTTTGTTCATCTTATACCTCCTGTTTGATGGTTTTATGTTTCAGGGGCAGCTTTGGAAACAGCAGTTCCGCTGTGCGGTATGCTTCTTCCAGATGCGGATACCCCGACATAATGAATGTGTCTACGCCTGCTTCAGCGTATTTTTTCATATTTTCCGCCACGCTGTCCGGATCCCCGACAAGCGCAGTTCCCGCACCTTCCCTCGCAAGGCCGATTCCTGCCCAGAGTCCCGGTGCGATTTCAAGCGCATTTTTGTTGTCCAGCGACAAATCTGTCATCCGGCGCTGGGCGACAGAGTCAAAGCGGGCAAATTTTTGTCTTTGCGCTTCCACTACGCTTTCATCAACATACTGAATGAGTTCGTCTGCCGCTTTCCATGCTTCTTCAGCTGTTTCTCTGACGATTACATGAAGTCTGATGCCGAATTTCACTTCGCGTCCTTTTTTGGCGGCAAGCTCCCTGACTTTGTCAATTCGCTCTTTTACAATCTCCACCGGCTCTCCCCACGTTAAATAATAATCAACGTGTTCAGCTGCAACTTCATGAGCTGCAGGAGAGGTTCCCCCTAGATACAGGGGAGGATAAGGCTTTTGCACCGGAGGATGGTGGATGCCGCCGCCGGCGATGTCAAAGTACTCTCCCTTAAAATCAACCGATTCTTCTTCAAAAAGCCTTCTCCACACCGTTAAAAATTCTTTTGTCTGCTCATAACGCTTGTCATGGCTCAAATGAAGACCGTCTCCCGCCAGTTCAACAGGGTCCCCTCCCTGTACGATATTCAAAAGAAGTCTTCCCCCTGAAATCCGGTCAAGAGTAGAAGCCATCCGGGCTGCAATCGTTGGAGGCGTAAAGCCCGGTCTCAGAGCAATGAGAAATTTCATCCGTTCTGTTACAGGAATAAGACTTGATGCGATGACCCAAGAATCTTCACATGCTTTTCCAGTAGGCAGGAGGGCTCCGCTGAACCCGAGCGTATCAACCGCTTTTGCCACCTGCTGCAAATATTCAATGGTGACCTCCCTCTTGCCTTTATCTGTTCCTAAGTATCTGCTGTCGCCTGCTGTCGGTAAAAACCAGAATATTTCCATATATATCCTCCTAAGTAAATTGCCTGTGCTCAAATGCACTGCTGTATTTCAGCTGCCTGTATAAAAAGTAAACGATCTGTCAGATGGATCCGCTTCCTTTTTAAAAAGGCTCCCATCCCAAATAGACATGGGGCGGGAGCCTTTGGTTTTCCAATCAGCTCAATCCATATAAGTTTAGTCAGAATTAATTTTTATAATAGTGAGAGTTTACAAGATTGTCAATTTATTTTGCATAAATTGGTGAAAAAAGGCTTTCCCTGTTAACATACATTCTTCAAAAAATGACAAATTCCTTTAACCTTTTTTCTTAAAATTCACAAGCATCACACCGGCAATGATCAGCATGCCCCCGGCACCGCTTGCGATCAGAACAGGTTCATTCAACAGGAGCACGGCGGCAATGACGGTTGCAAGCGGCTCAAAGTAAAGGAAGGATGATACTTTCGTTGCTTCCATGACTTCCAGCGCCTTCCCCCAGAACCAGTAGGCTACGGCTGATACAAAAATCCCTAGAAACAATAGATGTGTCCAGTTTTCACCTGTCAGAGCGGACATCTGCTTCCAGCCTTCTCCCCTGATGAAGAATGGGAGCGTCATCAAAAAGCCGAAAAAGCTCGTGTAAAAGGTGACCGTCAAAGCCGAATACGGTATCGCCAGTTTTTTGATCAAAATCGAATAAACCGCCCAGTTTAACGTGCTTAAAATCATCAGGATATAACCGAAGTTCACATGAAACACGATGGATCCGCCCTGCCTGTAAGACGTAATCAGCAGCACCCCTAGAATGGCAATCGTCATACCGGCCGCTTTAAACAGCGTAAACCGCTCTTTTAAAAAGAAGGCAGCAAGGATAGCTGTAAAAATCGGCGAAAAAGAAATAATCCAGCCTGCTTCAGAAGCCCCGATCGACTGAAGGGCGGATGCCTGAATAACCTGATGCACAAAAATCCCAAGCACGGCAAGAATGAAAACGGCGGGCATTTGGGACAGGCTCATCTTAAGCGGATGTCTTAGAAGAACCAGCAGAAAAAACAAAAAGACCGCAGCAATTCCAAAGCGGACAACAAGGAGCGTGAACGGCTCAAGCTGGCTGAGAACAGCTTTTGTAGACACAAAGGAGATGCCCCAAAAAGAAATAGAAACGGCTGCATAGATACTTGCAATAAACTGGAACGGTTTTTTCACCTTCAGCACTCCCGGAGCTTGTCTTCTTTTAAGGAGTATGAGCTGCTCCCCGGAAATATGACACGTTGAAATCTGTCATATTTCATCCACATACTCTTCCAATTTATTACACTATTATATGGTATATTTATCCTATATAGAAAGGCGGCGATGGATATGAACCAAACACTGACTAGGCCTAAATGGGGATTGTATCTGTTTCTTGTGGCCCTGATTCTTGCTTCAAATGCGGCTCTATACCGGCTTCCAATAGTGCAGCCTGTTCCTGATGGTGCGCTGATCGGATCCCTTCTTGATCTACTTGTTGTCATTCCCCTTTTAACTTACTTTTTCATTTTAAGAAAACGCTATTCCCTGACTTATATCGGACCTGTTGTTTTAGCCGGCTATTTATTTGCCCATTTTGTGCTGCCTGAAGAACAGCTTGCAGCGCAGCCCCTTCTCCCTGCAGCCGTTCTGGCTTTTGAATCAATCTTTATCGCTGCAGAGCTGTTCCTTCTTGTGCTTGTATTAAGAAAGATTCCTCTCATTAGAAGAGACTATCAGTCAGCAGCCGGCCTTCCCTATTTTCACCTGAAAGCAGAATCTGCTGCCTACAATCATATTTCCCGGAACAAATTGACTGACGTCCTTTTAACAGAAGCTTCCCTGTTCTATTACGCGCTTCTTTCATGGAAGAAAAAAGCGCCCGTTCAGAGCGGAACGTTCTTTTCTGCCCACCATAAAACGAGCACGGTTGCTTTGTCGTTCATGCTGATTCATGCAATCGTGCTGGAAACGGCTGCGATACATTTTTTTCTCCACTCGTTTAGCCCCGTCCTATCGTGGGTATTGCTTATTCTAAATCTATATGGAGTGCTTTTTCTTCTCGCAGACATGCAGGCTGTGCGATTGTGTCCTTATCACCTGTCAGACGACACACTGTATCTGCAGGCAGGCATCTCAAGAAAAATCAGCATTCCGCTTGCGCTCATAAGTGATGCAGGGCTGAATGATCTTCCCGAAAAACGGCCGAAGGAACAAGAGCGGCAGATTCTTGATTTAAGCCTCCAGGATCTCGTGAAAGAGAAACCCGCTGTTAAAATCAGTTTAAAAGAACCTGTTTCAGCGGATTTGCTGTATGGTTTTAAGAAAGAAGTCACGATCGTTTTGCTTAATGCGGATGAGGCGGAGTCATTTATCCGTGAAATCAGGAGACGAACCGTAAGCTAATGACTCAAGATGCAGGTATTTTCCCGCTGTTCATGTTAAAATGATGGAAGCGTTTTAATCATTATTTTCGGATGTTAGTCCGTCATCTTTTGGGGGTATCACACATGACAGTCAAATCAGGTATTGTACAGGAGACGCTGCTGTATTCGCAGGAATTAAAAGAAGAAATAACCTTGCTCATTTACTTGCCCAAAAATTATTCACCTCTATATAAATACAGCCTCCTGATCGCTCAGGACGGTCAGGATTATTTCAGACTGGGGCGCATTTCGAGACAGGCTGAGGAATTGCTCGCAGACAGCAAAATGGAAAATGTCATCATAGTCGGCATTCCCTATCGTGATGTACATGACCGCAGGGAAAAATATCATCCTGACGGCAGACGGCAGGCGGCCTACATCCGCTTTCTGGCACATGAGCTCGTCCCATTTTTAGACCGGGAATTTCCAACTTATCAAATGGGTGCGGGACGTGCGCTCATTGGTGATTCCCTTGCAGGCACAGTATCTTTTATGACGGCTTTGACCTATCCGCACACATTCGGAAAAGTCATCATGCAGTCACCATACTCGGATGATTCGGTACTCAAAATGGTGAAGGAATGCTCCTCGCCTGAATTGCTGTCAGTGTATCACCAGATTGGTGTGAACGAGACAGAGGTGAAGACCACAGACGGCGCTGTACAGGATTTCCTTGAGCCGAACAGAGCTCTGCATCAGACCATGAAAGACAGAGGCATTCCGGTTCAGTATGAAGAATTCGAAGGCGATCACAAATGGACTTACTGGCAGCCGGCCATTAAAAAAATACTTCAGTTCATGTTTTAGTTGCTTTAATAGGCTTCGGCCGCTGATTTTGATATACTTTACTTACATATTCATACATGGGAGGGAACTAAAATGAAATACGGCATAGCCATTTTTCCATCAAAAAAACTGCAGGATGCAGCCAATTCGTACAGAAAGCGCTACGATCCGAATTACGCACTGATTCCGCCGCATTTGACGCTGAAGCAGCCATTTGAAGCAACAGACGAGCGAATCCGCGATATTTCTAGAGAACTGCGCCAGATTGCGCAGAACCATCAGCCTGTGACTCTGTCAATCCGAAAGTTCAGTTCCTTTTCTCCAGTAAACAACGTTATTTATTTAAAAGTAGAACCGACAGAGCAGATCTTAAGCCTGTATGATGCGCTTCATGATGAGTATTTTTCTGATGTTGAGCCGGAATATGCATTTGTCCCTCACATCACAATCGGACAGAAGCTCTCGGATGATGAACATTCGGACGTGCTTGGCAGTCTGAAGATGACTGATTTTCAGCACGAAGAAACAGTTGACCGTTTCCACCTTCTCTATCAGCTGGAAAATGGATCATGGACGGTTTTTGAAACATTTCTCCTTGGAAAGGAAGGCCTCTAAGTGAACGTACGCATTGTAAAATCGGATGAAGAGCTTCAGGATGCATATGATGTCCGGACGAAAGTATTTGTAGAAGAACAGCAAGTCCCTGAAGAAGAAGAAATTGACCAGTTTGAACGGGAAGCTTCCCACGTTGTTCTATACGACGGCGATCAGCCCGTTGGAGCAGGCCGTTTCAGAATATTAAATGGCGTCGGCAAAATGGAGCGGATCTGCGTGCTCCCTGAATACCGCTCAAAAGGCGCCGGCAAAATGATTATGGAAAAGCTTGAGGAAATTGCCGCTGCAAAGGACATGCAGACATTAAAACTCAACGCCCAGACACATGCAGAGGCGTTTTACGAAAGACTCGGATACCGCACAATCTCCAAAGAAACCTTCCTGGATGCGGGAATTCCTCACGTGACGATGATGAAAGAAATAAAATGATCAGATAAAAAAGCAGCAATGCGCTGCTTTTTTATTTTTGTGCGGTTTACGGGTACAGGATGCGCTGAAAGGTCATTCCTGCTCCCTTTATGACCTCTCACACTGTACAGGATGCGCTGAAAGGTCATTCCTGCTCCCTTTATGACTTCTCACACCGGACCGGATGCGCTGAAAGGTCATTCCTGCTCCCTTTATGACTTCTCACACCGGACCGGATGCGCTGAAGGGTTATTTCTTTCCCGTTTATGACCTTTCCAGTCAGACCGGATATTCCAAAGGGTTATATGGCACCCCACAAGCTCCCCATTCACCCAAAACAAAATCATGAATATCCCCAAAAATGCGCATGCTAATGGCATCTCCTATTGAAATCGGGTGAAGTCGTGGATCTGTTGCATTTTAATCCTATGGAATTTGTACATACTGGCATGGATCTGGTTATTGGGTTTTTTGGTCTGTTTTTTTTGACCCGAATGCTTGGGAAGACGCAGATCACCCAAATTACAACGTTTGATTTTATCTCCGCCTTAGTGCTTGGAGAGCTTGTGGGAAATGCGGTTTTTGATGATGACACTGGCATCCTGAAAATTCTGTTTGCCATTGGGGTGTGGGGAGTTCTTATCTATCTGCTTGAGATCATCACGCAAAAGTGGAAAAAAACGAGGGCGTTTCTTGAAGGAAGGCCTACTATTGTTATTCACAAGGGTGAAATTAACCGTGAAGCCCTTAAGAAGAGCAAGCTTGATATCAACCAGCTTCAGCATTTGCTTCGTGCAAGAGGTGCATTTTCAATAAGAGAAGTGGCTTATGCGGTACTGGAAACGGACGGGACGATCAATCTTATGAAAAAGCAGCAGTTTGAATCCCCTACAAAGAGTGATTTTAATCTGCCTGTAGAACGCGCAGTTCTCCCCTTCACGATGATCATTGACGGTGAGGTGCTGCTTGATAATGTCCATGAAGCCGGCTTTTCAGAGGAATGGCTGAAAAAAGAACTTGCAGCCCGCAGCATTACCGCATACAGGGAAGTTCTGTATGCCGAGTGGCTGGAAGGCGACGGCCTTTTTCTCCAGAAATTCAAACCGACTTCCTAATTTTTGCTTCTCACAAATAGCTTTGCATCCCTGATTTCGAGTTCTGCTTTCTCTTCTTTCATCAGTTTTGTCAAATACGCTGTAATGGCCGTGCGGTATAAAAGCCACGAAGACAGTTTTTCAGCAGCCACATCATATTCTTCGCACATGCTTTGAATGACCTCATCAAAAGGTATACCTGATGGGGTCAATTTTTTTACAAGTGATTCAAGAACATTTAAATGATAGGAAATATTCACTTTTACCGTATCTTGAAACGATTCCTCAAAGGTTCCATGCCCCGGAACAGCACCTGCAGCATCCAGTTCCAAAAGCCTGTGCAGGGAATGCAGCGTATCCTCCGCATCAATGATGTACGGAATTTTGTGCTTTTTGAGCTGTTCTGCTCCAAAATAGGAGTCTGCAGCATAAAGAATGCCATCCGAAAGAATGCCCATCTGCATGAGGCTGTGTCCAGGAAGAGCGATGCATTCAAATGACCGGTCCCCAAACCGGAAAGTCCCTTCTGTCACCTCTTCATCGACGACAATAGGCGGGCCTTCAAGAAATTTATTCCGCAGCTCAGGCAGCGGCATCGCGCCATGGAATAAATAAATCGGTTCTAAAACGGGATTCCGCAGGATCGCAGCTTCCTCTTTTGATGCAAACGTATGAACAGTCAATTGTTCCTGTATGTATGAGGCTCCCCCGTAATGATCGGCGTGGGCATGTGTGATAAAGAGATGCGTCATCGGCAGCGTATTTTTTTCAAGGTGGCTGATCACCTTTTTTGCAGCTTGCCGATCTAGGCCGGCATCAATCAGCATACCGCTCTCTCCGCTTTTTATATACCCGATATTTACCGGCGATTCAAAGTAGTAGCATGTTTCGCTGAGCTGCATGAATTTCATCGCGTTCAACTTCTTTCCTTCTCTTTAAATGGATTCGCTGAAAAGCAGTCCCTTTCCGCTCACCTTGCTTACAGCCTTTTGGTCCGTCCGTTTTTCCTCCGGCCGGGCTTTTTCTTTTAACTCTTCTCTTGAATACAGGGAAAGACTGATGCGTGCTGCACCCGGTACTTTTGCATAATCCTGCTGATGTTTAACCATGCGGTTTGCATACTGCACATACTGCTCAGGGACTGGCGGTACTGCAAAACTCATAATCATCACCCCTTTTAAGAGACTATTCCCATACATTCGTCCTTTAAAACGAATTATCCTGCCCCTTTTTTGTTTTCTCTCCTTTTGATAAGATAAGGTTTGTGACTTTAAAATGAGAATAGATGTTTACATAAATGAATCGGGGGGACTTTCATTGATTTGCGGAAAATATAAAGATGAATACATTCAGCTCCCGTACCTTGCAAGAGAACGCTATCAGCAGATATATGAAGCAAGCCTGCACGGAAAACTTCATTGTGCATGCTGCGGCCAGCCGTTGAAAATGCAGATGAGCATTAAACAGGATCCCGCTTTTATTCACGCGGATCATTCCGTTCACGAACAGTGCGAGCAGTACAGTCAGGCGGTTCAGGAGTCAGCAGCATCCAAAGAGACGGTTTATAAGGAAATGAACGGCTTCAGACTGCCTGCTGGAAGGTCCATTTCAGAGAACAGTGATAAAAAAGAAACCGGCTGGAAATCTTATCAGCTTGCAAAGATGGACAGACCGCTTCAGATCAAAGAACAATCAGCGGCAAACAGCATCCTTGAAATACGCCTGGACGATACCCAGCTTGAAGCTGTAACAACAATAGAAGGACCGCTTCTTGTCCTTGCGGGGGCAGGCAGCGGCAAAACAAGAGTTCTGACAACACGGGCTTTATACATGATGGAAAAGCAGGGCATTGACCCAGGCTCAATCATGCTCGTCACATTTACGTCCAAAGCTGCGCAGGAAATGAAGCACCGGCTGAGCGAACATGCCGTAAATGGTGCCGGAAGACTTGTTTGCGGAACGTTTCACAGCATTTTTTACAAGATTCTGATGCACAGCGATCCAGAAAGATGGAATGGACAGCATCTGATTAAATGGGACTGGCAGAAAGAACAGTACATTAAAACGGCCGGCAGAGAATTAGGTCTCAATGAGAAGGAATTCCCTTATGACCAGGCGCTCCAGCAGATCAGCTACTGGAAAAACACCTACCTGACAGCAGGCGAAATCAAGCCTGCTGACGAATTTGAAGAACAGGTGCTGACCCTTTATAAAAACTACGAAGAAATGAAAAGTGCCCAGGGACAATTCGATTTTGATGACATGCTTATCAAATGCTATGAGCTTCTTTCAGAAAATCCGGAGATCCTTAAGGCCTACCAGGCAAGGTTTGAGTATTTTCTCGTCGATGAGTTTCAGGATATTAACCCTGTGCAATATGAGCTTTTAAAGATGCTTTCTTCCCATACAAAGCAGCTTTGTGTTGTCGGGGATGATGATCAGTCGATCTATGCGTTCAGAGGAAGCGATCCCTCCTTCATTCTGAATTTCAAGCATGATTTTCCGGGGGCGAAAATCGTGACACTGGCTGAGAATTACCGTTCAAGCCATGAGATCGTCGCAAGCGCGAATTCCGTTATCTCCAAAAATAAGCAGCGGCATCAAAAAGCGATGAACGCGCAATATCAAAACGACACACCTCCCCTGTTTTTCTTTCCATTTGATGAAGAAGAAGAGGCAACGCTTGTTGTGAATGATATGAAGGAAAAGCTTGAAAGCGGGGCAAAGCCCGGTGAGTTTGCCGTTCTTTACCGGACCCACACGTCGGGACGGGCCATTTTTGAACGGCTTGCGCAGTCAAGCATCCCGTTTACGATCGAACAGGAGGGACTGTCTTTTTATGAAAGAAGAATGGTCAAATCTCTCCTTGCCTATTTGCGGCTTGGACTGAATCCCGACGATTCGGCAGCGATCGTTCACG
This sequence comes from Bacillus sp. FSL H8-0547, assembly GCA_038002745.1. Lineage (NCBI taxonomy): Bacteria > Bacillati > Bacillota > Bacilli > Caryophanales > Bacillaceae > Bacillus > Bacillus sp. FSL H8-0547. The sequence goes on from JBBODD010000001.1 coordinate 646,839, forward strand.
TCATGAGTGCGCTGTTTATTAAACAAAGCGCGTTAAATGACTTAAAAGCCTTTTCCATTACACATGACTGCACCTTTGTAGAAGCCCTCGCCAAGCTTGAGTCCCTGCAGCCGTTTCAAAAAGCAAAAATCAAGAAAATTGTTCCGCTGTTTAAAAAGCTCCGTCTGATGCGGCCGGCAGCTGCCATAGATGTCATTGAAAAGGAAATGGGCTTTTCTGATTTCCTGAAAAAACGGGGAAATGAAGGCAACGCCATTGAAAAGGGCTCAGATGACCTGAAGGATGTCAGAGTGCTTGCCGGGAAGTTCGAGACGATTGCAGAGCTTCTTGAACATGCAGATCATATGACCGCAAAGTCAAAAGAGTGGCGGCAAAAACGGGATCCCCATGCGGTTCAGCTTATGACAGTGCACCGTGCAAAGGGGCTTGAGTATGAGCATGTCTATATTTTAGGCGCCGTTGACGGCGGACTGCCTCATGACTTTGCCCTTGATGCCTTTCGAAAAGGGGATGAAAAGCCGATTGAAGAAGAACGCAGGCTCATGTATGTAGCGATGACACGAGCGAGGACGTCTCTTGCCGTTTCCGTGCCCCAGTACAGAAGAGGGCGCAGAGCGATACCTTCAAGGTTTATCAGAGGGCTGATTACTCCTTAAATACGCAAAAAGACCTCTCACGCGAGAGGTCTTTTCGTTATTTCTTATTGATCATTTTTGAGATTGTGCCGAAATCAAGTTTTTCTTTGCCGTTTACGATGCTGTTTACAATTTTGTCTTCCATTTCTTTATTAACCGGCTTGTTGGCAATTTGGGATACACGGCGGATGACGCCTCGAACTGTATTTTCATCTTTGAAGTTGGCGTTTTGAAGGGAATTGGCAAGATCAAGAACTTCCTTCATGTTTACACCTGTTTTCTTTTCAAGGTTTTTAAAGAAGTGATTATCCATTTTTGCTGCCTCCTTTATGATGATATATCCTATGAAAATGATTCTTGTGTGTGCCTATCTTTTTTGATAATCGTTTTAATCAGTAAAAAGAGGAAAGTACGGACTCGCGCCCGTACCTTCTGCTCAGTTAAAGCTGTTCAATTAGTTGTAGAAAGAAGCACCTACGATGATCAATAGGATGAACAATACTACGATCAGTACAAATGTTGAACCGTAGTAGCCGCCACCGCCGTAACCGCCGCCGTAACCACAGCCGCCATAATATCCGTAACCCATATCTAGCCACCTCCCTCTGCCTTTCGTCTATACATCATATGTCAGACAGCTTTGAATGGCTGGACATATTCATCAGGCAATATGCGGAAATTTACTTTTTAGGGCGTTTTTCCTGATCTGACATCCATCTTTCTGCATCGATTGCCATCTGTTCCATCCGCTTCTCAAATGAATCAGCCGTTCGCTCGAGGGAACCAAGATCCTTTTCCTTTTGTCCCATCCATTGTGAGTGTTTTTTCTGGATGTCATCATGACGGCCGTACAGATTATCCATAAACTTTTCAAATTCACCGCTCAGCTTGCTCATTTCCTTCACCTCTACTCCCAGCCTATTCCCGCCGACTATACACTGTTCGCAAGAGATCATAGACAAAATAAAAGCCCCCTGAGAGCATCAGGGGACGTTTATTTGTTTCCATTAATCTTTTACAACAATTTTTTTCTTGCCGCAGCCGCAGCCTGCTTTTTTGCCGCCGCTTAATTGCTGCTGACTGTATTGGGAAGAGCCATGGTACACGGCACTGTTTACTTTTGGCGCTTTTGAGCTTTTTTTATAAATCATGCTGATCCTCCCTTTGCTGTTCCTATTTCTACATTATGTCAGAAGAAAGGGCTTTGACTTCAGCGAAAGTACCAATCTTGCTTGAAGCCTATTCTTCTGTCTTTTTATTGTCTATTGCCGCCTGGTTTTTCAGATTGCTGATAAACCAGGAATCATAGTATTTATCCGCATGGACTGCATCATATTCTTCTTCAGAGTTCTTGTTTTTCTTTAGAAGTTCAAATAGAACAAGGTTTTCTCCTTCTAGCAGAGATACCTTTTCCTTCAATTCTTTATTTTCTTTAAGAAGCTCCTGATAAGAACCGTCATCTTCATAGTCAAGCAGCTGTGCCCTTGTATGGGAAAGCTCTCTCTGCAAATAAGTAATTCTTGCTTTAAGGGCTTTGATGTTTTCCGTCTGCTGATTTGTCACATTCCTCTCCCCCATCCATATATTGAATTATTCCCTTACTAATATGAAATTCAGCCAGCAGGCGAATTATGCAGGAAACTGACATTCACCTAAATTTCCGCTCTTATCACGGCACACAAATTGGGAAAAAACATACTATACATTAGTCCCGACACCTAATGTATCTGTTCATTAAAATGGACGGGAGAAATTAAGATAGGAGGAAAACAACAGTGAGTCATTCCAGAAAAGAAAAAGAAAAAGTATGCATCAAAACACGCAAAGTGTATGACTGGGTTACACGTCCAGTGGACCTGCCGCTAATCAGTGTAAATGACTGCGATCTAGATAATTTGTTTGACTGCGATGGCAAGACAGACGACATCTGTAAATTTCTTAAGAAAAAGGGACGTTCTAAGGACGTTACAGTGAACTGCTTCCTAAGCGATAAAGACGGACACCGCATCGAAACAGGCGACGACAGCAAATCATTCCTTTGCATGGAAATTTCACCATATGACAAACGCACAGATGTAACAGTAAACCTTCCAAATGGTGATGAAGTAACGCTGCAAAAAGTAAAAGTTCTTGTAAAAGGGTTTGTAACAGTTGAGCTTCTTGACGCAAATGACGATGTCATCTGTGAATCAAAAGCGATTCCGTTTGCAACTGCTCAAACATTCATCCTTTGCGCTCCAGAAGGAACTGAGCTTGAATGTCACGTAAACTACTTCGAATGTGACGCAACATTAGTCTGCACAGACGTATTCTCTCAGCTTGATGTATCCATTACATTCTGCTTAGACGTACAAATGGAAGCTGATGTGAAACTTGAAGTAGAAGCTAAAATCTGCAAGCCTCGCGAAGAGCTGACAGAAGCAATCAATGTATGTGACATGAAAGACAAATTCCCGCCGCAATGCCCTGATATTTTCCCAGTGCACTAAAAACATAAGATGGCTGTTCTTAAACAGCCTCTTATTTTTTTTGGTTTGATTTGCTCCTTTTCTTCATACATATGCAGTAGGAAGTTCAGAAAGGAGTTTCACGCCATGAAAAAGCAGGATAGCCAAAATGCAGGTGAACGCACGCTGCAGCTGCAGCAGCAAATCCTCCACTACCGTTCTGAACTGAGCCGTATGCAGCAGCTTGTGAACGAGGCAGACAATCAAGTGAAAAAAGAGCTGATCCGCAACCAGTATCTACAGGAAAAGCTGAATGAGGCTCTTCACACTCATACTGATCAGTTTGAAAAAGAAGTGTTCAGGCTGGAAAAAAAAGTTCTGACGCTTGAGGTTTCGCTTGAGGAAGAAAAAAAACGGGCAGCTGATCTCCGGAAAAAACTGCTCATGCAGGAAGAACAGGCAAAACCCGCTGTCATTGAGCCGGTCATCGGGGCATCCGCCCACTTTCAGGCTTCCGTTCTCCTGCCAAAAGATGACGATGAGCCATTGACTGTTTTCGGGGATTTTGTGATAAAAAACATCGGAAATCAGCCCCTTCAGCAGCCGGTCATCTGCTTGCAGATTACGCCTGTTTCCTACGGTTCACTAAGCGGAAAAATCATTCTTCAGCGTAAGATGGAGGACACGAACCTATTTGATGACGCACCCGGACCTCTCTGGAGGCATGTTCATGAAAATTGGCGGGAACGCGTGCGGACAGACGGCCAATACTGGCTGAAACCCCTAAAAGAAAATCTGGTTGAGCCCGGCCAGACGCTCGTCTTTTCAAGTTTTGAAATTTCCTTCCCTTTCCCTCCTGAACGCGCGGCAGCGGTAAACGGATTTGTTTATGCAAAAGAGCTCCCAAATGGAATTCCTTCACTGAATAAAATAAGCATACAATAGCCGGCCGGGAATCCGCCGGCATTTTTTATACAGAAGCGGCAAACAACAAAACAAAAAAGAGCCTCCTTAAAAAGACTCCTTCCCGGATTCTATTAAAAAATCAGTTTTTCAATAATGGATTCAACAATCGCTGCACACCCGGCAATTGCAAGAATCAAAATGAGCGGTGAGGCAAGATCAGGCATGTAAACATAGATTCCGTACAGGAAGGCCGATGTCCATATGCCGGTGCACCAGTAGCAGCTGAGCAATTCACCGATCCACTTCTGAAGGCCCGTTCCCTTTATTTCAATATAGGCAACCGTACTGCCATCGGGAAGCGTTTCTTCTGCTTCCCTGTGAAAAGGACGTCTGATGAAGGCCGTTATTTTATCGTATACAAGCAATCTTGTAAGCCTGAAGCCCGCAAGAAACAATAATAGAAAATCGATCCATGCTATCATAGATGTCTCCTTTTCTTCAAGCGAATGATGTTACATTTTATGAGCTGCTTTAGTGTTTATGCCGAAGTTATCTGTTTACTGGTCAAATATCCATACTTTCCGGTGCTTACCTACATATACTGTTTAGTAAATGGACGTTTGAGGAGGATATTATGAGAAAAGTATTGTTTTTCAACAATGAAAGTCAGGATGATATTTCTATGAAGCTTGCAAAACTTGCACCAGGCGACGAAGTGAATGTCCACGCCGGAGAAAAAGTCTATTATGAGGCAGCCTTTGAATCTTTTGATGAACAATCCGGCACAGCCTCTTTCTTAATTGACCGCTTTTATAAAAATGGAGGAGAAAGCGTTTCTTTTGATCTGGATGAAATCACCGGCATTGAAATGCCTCTCGGAGATGAAACGGTCGGAAGCGAAGACGAGTAATCGCTTAAGGGGGATGGGATATGTCTCACCAGGGGGTTCAGCCTGTCAAATACGTAAAGACACTTGAAGGAAATTATGCTCATCTGTTTCAGTTCACTGATGATGGTATGTATGTTGTGAAATTTTACAAAGTGCGGGAATATCGGAAACGGGAAGTTGTGAATGAATGGCTTGCGGCAAAGCTCGGGGAGATTCTCGGGCTTCCCGTCTTGCCCGTTGCTGCAGTAGATATGCCTCAAAAATCACTTCAGGAAATCCCCGAAAGCAGCCGGGGAACGTACCGGGCGGGAACACATCTCGCCATTCCTTATTTGAATCGGGCGAAATCCTATCTGGATCTTCATCAACCCCAAGCGCACTTAAATGTGCTAAACGCAAATGACCTTGCCGGCATGCTTATTTTTGATCAGTGGCTGAATAACAACGACAGAAGCCGCACGAATATTCTTTTTGAAGAAAAGAAGGATGATAGCGTTTTCTTTTGGATGATTGATCATGGCAGGTGTTTTCCCGGCATGTACAGCTGGGATGTACAGACTCTTCAGGATCCGCCTGTCTACCGGGTTGATATGCCTGTTTACAAATGGGCCAGTTCTCTGCTCCCTGATGCTGATCCGCTGTATGAATTTGCAGAAAAAATTATGCAGATAAACAAACAGAAAATAGCTGAAATCATTCACGCCATACCTGAAAATTGGGAAGTGACAGAACGGGAAAAAGAATTGCTGACGGCTTTTTTAACACGCAGGGATATCTCTGACCTTCCAGATTTAGTGATTGGGGCAAACCGGGGCTGATTAAATGAAAACGCAAATAAACGCAGCCCCCGGTCTGCGTTTTCATTTGCTCATCTTCAAAAACCGCTCATACATTTCGTGCTGTCTGATCAGCTGCTTCCTTAAATCGAATTTCTCCTCAATGACCGCTCTTGCTGCATGTGTATACTCTGCCCATGCATCACTTGACCGCAGAAAGGAAAGCATCCCGTCTGCAAGCTGCTGCACATTTCTTTCCTCAATTAGATACCCCGTCTTCAGATGCGCAATCAGTTCGGGTATTCCTGCATGTCTGGTAGAAATGACCGGGAGCCCGATTGCCATTGCCTCTTTAAGAGCATTAGGTATTCCTTCAACGTCACCGTTTGGAGCCACTTCGCTCGGCAGACAAAAGAGATGGGCTTTTTTCAACTCTTCCGCAATGTCATACAAGCTCATTTTCCCGGGAAGCGTAACCGCCTCTTCCAGATTCAATTCTCTTATCAGCGCTTCAAGGTTCAGCCGTTCTTTCCCGCCGCCAATAATTTTTAGCTTTATCTTCGGAAATAGGTCATGGGCTTTTTTAAAAGCACGAATCAGTGTTTCATGGCCCTTTTTTTGGACTAGCCTTCCGACCGATATCATGACAAATTCGCCGTCCTCAGGCGGAATCCGTTTTTGAAACGGGAACACATCCAAATCGATTCCTCCGTAAAGCACATTCATCTTACCCTTTGGCACCCCAAGCTTCAGAAGCTCGTTTCCAAGGTATTCGCATACAGGAACAAACAGGCTGCTGTAAGCAACCATCGTCCGGTAACGAGAAAAGTTCTTATTATATAACACCTCACTTTGAGAAGATCCGTCTGATCCCCGAATGCTGATAATAAAAGGAAGCTGCTGCTGCATGGCAAGCGGAAACACATCCACTGCATGCTTTCCGTGATGTGCATGGATGGCGGCTACTTCCTGTTCCTTGAAAAAAGACGCCAAATCTGAAATTTCATTCAAATTATAGAAATGGTCCATTGGAAACTCGGTATCTTCCTTTCTCTGAAAAGGCCCGATGACAATTGACCGGTATTTTCCCTGATAGACCATCTGATTGTAGATAAACCGCTGATTGACCTTCACATCTTCCATAAGATAGTGCGCGATCGTTTCCATCTGGAACGTTTCACTCCTCCTCTTAAGTGCACAGCTGTGCCTCTTCACTCATCTTTTATGCTGTCAGCCTATTCATCTATGGACTTTGGTGCATATTGTCCAGAGAAAAAGCACCCATTCACAAGTTTTTATCCTGATTCAGTAACGTTTTATGCATGTTTCATAATAGGTTATGGGAGAAGGTTTTTAGAAAGGGGTTTCTACTATGAATGTGTGCGTGATTGGTGCAGGCTATGTGGGCCTGACAACGGCAGCCGTTCTTTCAAGTCTTGGCCACCGGGTATCATGCATCGACCAGGATAAAAAGAAAGTCACCATGCTGCAGGCCGGAAGGATACCCATTTATGAACCTGGACTTCAGGATCTGATTGAAGAAAATAAAAACAGGCTCCGTTTTTCTGATGATCTCGCTTCAGGTATAAACCAGGCCGACATAATCGTTCTGGCAGTCGGAACACCTTCCCTTCCAGATGGCAGCTCAAATTTAAGCTTTCTTTATAAAGCGCTGGCAGATGCTGCTGCAAACATTGCAGCCTATAAATTAATCCTCATTAAAAGTACGGTTCCACCGGGAACGAACCGGGCTGTTCTGAACTCACTCAGAGAAAAAGGCTACGGCCCTGATCTTCTTGACATTGTTTCTAATCCCGAATTTTTAAGAGAAGGATCTGCCCTGAAGGATATGCTTTTCCCCGACAGAATGGTCTATGGACTATTTGAGGAAAATGAGCGGGTCCTGCAGCTGCTGAAACAGCTGTACGCAGGAATTGATGCTCCTGATGTAGTCACGAACTATGAAGGGGCTGAACTGATCAAATACGCATCCAATGCCTTTCTTGCCGCAAAAATCAGCTTTATCAATGAGATCTCAAGAGTATGCGAAAAATATGGAGCGGATATTACGCATGTGGCGAGGGGAATCGGCCTTGACAACCGGATTGGACCTGCTTTTTTGCAGGCTGGAATCGGCTACGGAGGCTCGTGTTTTCCGAAAGATCTTCAGTCATTAAGCTACACAGCTAAAAGCAGCGGCCTGGAACCGCTTATTCTTGATGCTGTTCAATCAGTAAATGCAAGCCAGCTGACAATATATATTGAAAAACTGAAATCACTTGTTCCGGCATTCCCGGCTGTGAAGACCGCAGTTTTAGGTATTGCCTTTAAACCTGAAACAGATGATATCCGCGAATCTCCCGCTGCAGCACTGATTCATGCCCTGAATAAAGCGGGGTGTGAAGTATCTGCTTATGATCCGAAAGCAGCTCTTCCTGAACACTTGAGCGGCGTGAAACAGACCAGTGATCCGTACGATGCGGTTACAGGAGCAGACATCGTGATTCTTGCAACGGACTGGCAGGAGATCAAGAATCTTGACTGGCAGCGGGTTAAACAGCTCATGAAAGGCGAGACGCTTCTGGATGCGAGAAATTGCCTTGTGCCGGAAGTGATACGCGCATCAGGACTTACCTACGAAGGAGTTGGGCGCCTATGAACATTCTTGTAACCGGCTGTGCAGGCTTTATCGGATCTCATTTATGCGAAAAACTGCTGGAAAATGAGGCAAATACCGTTACCGGCATTGATTGCATGATCGGACCTGTGCCGGAACCTTTAAAACACATAAATCTGCACAACCTTTTAACCCATCCCCGGTTTCAGCTCATTAGAAAATCAATCATGGAAATTGACTGCAAAAAGCTAATAGAAAAAGCGGATGTAGTCTATCATCTGGCCGGAATCCCCGGGGTTCGTTCAAGCTGGGGAAAAGATTTTAATCCTTATGTAGAAAATAATATTCTGGCAACGCAAAAACTGCTGGAAGCGGCAAAAGATACATCACTTAAAAAATTCATCTACGCCTCTACCTCCTCCATTTACGGATACAAACATGGAAAGGTCTCTGAGGACGCAATGCCTGATCCGCTTTCCCCCTATGGCGTCACAAAGCTTGCGGGTGAGCACCTGTGCTCTGTCTACAAAAACAATTTTGGAGTGCCTGCTGTGATTCTCAGGTATTTTACCGTCTACGGTCCGCGGCAAAGACCTGATATGGCCTTTCACCGCTTTTTTAAGCAAATCATGACAGATCAGCCGCTTACTCTGTTTGGGGACGGTTCTCAAACGAGGGATTTCACTTATATAGATGATTGTGTAAAAGGAACGGCTGCTGTGATGCATGCTGATCATACAATTGGCAAGATCTTTAATATCGGGGGAAAAGAAAGGGCATCTGTGATTGACCTGATCAGAGAGATAGAGCTGATTACAGGCCGGAAAGCAGATATTCATTTCCTTTCTGCGGCAATCGGCGAACCGAAACACACCCATGCAGATATTGCTCTTGCAAAAAATGTGCTCGGCTATTCCCCGGATGTGCCGCTGAAAGAGGGGCTGCGAAAAGAATATGACTATATGAAACGCATCCTGCATGGGGATCCGCTATGAAGATTGCCTTTATCTGCACAGAAAAACTGCCGTCACCTGCTGTAAAAGGGGGTGCCATCCAGCTTATGCTCGATGGCATTCTCCCTTATTTCAGCAGGAATCACGACGTTACGGTCTACTCCATTACAGATCCTCTGCTGCCTGATTCAAATGAACATAACGGAATACAGTATATCCGGTTTCCAAGACCGTCCTTTCACGAACAAACTGCCAACGATATCGAAGGCAAATTCTTTTCTCATATTCACGTCTTCAATCGGCCGGGCGAACTGTGGCGATACAAACAGGCTTCTCCGACAAGCAAGCTGTTTGTCAGCCTTCACAACGACATGTTTTCCACAAGAAAATTGAAGCGGGAGCAGGCGCTTGAGGCATTGAGCATGTGCGACGCCATTACGACAGTCAGCGAATATATCAAGAGGACGGTCACTTTCCGCTATCCGGATGCAGAGGCTAAATCACACGTGGTTTATTCAGGCGTTGATTTCTCTTCCTTTTTGCCAAGGGAATCAGCGGAAGGAGAACAAAAACGAGCTCTTTGGCGCGAGAAATACGGACTGAACGGAAAAAAAGCCATTCTCTTCATTGGCAGGCTGAGCAGAACGAAAGGTCCTCACCTGCTGATCAGAGCGATGAAGCAAGTGATCCGGGAACACCCCGATTCCGTTCTTGTCATCGTTGGAGGCAAATGGTTCAGCGAAGACGGAATCAACGACTATGTTCAGTTCCTGTACGATGAAGCAGCCAAATTAGGCGAGCATGTACTGTTTACAAAATACATTCCATCCGAAGACATTCCAAACATCCTGCTCATGGGTGACCTTCTCGTCTGCAGCTCACAATGGCATGAACCGCTTGCCCGGATTCATTACGAAGCCATGGCAGCAGGCCTTCCGATCATTACAACCGACCGCGGAGGCAATGCGGAAGTGATCAATCATCATGTGAACGGCCTCATCATCCAAGAATACGACCAGACAAATGCGTTTGCTGAAGCTATCTCGCAGCTGCTTGCTGACAGCACCGCCGCCGTTTCTCTAGGGAAAAACGGAAGGCAGTATGCTGAGAAGAACTTTACGTTTCAGCATACTGCGGCAAAACTTGAAACCATCTATGTGAACGCGCAGAAATTCGGCTGAGAGCCGTTTTTTTTTTGCATCCATTTTCAACTGCTTTTCCACCAGGACATCAACACAACTAAGAAAAAAAGCACACCATGATGATGTGCTTTTTTTGAAATCGTTCTTCTTACATAAATAACACTCTATTTTTTCTCGTTGAGCTGCGGTGTTTTGATTTTCTCTTTGATCTGAACCGTGACTCCTGCTTATCATCAAGCTCGCTGCTGAAATGCTCCTTCTTATTGACCGCGCTGAACATCTCAATTAGACTCATGGAGGTATTGATTGTGTTCTGAACTTTTTCCATTTGATCTTGTAAAACAGTATCTGACATTGAAATGATGTCTGCTGCTGATTCCAGTGTTTCTTTCTGCATAGCTGCTATAGGAACGGCTGCTTCTGCTTCAGGTGTTTCATTCTGCATAGCTGCTATAGGAACGGCTGCTTCTGCTTCAGGTGTTTCTTTCTGCATAGCTGCTATAGGAACGGCTGTTTCTGCTTCCGGCATTTCTTCCTGAACGGCTGCTGCGGCCAAGTCCGTTTCTGAACGTGCCAAGACGTATGCTTCCTGCGGCTTTCTCGTCTTTATGGGAAGTTCGATCAGTTCAACGTCTCCCGTTGGCGGCTCTGCTTTGCGGTACTTATTCTGCGAAAGAAACGTTTCCGGATCTTCGAGCATCGTTTCATACTCTGCAGCACTCCATCCCATCGGCCCGGGAGGAGAAAAAGAGAAGTTTACAAGCTCGACTTTAGGAATCTCCTGAAATTCATTTGTACTCATTGTATCACCCTCCCTACGCCTTTATCTTAGAATAGAATTCTTCAAAGTTAGATAGAAATGCCTGTTTGGACTGTTCAACAGAAACGATGTTCTGCAGGGCCCAGATATATTTTTCATCCGACCATGAAGTCTTTTGTCCAAGAAAATATTTATGGACAATAGAACAATAGAGATGAGGGAACTTCAAATCGGTCCACAGCACTTTGTACTGATCTTTCGTCAAAGGATGAATGCTGTCATAGGTTCTCAAAAGTTCAATGACAAGTTCTGAATCCCAGACTGACATCTTTTTCATCATTTTATTTAAGATGACTCTCAGATCTCTTGACGGCAGATCAGATGTAATCGAGTGCAGTTCTTTCATCGAAAGGCCGTCTTCTGTTTCAATGAACCTGGCAAGCGTAAAATCCTGCTGGCAGAACATTCTTGATTCAATGCATTCAAGCGTCCATTGATCGTACTGGCCTGCATCAAGTTCCTGGAGTGCCTGTTTTCCCCGCAAAATCATGTCATCGATTGTCTCAATAACCATTTTTGAAAAAGGATCCTGCAGCCATGTCTGTTCTGCATCCGGATCAATTACAGCAGGCGCCGGCAGATTATTTTCCTGGTCGGATTTAAGAGCAAGCATTTTATTGCCTTCAAGCTCCTGGAGCTTCCATCTGAAAAGCTTATGCCATTTGCCTAGTCTGCTTCTCTTTTTGCTCATCTCATCCGGCATATATCCTTGTGACGTATGGTGGAACGTTCCAATAAACTCCATAATATTAAGCATCTGCGCTTTATCATAGTAAAGTACTTCTTTTCCCTGCTGCAGGTCATAAAGGACATAGGCGGATTTTCCGGCGCCAACACAAATGGCACCCGCTCTGGTCCGGTGAATTCGGGCGATCGGCAGTCCTTTTTCCTGCAGATGTTCATGTGCTTCTGCAATAAGCAGCATTCTTGCAGGCTTCATCACAACGCGTTTTAAAATTTTTACACCCTGGGCGGTTTCAACCTTCCACGTTGTTCTTCCGCTTTTATTTGTCAGCAGGGTGATCGACTCCACCTCAAACGGGTATAAATTCATAATGTTCATTTGCAGTTCATGCTGATTGACTTCTGTATCCAAAATGCTTCCCCCTCTCTATCTTCTATTCTCATATACACTGAGCAAATTGCCTGATACATTGCTCCAGCTGAAATCCCGCTCCACTTTTGAACGGCCGTATTTCCCCATGTCATTCCGCTTGCCCTGACTGTCCAGAAGAGAAATAATGGCTTGTGCGTAAGCATCGGGATTTTCAAAATCCTTAATAACATTGCCGTTTCTGCCCTCATCGATCACTTCAGGATTTCCTCCCCGGTTGCTCGTAATAATCGGCAAACCACATGCCATTGCTTCATAGTGGACACGTGCAAGCGGCTCCTGCCACTGCGAAGAGCAGACAAAAATATCGGACATGGCGTAAAGAGTCGGAATGTTTTTCGGCTGCACAAACTGAATAAACTGAACATTTTCAGGATACATGGCGCCAAGCGTATACAAATGCCTTACATAGTTATTTACTTCATTATCCCCGAACCATTTTGATCCGATAAAAACCATCACTGTGTCCGGATGCTTCTTTAAGATTTCAGGCATGGCCTGCAGAAGAATATGAGGGCCTTTTACCTTGCTCAGCCTTCCTACAAACAAAATCACTTTCTGGTTTTTCAAATTCAGCTCAGAGCGGACTTTTTCTTTCAGCCTGCGCCCTTCAGTCGTCCAGTCCGGAAAATAAGTCTTTAAATCCACTCCGGAGTAAACGGTTTTCACCTTGCCTTTTGCCTGTGGAAAACGGTCTGTAATCGTTCGTCCGATATAGTCGCTTACCGTCACAATCTGCGACACAGCTGCAATACAAGCTTTTCCTTCTTCATCAGACATTTTTTCAACAGCGAACATCTCGTTGTGTACGCTTAAGATCCAGCGCGCGTTTGGTGCTGCTGCCTGCAAAACAGGTACCCACGCCGGCCTGTTGCATAAGTGAATCACATCATACTTCACATTTTTCAAGTGCGCGCCAAGCGAAGATAAATACTCGCCTTCAGCAAATCGGATGTATTGAACCCCGTTCCGTGTTTCCTGATCAGGAAGATCCTGATGAGTAATGGAAAGTATAGTCACGTCATGCCTTTGAGCAATAAGAGGAGCAATGGCATCCAGATAAATCTGTATCGCTCCCCCTTTTATCGCGGGAACAGGAAGTTTTTCTGTTGCGATTAATGCAATCTTCATACGTTACCTCCATTCATCTAGTAAGCCCTTATCCTAAAATACGGAAACACAGGAGGCTGTGTGCCTTTCTCTGTGGAACTATTTTAAAAAAGGCGGAATCCCTATTAAGCTGAATCATTTTTAAAAAAGGACAGCTCATCAATAAAACGCCGGCATTTACCCCATGACAAAAACCGGCTTTGTTTCATAGTCTATGAAATAAAAGGATGGGATGGTGACCATATTGGAGGAAAACAAAAACACAAGATTCTCGAAGTCTTCAGAGGGAACGGTCAATGTTTTTTCACTCATTGACCGTAAAAACACTCCGCAGCGGACGGTAACTCCAGAAGAAAAGGCGGAACCTGGTGTTGAGGAAGAGCAGCTGATGACCGAGAGAAAAAGAAAAGGACAGAAAAACAAAGGAAAAAGCAAATCCAGAAAGAACGCCATGCTGCAGTTTTCTCCAGAGTCAGAAGAAGATGTACCAAAGGCTGAAGTTCAGAAGGAATCTATGCAAAAGAGCAGCATGACTGCAGAGAACGTCTCCCCTGCAACAGAGGAAAAACCAAAGCAAAAAAAAGAAAAAAAGAAAAAAAACGCTTTTCCGCTTGAGGCGGCTAAAAGTAAAACCGTAATGGAACCCAAGAAAATAAAAGCGGAGAACAAGGAAGAAAAAGAAGAAGAAGACGTGTATGTGATGTCTCCTGAAGAGGAAGCAAAGCTTGTTAAACTCGCTGAATATATTATCACAAGCTGGGACGTGTCTGTCGACCGGATAGAAGTTATTCAAGGCGGCCAAATGGCCCTCGTATGGAAAATTCATACTCCAAATGGACCCGTCTGTCTTAAGAGAATTCACCGCCCGGAGAAAAAAGCTCTTTTTTCCATCAATGCTCAAAACTACTTAGCAGAAAAAGGCGGAAGGGTTCCCGGCATTATCCGAAACAAAAACGATGTGCTTTTTACTAAACAGGGGCCGTTTTTGTTTGTTTTGTATGACTGGATTGAAGGCGGAGTATTTGATTTAGCCGTTGATCCGGACCTTGAAGTGGTCATGAAGGGTCTTGCTGAATTTCATCTTTGGTCAGAAGGCTATCATCCGCCTGAAGGGATCCCTGTCTTTAAGAAGCTCGGACGCTGGCCGAACCATTACATTAAAAGGTGCCAGCAGCTTGAGTCATGGAAGCTCATCGCACAAAGCACTCCAGACAATCCTTTTTCCCAGCTGTATCTTCAGGAGATTGATTACTTTATCCAGCAGGGACGGGAAACGCTTGACCGTCTGATGAACTCCAAGTATGTTCCGTGGATTGAACAGCAGTCCGCTAACCCTACTCTGTGCCACCAGGATTACGGGGCAGGCAATACGGTGCTCGGAAATGATGGTAAAATATGGGTAATTGACCTTGATACAGTCTCATATGACCTGCCGATCCGCGACTTGCGCAAAATGATTATCCCTCTCCTCGATACAACAGGCGAGTGGGATGAAGCGAGATTTCAGCTGATGATGAATGCATATGAAAGCGTCAACCCGCTGACTGACGAACAGAAAGAGGTTATGTATATCGACATGCTTTTCCCGTATGAAATGTACGACATTGCCCGGGAAAAGTTTGTCAGAAAAACAGATATGCTGCCGGAAGAACTTGCTCAGGCATTTGAGTACGAAAGAATTAAGGAAGCACATTTGAATTCCATGATTAAGTCAGGACAATAGCATGGCAAAGGGCGCCGGAAACGGCGCTCTTTTTTGCAATAAAAAAAGCGTCCCGGCAGGACACTTTTATAAGCCTTTCAGCGTAATAGACTGAATGTCTTCAAGCTTTACTTTTTCACCGTTTATTGTTGCGCAGTTATCTTTAAAATCTGTTACCTTGCCTATATAGGTCTGCTTATTGGTGGAGATGCTGCAGTTTAGTCCCGATAAGCGTTCCGGCAAATGAAGAAGCAGCTGCAGTTTTTCCTCGTTTGATAAGTCATTGAAGGAATGCAGGGGCTTTGAGAGTTTTTGCTCTTTTTGAACCGGCGCATCTTTTTTTGCTGCCTCATTCGCTGCAGGCTCTGCAGGCACAGGAGCAGCCGCTTCGGCCGGCGGATTTTTTCTCATCACATAGGTTTTCTGCATGGACGTTAGCACTGGCTCAAATTCCGGCTGAACAATATACAGCAGCGGGGGATTTTTCACAGATTGATGTTTTTTCAACAGGCTTCCCTCCCGGTTTAAATGCTTTACAAGAAAGTATATGCGGGGTACCAGGGTTTATGATTATAAAGGGGCTGACTATTCGCTTTGCTTTTGTGCTTCTATCGCTTTTTTCAGATGTTTCAAATGATCGCCGTCTTCTTTTATCATGATTTTCGCAAAGACAGGCTTGATCAGTTTCATTTTGAACGTCTTTGCAGTGATTTCGCACACAAAGCGGATGACAGTCTGATTTCCCGCCTTGGTAAATGTGTAGTGATACTCGGTTTCCATTCCGTTCATTTCACTTTTTACGGAAAATTTTGCACTGGGTACGTATTCTGTAAATTCAATAACAGCAGATGCCTGTCTTCCTCTTATTTCCCGCGTTTCCCTGTACTGTGTTCCTTTTGCAGCAGGCCCGTCTGTCAGCTTTTCAACTTTTATCACGTTTTCCATAAACTGCAGAGCATTCTCCGGATTTGCTGCGAATGCAAATGCTTCTTCAATTGGGGCTTCAACGGTTACTTCATCATGAAATGCGCTCATTGTTTGTCCTTTCTATGCGGGTTTTTATCTTATTCTATCAAACTCTCCTGCTGGGATGTCTGACTTGCGTATAAATAAATCCGGATATTCAAGTACAAAACCCTCAGTGTCTACATAAATCAAAGACTCAAAATCCCGGCACTGATAGGCAAATGTTCTCGTACTGTCTATCTGTTCAAGAAACGTGTACGTTTGTGATACTTTAAATAAGCGCAATTGGGGAACATCCACATAGACCATTTCAAAATTCCTTTTCTGGCCAGGCTCCCACTCATTCCGGTTAATCGGGAGAGAATTAGTAAAAGGTGTGACGGAAAGATCTACATCGATTGCACCGTTTAACTCCCCTATTTCCTTTCCATCAGGCCGAAACCAGCGTCCTTCACCGTCTGAAAGGATCTCGAGTTCTCCTGCGCCGGAAGCCGCTATTTTCACATTCCTTGTCCGCCAATTTGAGTCCAGTTCTACAGCATAATTGACATAAAAAAGGACATTTCCCTCTTCATAAGTAACTTTTCCATATCCGCGAAAAAGCCCGCCTTCGCGAGCCAAACTGAAATGCTCTGTCCCAGACGAGTCTATCTTGTTCCAACTAACAGCTTGCTGCTGCATGTTCTTCCCCCTCTGCAGTTATTCATTTATACATTCTTTTCAAAAAACGTTAAGGAGATCTGTTCATTTACAATGACTTCTTTCACTTTCTGAAATCCATTCTTTTCGTAAAATCTTACTGCCGGCGTATTTTTTGAACCAGTCGAAACGTTGATTCTTTTAATCCCTTCCTGTCTTTCAGCATAATTCAGCAGGCTCTGGGCAATTCCTTTTCGAAAGTAGTCAGGGTCTACAATCAAACGATGGATATCCATTTCTTCATTTTCTATTTTCATAGCTAGTGCCCCGCATAGCTTATTTTCTGAAAAATAGCCATAGAAGCATTCTCCGCATCGCTGCAGGGTATCAATTGTATCTTTTAATGGAGGTATGTCATAAGAGCCAATTAATTTTGCCTCAACTTTATAAGAAGGGATTTGAATCGTTAAAACTTCTTCAGCTGTTTTTTTATCTGTTATATCCATTTTTATAATCATGTCTATCACCCATTCAATTAATTAGCTCGGCTGTTTCCATTTTATCACAATTCCCCATTAGCAAAGGTCATGCTGCCGGATTAAGCGAAATTGTTTGTACCGAACGCTCATGTTATAAAAAAGGACACAAAAAAAGCCTCCCGCACACATGCAGGAAGCTCTGATCTTTTATCCAAGAATATGATAGCCTGAATCAACATGAAGGTTTTCTCCGGTCATGCCGCGTGCAAGGTCACTGAACAAAAACAGCGCAGTGTCGCCGACTTCTTCAGGAGTCGTTGTGCGGCGGAGCGGGGCACGCTCTTCAATGTCCTTAAGGATTGAGTTGAAGTCGCTGATGCCTTTTGCTGAAAGAGTGCGGATTGGTCCCGCTGAAATGGAATTCACGCGGATGCCGTCTTTTCCAAGGTCGCTTGCAAGGTAGCGCACGCTTGCATCAAGCGACGCCTTTGCCACACCCATTACATTGTAATTCGGAAGAACTCTTTCTCCTCCAAGATACGTAAGTGTGACGATGCTGCCGCCTTCTGTCATCAGGCCTCTTGCCGCTTTTGCAACAGCCGTGAGGGAATAGGAGCTGATGTTGTGGGCAAGCAGAAATCCGTCACGAGTCGTATTCATGTATTCTCCGCTTAATTCTTCTTTATGGGCAAACGCGATACAGTGCGCAATGCCATGAATAACGCCGACTTCATTTTTAATCGCTTCAAAACATGTTTCAATCTCCGCATCGTCTGTCACATCGCACGGCAGAACGATCGAATCGCTGCGGTCAAGCGTCTCAACGAGATCACGAACTGATTTTTCAAGACGTTCCCCTGCATATGTAAAAATAAGACGCGCTCCCGCTTCGTGAAGAGAACGTGCAATTCCCCAGGCAATGCTTCGTTTATTTGCGACGCCCATTACGACAACATTGCGTCCAGCTAATGATAAGTTCATTTGGAATCCTCCCGATTAATACATGTTATTAGTACCTGGTTATAATTATAGCATGTAATTGAAGCGGGAACAATCTCGCGTTGCTTTCTAACCCAAATACTTCTGATAAATCTTCCTTGCTTCAGCCGGGTCTTTTGTGCCGTGAATAAGCGCCCGGCCGTCACGAAAAACAACCACCCGGTTTTCACCTGCCTGAAAAGAGAGCAGATACGGATTGGCCGTTATCTTTTGGGCCGCACGTTCCAGCTGTTTGGCGAGACTTTGAAAATCAAGGCTTCGGGCTTCTGCGGGCCTGATCTGAACTGTATCCCTTCCGCATAGAACGGATGCTTTTGCGCTCTTGTCCCAGGTCAGATATGGATAGAGAGGATCTTCTCCGCACGAAGGACACGATGGACTTTTCACTTTGGCAACGCTGATTTTGCTGAATTGATTACGCCAGACATCAAAGGAAAGAAGCTCTCTTCTCATCGCTGATTTTTCTCCTGTCAGCCACTTCAACACCTCTGCCGTCTGGTAAGAAGCCGTAATTTGAACGGCAGGACTGATAATTCCCGCCGTATCGCACGTCTGGCCTTCCATCGGAATCTGCTTAATCAGACAGCTCAGGCAGGGACCCTCCCCCGGTATAACTGTATAGGTCAGCCCGTAGCTTCCGACACATGCCCCGTAAACCCAGGGAATTCCCTGCTTCAAAGCAGCATCGTTGATCAGCATGCGGGTTTCAAAATTATCCGTCGCATCCAAAATCATATCCGCATCATGGCAGTAATCAAAGATGGAATCCGCCGTCACATCATCAATAACGCCCCTGATTTTCACCTCACTGTTGATGGAGGCAAG
This sequence comes from Bacillus sp. FSL H8-0547, assembly GCA_038002745.1. NCBI lineage: Bacteria > Bacillati > Bacillota > Bacilli > Caryophanales > Bacillaceae > Bacillus > Bacillus sp. FSL H8-0547. Next base: position 665,858 of record JBBODD010000001.1, read on the forward strand.
TCTCCGTTCAGCAGCTGCTGATTTCGGCATCCGTTCTTTTGCATCCTGCTCTGTATAGAGCTGCTGGCGCTGAAGGTTGCTCCACTCGACGTAGTCACGGTCAACGATTGTGATTCGGCCAACGCCTCCCCTGACAAGCATTTCAGAGCTGGCTGTGCCGAGTGCACCGGCTCCAATGACGAGCACATGACTGTTTATGATTTCTTTCTGGCCTTTTTCCCCAATAGGGGCGAATAGTTGCTGTCTTGAGTACCGTTCCATTTACGTTGTGATCATTCCTTCTTCAGGACTGCTTGCAACAGCATAGGATTTAACAGGGATACGGCCTGCTTCATAACTCAGCCGTCCCGCTTCGACCGCAAACTTCATGGCTTTGGCCATTTTCACGGGATCTGCTGCTCCGGAGACAGCCGTGTTCAGCAGCACGCCGTCAGCACCAAGTTCCATCGCTTTCGCTGCATCAGCGGCAGATCCGATTCCTGCATCCACAATAACCGGCAAGTCAGTCTGTTCGATAATAAATGTGAGATTGAGTGGATTGATGATTCCCTGCCCTGATCCAATTGGGGATGCCCCGGGCATGATGGCGTGGACGCCTGTCTCTTCAAGTCTTCTGGCAAGTACAACGTCATCAGAAGTATAAGGAAGAACGATAAATCCTTCTTTTACGAGTTCTTCGCTTGCTTTAAGCGTTTCCACCGGATCCGGCAGGAGTGTTTTCTGACACCCAATCACTTCTACTTTTATCATATCACACAGACCTGAAGCTTTAGCGAGCTTTGCAATCCGGACGGCTTCCCCGGCCGTTTTGGCGCCTGCCGTATTGGGAAGCAGTGTATATGCGGTCAAATCAAGCTTCTCAAGCAAGTCTGGCTGAGACGGCTCGAATACATTCATCCTGCGGACAGCAAACGTCAGGATCTCCGCTTCTGACACTTCTGCCGCTTTCTTTTGAATGTCAAAAGACGGATATTTCCCTGTTCCAAGCAAGAGCCGTGATTTAAACGCTTTCCCTGCAATTTTTAACATGTGTCATCCTCCTCCTACAAAATGAACCATTTCAAGAACATCACCGTCACTTAAAATTGCGCGATGATAGCATTCCTTATCAAGGATTGTTTCATTATGTTCAATCATGACCGTTTTATGGCTCAGCTGATAAAATGCCAGAAGATCTTCAACTGTCTTTATGTGCGAATCCAGTTCAGCTGTGCTGCCGTTCAATTTGATTTTCATGATTTCACCTCTGTCCGCCGGTTTAATCCAAACTCTCTTTCATACTCTTCCTTGACCGGGCGATTCAAAAACAAATCCCTTACCATTTCGCCTGTTTTCGGAGCCAGCAGAATGCCGTTCCGGTAATGTCCTGTTGCCGCATAAAGATTTTTCATTCCTTCATGCTTAAAAATATAAGGTTTTTCATCCTGTATTCCCGGTCTCAGTCCTGCCCATGCTTTTTGGAAAACACCCTTTTTTATGCACGGCATAATGGAAACAGCTTTCTCCATTAAGGAAGCCATCCCCTGAATTGTAGGCTCTGCCTTCCAATTCCCCTCATCCATCGTCGCGCCGATGATGATGCTCCCGTCAGATTTTGGGACAAGATAGCAGCTGTCATGAAAGACCGTTGACGCTAAACGGAACCCATCCGGCATGATGGAAAGACATTCGCCTTTAACAGGATGAACAGGAGCTGAGATGCCTAATTCCTTAAACAGCTGGCCGCTCCATGTCCCGCCCGTAATCACAAGTACTTCACAATAATGAATCTCTCCTGCAGCTGAAACTTCATAGTGAGAAGGCTCTGCCCGCTGTATACGTCCCGCTGCAGCTCCTTCAAGGATGGTTCCTCCGTTTATTTGTACCGCCCTTGCCAGAGACCGGCAAAGAGCGGAAGGGGAGACCTGGCCGTCTTTTGCAATGAACAGGCCGCCTTGAAGATCCTCTGTCAGGTTGCTTTCTTTCTTTAGGACAGAATCCCTTGAGAGCCACTCAACATCCGGTTCTTTCCCTGCTCTATCCCTAAGGGAAGCAGCTTCCTCAGCCGTCATGGCAAGTTTCAGCATCCCATTGTAAACAAGCTGAATATCTATGCCTGTTTCCTCAAGTAATTCGGCTGCAAGCCTAGGATAAAGAGCCGCGCTCTCTTCGGCAAAACGGAAAAAGACATCTGCCCTTTCCGTTTCTGTATGAGCCCCAAGCATGCCTGCTGCAGCGGATGATGCCCCGCAGCCGATCTTCCCTTTTTCAAATACAGCTACTTTCATACCTGCCTTTGACAGAAAATAGGCAGACATCAGGCCGATGACTCCTCCCCCGACAATTCCAGCATCATAAAATGTCCTCAACCGCCGTTCCTCCTTTCAGCTTTCGTGCAAGCTCTTTTGCCGCCTCCACGGGTTTGTCTGCTGAAAACACATAAGACATGGCTGCTGCTCCTGCGATTCTCAGCTTTTTCAGTTCCGGCAGCACACCAGGAGTGATTCCTCCAATTGCATAGACAGGGATGGATACAGATTCGCAGACTGTTTGAAGAAAAGAAATTCCTCTTGGCTCAAGACCGTTTTTTGAATTTGTCTGAAAAATATGTCCGGCAATCAACCAGTCTGCTCCTTCTTTCTCCCTCTCGATTGCCTCTTTTGCTGAATGAACTGAACATCCCGCCCCGAGGTAAGGGTAGTGCTCTTTAACAAACTTCACAGGCAGCCCATGTGACGGAAGCTGGACTTTTGCCAGTCCCGACCTCACCGCTGCATCCACCCTGCCGTTCATGATCAGTTTTGATTTTGGAACCCCGCTGCGCGCAAGAAGCTCAACCAGCTCCACCAGGTCTTCTGCTGACTTGTCTTTCTCTCTTATGTGGATGGCATCCGCAAATTTATGTACGTCTGTGATGATGGAAACCAATATTTCTGAAGAATGCCTTCCATCCGTTACAAAATGAAGCTTCACTTTTGAAGCTGCAGCGAGTCTGCACGGCCCCACGCTTCGAGGTTTTCAGCCATATCCCAGAAGCGGTATTCATACATGGAGCTGATCAGGAAGTGTTCTTTCATCATCATGCGCTCATGCGCGCTTGCTTTTTCGGCCAGTTCATCAAAACGGTTCACCTGTTCAAGGACAAGCTCTTTAAACCAGTCGCCATGATAGGTCTCAATCCATTTTTCATAGACGGCATCATCAGGCTCACAATCCTTCAGACGCTCTCCCACTTCGTAATAAAGCCAGTAGCATGGCAGCAGCGCAGCTATGATTTCACCGAGATTTCCGGTCGCGACTGCGCGGTACATATGAGACGTATAAGCATATGCTGTCGGCGCAGGCTTAAATTCCGCGCGTTCTTTTTCCGTAATTCCGAGCATTTTTGAAAACTGCTGATGAAGGGAAAGCTCTGCTTCATAAGTTCCCTGAGAATGAACGGACATTCTGAACGTCGTATGCAGATCCGGGGCCATTGCACCGGCAAACGCCTGCACTTTGGCAAAGTGGGTCAAGTAATACGAATCCTGCATCACATAAAATTTGAACTTTTCTTTCGACAGCGTCCCGTCACCGATTCCTTTTACGAAAGGATGGTGAAAGCTCCCTTCCCACCACTCGTTTGCGTACTCCCTGCATTCTTTTGAAAATAGCATGACGTCTCCTCCATTTCTTTTTTAAACAGCAAAAAACCACTTTTCGCATAGAAAAGTGGTGTATGAAATAGACCCTTACACCACTTCCCTACGCTGGTGTTAACCAGATCAGGTTCTGAGGGTCTCGGTGGCAAACTCCGATCTCAGCCCTTCTGAAGGGCTCCCCTAGCGGTTTATCGTATAAAATTTTCTGAATGTTTTACATGCCCATCATACCACGATAAAAATATCTTTCAAGGCTTTTTCAGGAAATTTCTGCTTAATTTTTGTGAAACTCGAGCTCCTGCCTCAGTTCATCGATATACTCGGATGATCCCGTCAAAATCAGAAGATCTCCCCGTTTCAGCTCCGTATCGCCGTGAGGAACAATGGACTCATTCTCCCGGAAAATCCGGACAAAAATGACGTCTCCCGTGAACGGGAAGCTCCTGAGGACCATGCCGTCGTAACGTCTGTTGTTCATTTTGATCTGATAAAGGGCAGATTCGCTGTGCGTCAGGATTTTCATGATGCCCGGCGCTTCGATCAGGGCTCTGAGCAGCGTTTTGGTCGAGAGCAGAACAGAGAACACATCAATGTTCTTTGCTTTCAGCTGCTCATCAAGCAGGGGCGAAGCAATACTTGCAATGACCCTGTCGACTTCAAGCTCTTTTGCCATCAGGGCTATTTCCGCATTCGCATCCTCATCGCCTGTTGCTGCAATCAGAATATCCGATTCAAATACCCCTTTTTCCTGAAGCGTCTCAATCGAATAATCTTCAACCTCTTCGATTTGAAAAAGAGATTCGGCAATCTGCTGTTCGTTTTTATCAACATGCGTATGATAGATGATTGTTTCATACAGATTCGGATTCAGTTCTCTTGTAACAGGCAGCGTCATTTGGTTGGCCCCTATGAACGCAACCTTCAGTCTTTTCTTGGAACCGAGCTTTTCAGGGAAAAGCTTTTTAAATCCAATCGGCGTAAAGATGCTTGTCAGAACGGCCGTCAGAATGAGCGCCCCGGACATCTGCGAGTCAATGACATTCACCCGTTCTCCAATCGTCGCTGCGGCGATAACAAGCGACAATGTGGATGTAAGCAAAAATCCAGCAGCAAGCGTCGTTTTCGTATCGTACCATCTTTTTAAAAGATAAATCGGAACAACTTTTGATATCAGCAGTGCGATAAACAACAGCGGAATCAGCATAAGAATTTTAGGTTCTTTAAACAGCGACCAAATATCAAGGTCCACTCCAACCATGACAAAGAATATCGGAATCAGAAAGCCGTACCCGAACGAATCCATTTTCTGAACCATTTCCTTGTTCGGGGAAAGAAGAGATACGAGCACGCCTGCTAAAAAGGCGCCGAGAATGTTTTCTGCACCGATCGTTTCTGAAAGCGCAACAAGCACAATAATCAGCGTAAAAACAGCTCTTGTCCCAATTTGAATCGTGCCTTTAGAAAGCGTCTCGATAAACGATCTGCTCTGAAAGGTTTTGCCGATAAAATAAAGGGCAACACCAGCTCCGAACAAAATGAGCATCAGCCACATATTCGTATTTTCCCCGCCATAAATAGACGCAAATACAGCAAGCAGAATCATCGTCACCAAATCGGCAATGACGGCGACAAGAAGAATAATCTGTCCGATGTTCGACTTCATGATACCTGCATCCTTAAGCGTCGGCACGACCACCCCGAGTGAGATGGTCGAGATGATCAGCGTCATCAGGAACGCATTTTCAATAAATCCGATCAGAACAAACAGATAAGAGAGCAGCAGGGAAAGAATAAAAATGCCGACAAAAACAAGAAAAGAGACAAGGAACGTATTCGGCGCCTCTTTTCCGGATGGCAGCACCTCTTTTTTCCTGCCCCCGATAAATGCTGTGAAATCAATTTCAAGACCGCTCAGAAACATGAGAAAAATAAATCCGAGCATAGACAGCGTTTCGAGCCACATATCTTGCTGAACAAGGTCAAACCCGCTTTTGCCGATCACAATACCCATAATTATTTCTGCTACGACGACCGGCATCACTTTTATTTTGAAGCGGTGCAGTATGAGCGGAGTGATAAAAGCTGCGAGCAGGACAATAACAAGTGATGAAAAAGAAGCTCCGTGCAAGGTTTTTCCCTCATTTCTGTAGTTAGATTAAGTACTGCATAAACATTGTGGCCATTCCGAAATAAATAAGGATGGAAATAATGTCATTAATCGTTGTAATAAACGGGCCGGATGCAACGGCCGGGTCGACCTTCAGCCTGTGCATGATAAGAGGCACAAACGCTCCGGCAATTGTCGCGACAGTCAGCGTGGCAAGAATGGATACACCGACAAGCAGACCAAGATACAGATCCTGTTTCCAGAAGTACACGACGCCCGTTACAAGAACTCCGCAGACAGCACCATTAATTAAGCCGGTTCCCGCTTCACGGGCAATGATTTTGAAGTTTCCGCCTTCTTCATCCCCCATGGCAATTCGGCGGACGGCAACTGCCAGTGCCTGCGTGCCTGTATTTCCGGCCATTCCGGCAATTAATGGAATGAAGACAGCAAGAATTGCTACCTTATCAAGGGTCTCTTCAAACTGCCCGATCAGATTGGCCGTCAGCATCCCGAGAAATAAAAGAATCACGAGCCATGGCAGTCTTTTTTTAGCAGCGGAAAGAGGACCTCTGTCAATAGAGTCCACATCCGAAACCCCTGCGAGCTTGGAATAGTCATCAGATGCTTCTTCATCAATAACGTCCACGATATCATCAACCGTAATAATTCCAAGAAGGTGATTTTGAAAATCAACAACTGGCAGCGCAAGAAAGTTGTAATCCCGCATTTTCCGGGCAACTTCTTCCTGGTCTTCCCCAACACTGACGGAAAACACACGCTCACTCATGATTTCGCCAATCATCACATCGTCGTCACTCACGATTAAATCTCTGAGAGAGATAACTCCCGCCAGGTGCTTATCTTCATCAATGACATACAGATAATAGATGGTTTCAGCATCAGGAGCCTCATGCTTAAGGATATGCATCGCCGATTTGACGGTTTGATTCGCCTGAATCGCGATAAATTCCGTCGTCATGATACTTCCTGCTGTAAACTCTTCATAATGAAGGAGCTCGCGGATTTCCTTCGCTGCTTCATCGTCCATAATGGTCAGGTAGCTTGCAACCTGATCTTTGTTGAGCTCATTCAGAACATCTACCGCATCATCCGCATACATGTGCTCAAGCATTTGCGAAGCAAACCTTGGATCCATTTCTGACAGATACATTTCGTAGTTGTATTCTTCATCTTCGATATTTTCAAACAGGGCAGCCATCTCTTCAGGAGACAAATACTGATAGACCCTTGAACGCTCTTCCTGTTCGAGCTTTACGAACATTTTTGCCTGGTCATATGGATGCTGCTCCAAAAACAGCGAGCGAAAACCGTCAAAGTCTTCATTCTCTAATGCTGTCACGAGCGCTTCTGTCTCAATGACAACTTTTTCTTTTTCTTCTGACATAAAGAATCTCCTCCTCTCCCTGTCGCTAAATCACCGGGAAATCAAAATGTCATGAAATTGTGATACAAATCGTCTATTCGCTGTAAACATGCGCCGGTACGGCATTCTGCAGTCTTCACAACCGTTTTTTCATTGTGATAAGGTATCATGTTTTTGACTGATTTACAAATGAATCCTTTGCAAAACCGTCAATTTTCGCTAAGATTGAAAAAGATGATTTTCGCTTGCAAGCTAAGCACAAACCATATAATGACTGAAAGTACAAGAAAGGGATCCCGTATGAACACAGATAAATCCCCACAGCAGCAATTAGATTACACGCTGATTTTTATTATGTTTTTAATGGCACTGACCAGTGCCGTCGCCATAAGCAGTGCCCAGCCTACTTTACCCGAAAAATTGCAGAATATAAACTTTGCGTTTCTGCAGCTCAGATGGTACATCATCGGTATTATCGCCGTCATTGGAACGATGATTATCGACTTTGACCGCTTCAAGCAGCTCTCATGGTATTTATATGGATTCGGGATGCTTTTGCTCATCGGCCTTGAAATTCTTCCGCCGCCGATTGTAGAGCCGATCAAAGGCGCGACAAGCTGGTACACACTGCCCGGAATCGGAAACTTCCAGCCTTCTGAATTAATGAAGATCTTCATGATTATTGTGCTCAGCAGAATTATAGCAGATCACAGGGAGAAATACGCAACCAATACTGTGAGAGACGACTTGCTCCTATTAGGTAAAGTATTTGCAGCAGCCGCACCTCCCATACTCCTGCTGATGAGACAGCCGGATACAGGGATGACGATGGTTTTTTGCGCCATCATCGGATCACTGATCCTCGTTTCTGGCGTGAAATGGAAAATCATTCTCGGCTTCGTTTTTTCAGGTGCTGCCGTTTTTGCCATGGGAGTCGGCATCTATTTTGCCTTCCCGAGTTTTTTCAACACGTATATTCTTGATACGAACTCGTACAAGCTGGACCGGATTTACGGCTGGCTGAACCCTTATGAATACTCTAACGATATCGGATTTCAGCTGATTAAATCGCTCCTTGCCATCGGCTCCGGAGAATTATACGGCAAAGGCTATCAGCAGCTGGAAGTATACCTGCCTGAAGGACATACGGACTTCATCTTTGCGATTATCAGTGAACAGTTCGGCTTCATCGGTGGAAGTATTGTCATTTCCCTGTTTTTCCTTCTGATCTACCGGATGGTTCACATCGCACTTGAAAGCAACGACCCGTTCGGCAGCTTTCTTTGCACGGGCGTAATCGGCATGATCACATTCCAGGTTTTCCAGAATGTCGGCATGACCGTCGGCCTCCTGCCGATTACAGGACTTCCGCTCCCGTTCATCAGCTACGGAGGAAGCTCGCTTGCCACTTACATGATTGCCATTGGAATTGTGCTGAATGTCCGCTCAAGAACGAGAAAGTATATGTTTGATTAACCCGCTTACGTGAGCGGGTTTTTCTTTATAATGGGATGCAATTGTGCATTTAATGGAAGAATAAATCCAGATGCTTTTTTTGATAAGATGAAGAAAAGAGAAAAGTAAGGAAGTGGCAGGTGTGAAGCTCGATATTATCGGAGATATACACGGATGTTTTGATGAGTTTAAAAGCTTGACGGAAAAGCTTGGGTACGACTGGGCCGGCGGATTTCCGCTCCACCCTGACCGGAAGCTTGCGTTTGTAGGTGATCTTGCTGACAGAGGACCAAAGTCGCTCAAGGTTATTGCAACCGTTGTGGCTTTAATAGAGAACAATGCAGCCTATTATGTGCCCGGCAATCACTGCAATAAACTGTACCGTTACATGCTCGGGAACAAAGTCCAGGTCGCCCACGGACTCGAAACTACCGCAGCAGAGCTTGAGTCCCTGGAAGAAGAAGAACGAAAACAGATCTATGCAAGCTTCATGAACCTGTACGAACAGGCTCCTCTCTATCAGGTGGTTGACGGTGGTGCACTGGTCATTGCCCACGCCGGGATCCGGGCAGATTACATAGGAAAAACGAACAAAAAGGTCAAAGAATTTGTTCTGTACGGAGATATTACGGGCCAAACGAATCCGGACGGCACCCCTGTCAGACGAGACTGGGCCAAGCTGTACCGCGGAAAACCCTTTATCGTGTACGGACATACGCCGGTGCGCAAAGCCAGATTCGTCGGGAACACAGTCAACATTGACACCGGAGCAGTATTTGGCGGAATGCTGACAGCCCTCAGGTACCCGGAAAAAGAGACGGTGACTGTGCCCTCTTCCATGCCTTACGTTGAAACACGTTTCAGGGAGCTGGACGGGACGGAGTGAGGGGATGAAGGTGGAAGTATATTGTTGTGAAAGGGTATCATTTCTATGAAAATGGTGCCCTTTATTTTGGATGCGGCGAATTATAGGGTTTCGTATTGGTGTAATGGTGTCTTATATTTTTGCGGCAATCTTTTATAGGGCAGCATTTTAGGGTTTTGTTGGCCTATTTTTCAGATGGAGCATTTTATAGGGTTGCATTTTCATGTTTTGCTGCCCTATATTTCTGAGGGAGCTATTTATAGGGTTGCATTTTCATGTTTTACTTCCCTATATTCCGGAGGGCGCATTTCAATAGGGTTTCATTTCAGCTATCCAAACTCTTTTCAGGCACACTAACTACCTCTTTTTCTAGCAAGATCTTGGGCATTTTTGAGTTGATTTGCGTCCCTGAATGATGCAAGTCAGCTAAATCTTGGGCTGGTGCAGATCCGCTCTTCTGGGCAGGATGCATTACTGCCGACAATCCGCCCAACACAACCAGCTTCATCCGATTTACAACTAACTATCCATGCATAACTACCAACTTTCCTTGTTTTACTACCAACCCTCTTTAAACCAGCATTTCTGCCAATTGACTCTATAGAATCCAACTATCAAAAACCGCCGGCATAATCGACGGCGGTCTTCTTTCAATTATCAGCCTTTCAGCACTGCCTGCATATCTGCTGGAATCTCCGCTTCAAACGTCATTTCCTTCTCAAGAAGCGGGTGAAAAAAGGAGAGTACTCTGCTGTGCAGTGCCTGTCTCCCAATCAGGTCCCTGCTTCCTCCGTAAAGGCTGTCTCCGCAAAGCGGGTGCCCGATATAAGCCATATGAACCCGGATCTGATGAGTGCGGCCGGTTTCGAGCCTGAGAGTTACAAGGGTGTACTTTTCCGCAGAAGACATCACCTGATATTGCGTGACTGCATCCTGTCCGTCTTCCCGCACAGTCCGTTCGATGATGCTTTCCTCTTTGCGTCCGATTGGTGCATCAATGATTCCGCTCTCCTCGGTCAAAGCCCCTTCTACTAAAGCGGCATATGTCCGCTTAATGCTTCCCTGCTTTTGCATGGAAGAAAAGAGCGAATGGGCAAAACGGTGCTTCGCGACAAGCATGAGTCCCGAAGTATCTTTATCCAGGCGGTTCACAGCATGAATGGTTGCAGCGATTCCGTTTTCCCGGTAATAGTCCAGCAGGCCGTTTGCAAGGGTTCCGCCCGGGTGTTCTCTGGACGGGATTGTGGGTACAAACGGAGGTTTGTTGATCACAAGGCACCATTCATCTTCATACACAATATCCAAATCCATTTTTTCCGGAACAATCCCTGCGCTTGGCTCTTCAGGCGGAAACGTCACCTTCAGGTCATCTCCGGCAGAGAGCGCTGCACGGACTGTTGCATGTTCCCCGTTCAGCAGAATGCTTCCGCCTGCAAACTTGATGTCGGTTAAGGCACGCTTTGAAATTTTTTTCTCTTTCAGATAGTCTTTGATGGTTTTTCCTTCGTCTTCAGAAGGAATCGTCCATGATAATAAAAACGCGTCCACAGGCATGTCACTCCGATATGAATGAATCGCGGACACGCTTCCAGAATGGAAACGGTCTGAACCGCGCAAATCTGATTTTTTCATTGGCTACCCTGCACTGAATCGATTTTACATCTTTGTGGAGAAGTGTTAAGTGATCGATTGTAATTTGAAAATCCACATCATTAACCGGTTTCAGCAGGCATGTGTGATGGTCCGGCAGCACAAGCGGCGAGCCTACCGTTCTGAACACTCTGTTGTTGATGGAAGCCATTTCAGCCACTTGAATGGCAGGGATAGAGGGATGGAGAATGGCTCCTCCAAGGGCTTTATTATAGGCTGTCGAGCCGGATGGCGTTGACATGCATAGCCCGTCTCCTCTGAACGTTTCAAAAAGCTGGCCTTTGATTTCTACATCCATAACAAGAGAGCCTTCAATGGCCTTTACGGTGCATTCATTGAGAGCAAGGTATCTTGCTTCGCGTCCGCCGTCATTATGTCTGATGATGACCTCAAGCAGCGGGTATTCCACTACCTGATAAGGCGTTTTGGCAATGGCGATCACAAGCTTTTCAATTTCATCAGGGACCCAGTCTGCATAGAACCCGAGATGTCCCGTATGCACCCCTACAAAAGCCGTTTTATCAAGTCTGCTTCGGTATCTGTGAAACGCATACAGGAGCGTTCCGTCTCCTCCTACAGAAATCACAATATCAGGCTTGTCCTCGTCATACTCAAGCTGAAAGTCCATCAAGTAGGCTTTCATTTTATGCATCAAAGTATTTGATACCGTGTCACCTTTAGATGTTACTGCAAATTTCATAGCAGCATGCCCCTTTTTTCATCATTTATCATTCTTGTCCGTTTTCCTTGAAAAAATGACTTGTGCATCTCGTATCTCCCCGCGGATTTTAGACATCTCTTCATCGAGCAGAAATGCTGCCTCCGCAGAGCTTTTCAGCCTGATTTTAATGTCCTCCGGAAAATTCCCGCTGTATTTGTAATTCAGGGAATGCTCAACGGTAGCCCAGAAGTTCATCGCAAGCGTCCGGATCTGAATCTCCACAAGGATGCTCTTCTCCCCTGAAACCGTCTGGACAGGATACTCTGCCACCACGTGATAGGAGCGGTATCCGCTTGCTTTTTTCTGTGTAATGTAATCCCGTTCTTCAATGATTTTAAAATCGTTCCGCTTCCTGAGCATCTCCACTACAATTTTAATATCATCAACAAACTGGCACATCATGCGGATGCCTGCAATGTCCTGCATATCGCGTTCCAGAGCGTCAAGCGGAATTTCTTTTCTCTTCGCTTTATCCAGAATGCTCGCGATTGGCTTCACCCTGCCGGTAACAAATTCAATTGGGGAATGCGTCCCTTCTAATTCATACTGAGATCTGGTTCCTCTCAGCTTTACTTTCAGCTCATCCACCGCCTGGCGGTACGGAGCTAAAAACACTTCCCAGTTTCTTCCGATCATAACCTTCCCCCTTTTGTAAAAAAACGAAGCTGCAGCGTGCACTGCATTTGATCTCTTTTTAAGAAAATTCCTTATGTATCAATCTTCCAAACCGAACGTTTCTACTGCTTTTCTTTCCATTTCTTCCCCGTAGTTTGCATTTCCTTTTATGTTTTCAAGCAGGGCTGATAATTCATCATGAAGATCCTTAAGCTCAATCGTCAGCCCATTGACCGTCAAATATGCCGGTATGCTGCTGTCGAGTGTTTCTTTAAGCTCCGGCCAAACCTTTGAAGGAAGATTAGCGTAGATAAATTCTTCTTGATAATCCAATATGTATATAAATGAAAGCTGATCCGAATCTGCAAGCACCTGGCCCACTGCAGTAAGTCCTGCAAGGTCTGACTCTTCAAAAGGCTGTGCCTGAAAGATCATCCGGTCATTTTCGCGTACTGCCCCTGTTACTTCAATTCTCTGTTTCATAGCAATCTCCTTCCAAATCAATTCCACGTCTATTCTAACATATTCCCCCTTTACATGATAAACATTGAAAACCCGTTTTTTAATTGCGATAATGGAAGAAGATAGTGTCAGAACGGAAAGGAACATCGTATATGAACCAGGAAATTGAAATTGAATATAAGAACCTGCTTACAAAACAGGAATTTGACAGATTGACCGATTTTTTCGGCTTTACAAAAGATGCATTCAGCCTTCAGGAAAACCATTACTTTGACACGCCTGATTTTCAGCTGAAAGCCTCAAATGCTGCCCTGCGCATCCGGTTTAAAAATGGAAGCTATGTGCTTACACTGAAAGAGCCTGCAGAGATCGGACTGCTTGAAACACACCAGCAGCTGCACAAAGAAGAAGCGGAAGGGCTTTTGTTTTCGAATGAACGGCTGAGAGAGGGAGCCATTACAAAACAGCTCCAAAACCTCGGAGTAAATTCAGGTGACTTGAGGTTTTTCGGGACGCTGTCCACCTCACGGGCTGAAAAAAACACAGATGAAGGCTTAATTGTGCTTGATCACAGCCGATATTTAAATAAAGAGGATTACGAAATTGAGGTTGAAGTGACAAATGCGGAAGAGGGATATCGTTCTTTTCAGAACCTGCTTGCCTCTCACCATATTCCGGTTCGCAAAACCCCTAATAAAATCAAACGTTTTTACGACCAAAAACTTCTGACGGAAAACAAGTAAGGAGTAAAAAGCAAATGGATATCGCCCATCTCAAATCAGCCCTGCAGCTGCAGGCATTGCGGAGTCTTTCAGGAGAAGAAACAACGGTTTCCCCCCTGTCCTCCCATTCTTATTTCAAGGATGTTTTTCAGTCTTTTATCAATGAGGATCAGAAAAACGATTCCGTTGCTGTCCGTACGCCAATTGGACTGCCGGTCCAGCTGACTCAGCCAGCGCCTTTACTGAATGATCACGTTCAAATAGAGAGTGCTCCAAAGCCTATGCCGGAAAATAGAACCTCACATATTGACGGCATTATTTCTGAAATGGCAGCCAAATATGGTGTGGACGAGAAATTGATCCGTTCAGTCATCAGACAGGAATCAAACTTCAATCCGGATGCGGTCAGTCATGCGGGGGCGGCAGGACTCATGCAGCTCATGCCTGCCACCGCCAGGTCACTTGGCGTATACAACGCTTTTGACCCGGTTCAGAATGTGGAAGGCGGCACGAAATACCTGAAGCAAATGCTCACGAAATACAGCGGAAACGTATCGCTTGCTCTCGCTGCCTATAATGCAGGGCCGGGGAATGTGGATAAATACGGCGGAATTCCCCCTTTTAAAGAAACACGCAGCTACGTTCAAAAAATTACAGATGCCTATTACGCCTGATGAAGAGCTGATTCCAATGAATCGGCTTTTTTTTTATGCTGTTTCAAATACAGGACAGACCAGAAAAATCCCTGTCGCCTAAAAGCATAATTCCTTATATAATGAGAAAGAACTAAAGACACTCAGAGCAGTTTGTTTGAGCAATGGCAAGTCAGTTGTTACAATAAGCTTATTACGAAATAAAGGAGATCACTGGAATGGCTGATCAATTTGCAACACCGTACGAGGCGATCGGAGCAGATGCACTTTCGCAGCTGGTTGATGCCTTTTACCTAAGAGTGCATAAGCATCCTCTGCTCTCTCCGATTTTTCCGGATGATTTATCGGAAACAGCCAGAAAACAAAAACAATTTTTAACGCAATACTTGGGCGGACCGTCTTTATATACAGAAGAACACGGACATCCCATGCTTCGCGCCAGGCATTTGCCATTTGAAATAACGCCTGAGAGAGCACGCGCGTGGCTGTCCTGCATGGAAGAAGCAATGGATGAACTGGATCTGGATGAACGATTTCAAGCATGGTTTTTTGAACGGCTGGAGCTGACGGCCCGGCATATGGTGAACACACCTGACAAAGAGCTGCAAGAGAAAGGGATACACCAATGATGATAAGCCACAGTGAGAATACGGCACCTTTTTTCTCTCACTGCCAGGGAAACTCAAAAAAACCGCTTGAGATTTACATGTTTATCGATCCTTTATGTCCTGAATGCTGGGCTCTTGAGCCGATTATTAAAAAACTTCAGATTGAATACGGGCGTTTTTTCACTTTGAAACACATTATCAGCGGCCGTATCAACACGCTTAATCAATTCAAAAAGAGGACACCCGTCAATCAGTCAAAAGCATGGGAAAAAACGGCCAGTCTGACCGGCATGTCCTGCGACGGCATCCTTAAGTCAGAAAGCAACATTTCAGCACCTTTTGCAGCATCCCTGGCGGTTAAAGCTGCCGAGCTTCAGGGAAGAAAAGCCGGAATCAAATATTTGCGGAAGCTTCAGGAAGTTCTGTTTCTTGAAACGAGAAATATTTCAGAAGAAAGAGTACTCCTGGAGATTGCAAAAGAAGTAGGACTGGACGAAGATGAATTCATAAGAGATCTTCATTCGCCAAGCGCCGCGAAAGCACTTCAATGCGATTTGAAAATTTCTTCCGAGATGGAGGTTCAGGAAAATCCCACTCTTACGTTCTTCAATCAGAATGTGGATGAAGAAGGACTGAAGATAAGCGGAATCTATCCTTACGAAATGTATGTAGGCATCCTGTCTGAAATGATCGGGGACCTGCCGAAAAAATCTGTCGCTCCCCCTCTTGAAATCTTTCTGAGCTATTACCGTTTTGTAGCCACAGCCGAAATTGCCGCTGTCTACAATTTGACCCATGAAGATGCGGATAGGGAAATGAAAAAGTACATGCTTGCTCAAAAAGCAGAACGTGTCCCGCTCAAACACGGCACTTTCTGGAGATATATCAAATGAACGGACCCTGTACATATGTACGGGTCTTTTTTCTTATTCCCTTTGGACACCTTTAAAAAACCAGATGATGTGCAGGATCCAAAAAGAGTTCAGCGTCACCTTAGATAGAAAGCGCTTACAATATAAACATTAAAAAGACTCCGCACGGGTAATACGGAGTCTTCTGTATGTCTTAACGACAACAAAGGGGATGGGAGAAATTTTTCACGGTCAAACAAAGGGGTAAATGTTTGTTTGTGATTAATTTCACATCTATAATATATCAGATTCTGTCGACTTATGACAACCCATTGATCTTCATTTCACAAATTTGTCACAAACATAAAAATGCCCGGCACTTCATAGTTTTTTAAAAAGGACAATCCGGGAGGAGATTATGAATAACCGCATCCCCTTGCTTATCAGCGTCGTAATCCTGCTTATCAGCTTTTTCCTGAACGTTCTTGGGCTGATGGAAATGTTCCCGCTGCTGATTTCTTCGCCGCTTTTGTTTGTTTCCATTTTTGTAACTCTGTACTTTGTGAATCACCGGAATACGTTTAAAGGGTTTTAGATGAAAGCAGAAAACCTGCAGCAATGATCGCTGCAGGTTTTTCTTTTATTCAGACAGAAGCTGTTCCATTTCGTTCAGTTTCTCTTCAAACACCTTCAGCGCCTCTTCAATCGGCTCTTTTGAAGTCATGTCTACGCCGGCTTTTTTGAGGACTTCAATCGGGTAGTCAGAGCTTCCTGATTTGAGGAACTCAATGTATCGTTTAACGGCAGGCTCCCCTTCTTCAAGGATCTGTTTGCTGAGCGCCGTAGCTGCACTGAACCCTGTTGCATATTGATAGACATAGTAGTTGTAGTAGAAATGAGGAATTCTTGCCCACTCAAGCCCGATTTCTTCATCTACAGTCAAATGTTCTCCGAAGTATTTTTTATTCAGATCATAGTACAGTTCAGTCAGAAGATCAGGAGTCAGCGGCTCTCCGTCCTGTGCTTTTTTATGAATGGCATGCTCATATTCCGCAAACATCGTCTGGCGGAAGACCGTGCCTCTGAATCCTTCAAGGTAATGATTTAAAAGATACAGCTGTTTCTTCTTATCATCGATTGTTTTCAGCAGGTAATCATTCAATAGTGCTTCGTTGCAGGTAGATGCCACCTCTGCCACAAAGATTGAATAGTGCCCGTACTGATAAGGCTGTGAATTGCGTGTGTAGTAGCTGTGCACAGAGTGCCCGAATTCATGTGCAAGTGTAAAGAGATTATTTACGTTATCCTGCCAGTTCATAAGGATATAAGGATTTGTTCCGTATGTGCCTGATGAATAGGCGCCGCTTCGTTTTCCTTTGTTTTCATGAACATCAACCCAGCGGTTTTCAAACCCTTCGTTTAATATAGCGATGTACTCATCTCCAAGAGGAGCAAGGCCTTTTAAAAGGTAATCCTTTGCTTCTGCGTACGGCACCTTCATCTTCACTTCTTTTACGAGCGGTGTGAACAGATCATACATGTGCAGCTCTTCAAGTCCCAGCACTTTTTTACGGAGTTCGATGTACTTGTGCAGCAGGTGAAGGTTGTCATTCACCGTTTTCACAAGGTTTTCGTATACTTCTTCCGGAATGTTGTTGTTGCTGAGTGCCGCTTCGCGCGCAGAAGAATAGTTTCTTACTGTTGCGTAGAAATTATCTTTTTTAACGGCTCCGCTTAACGTGCTTGCGAATGTATTCTTGTATTTGTCATACGTGCCGTATACAGCTTTGAATGCATCTTCTCTTACCCTGCGGTCTTCGCTTTCAAGAAAGCGGATATAGCGGCCGTGGGTGACTTCCACTTCTTCGCCGTCTTCATCCTTGATGGACGGAAATTCAAGATCTGCGTTGTTCAGCATGCCGAATGTATTGCCTGAAGAACTGAGAACATCCGATGCCTGAGCAAGCATGGCTTCCTGCTCGGCTGAAAGCACGTGCGGGCGCTGGCGGTTAATTTCATCCAGTGTATGTCCGTACACCTTCAGTTCTTCTTTTTCCTGAAGGAATTCTTTGATCTTCGCTTCATCCATTTCAAGTATTTCCGGTATCATGTAGGATGACACGCTGCTTGCCTGCGTATAGAGGTTTGCGGCGCGGTCGTTCAGTCCCTGATAGTGGGAGTTCCCTGTATCCTGATCGTATCTCATGTGCGCGTATGTATAAAGCTTGCCAAGTCTCTCCATTACTGAATCCTGATACGTTAAGGCCTCAAGAAAGGCATCTGCAGAATCTCCAAGCTTTCCTTTAAACTCTTCCATTTTCGGCAGGGCTGCTTTTACTTCTTTAAATTCCGCTTCCCATGCCTCGTCGTCTTTAAAAATATCTTCAAGTCTCCACGTGTCTTCTACAGCAATTTCAGACCGTTTCGGCAGCGTTTTTGCAGCTGTTTGTTCTGTCATGGAAATATCCCCCTTTTAAACATGATTACTCCAATAATATTCTATATTTTCTATCAAATCAATTGAAGAGTCTTGCTATTTTCACTCAACATCAGACATTTCCCGACGGGGTCCGTCATTTTCTCCCCCGTGTTTCTGCATCGATTTTGCAAGGATGTAGGCAATGGCTCCCGTGCTTGCTGCTGTTACAGTAAAATCAAATAAAGTCGCTTTCTTTTTCTTCTTATAAAACATACTCATTCCTCCATTTTTCGTTTTGTCCTTAGGTTGCTGCATCTCCCCCCTGTTCATACTCATTTATCTTTTGTTTAAAAGCTCATTGTCTCTTTTTAAAAGCTCCTCCTGATTATGAGTCCAGTTCAGCTCTGCCGTTTTTCTGTATGAATAGGTGGTTTCCTTCGCGATCAATCCTGTTTGAGTCAGCGCCTCAAGGTAAGCCCGGACAGGTGCTCCGATGGATACGTGCTTCAAATGGCTGATATCACGTCTTCCAATCTGGCGGTCACGCTTTATTTCATTTCCTGCATCTTGCAGCTGAAAGACTGAACGCACAGATAAAGAGTCTATAAAAAGCAGGATCTTTGTCTGCCAAACGTAAACAGCTGTATGAAAAAGATATCCAGTCGCGACAGGAATGAAGGCTTCTGAAGGAAGACATGACAGCGGAATTTGCTTTTTTTCATAGAGAGTTTGCTGAAGGGATTTCAGTTCTTCTGATAAGTGGATGTGCGGCTTAAGCCGGTGCATTTTGACGAGGTTCAGCCACTGTGTCCAATT
Source organism: Bacillus sp. FSL H8-0547 (assembly GCA_038002745.1). Lineage (NCBI taxonomy): Bacteria > Bacillati > Bacillota > Bacilli > Caryophanales > Bacillaceae > Bacillus > Bacillus sp. FSL H8-0547. The sequence goes on from JBBODD010000001.1 coordinate 684,809, forward strand.
TTTTGGCGATGGCGCTGCCTGCGGAGTTACATCGTGAAGGGAGATATGACGGATGGGTTTGACTGAGGGAATGGATGTGAACACTTGCTTGGAAAATGGGATGAGGTGTTCGATGAGAAGAAAAGCCTGAAGGGACGAACAATAAGACAGGAGATATGGTGGACCAAGAATATCAGGCCCCTGTTTTGCAAAAAGCCATTGAAACGGAGAGATGCGAAAGGTGCTGCTGCTTAATCTTACCGCGTTTTTTGCTCCAAGAATCCAGAGCGGTTCAATATTTGCCTGCTTATACTGCGAAGTTCGTTTATAAAACTGGGCGGCAGGTATGGCTGAACACTGAAATTCGACGGCAATTTTTCTTTGCCCTGTGTCTGCATAAACGTCCGGCCTCTGCATAATCTCAGGAAAATAGCGTTCCATTTCTGTTTGGACCATGTTTTGACTTTTCAGCCACTCGTACAGCTGGATCTTACCGTTCAGGTGATAGTCTGATTCAGGCTCGTGGTCGATGAGGCAGGATTTCAGTTTCTGATGGGCAAAATGAGGAATGTTAATGCTGCCCGCTTTCAGGTCAAGGGGATGTTCACACACGGGACAGTAATGCGTTTTTCCGCGCATACGATGCAGATCTGAATGACCGTTCCTTATCGATGTCAGATTGATCAGTCTGCCATCAGCATCTTTGGCTATCAGCATGTTTATCTATCAGCTCCTATTTAGAATTCTTTTCCATTATACAATATACAGGAGAAAGAAAGCACAAAAAAAGACACACCTCTTTAGGTATGCCCTACAACAATGGCGAAAGCAGCCTTGACATGGATTCAAACAATTTCTGTTTGAACGGCCGTTTTTCAAATTCATCCATGATAATCTCATGAGAGTCCAAGATATCTTTTTCATAGTCATTGACCAGCTTCTGTGTGCTTCGTGTTCTGTACAGGAAAGCGTTGACTTCAAAGTTCAGATGAAAGCTTCTCATATCCATATTTGCCGTTCCGATTGAGGCAAGCTCATAATCGACGATGACAATTTTGCTGTGCATGAAGCCTTCCTTATATTCGTAGATCTTTACTCCTGCTTCAAGCAGTTCAAGGAAATACGACCTTGATGCGTAAAAGACAATTTTTTTATCGGGACGGCGCGGCACGAGGAGTCTGACATCCACACCGCTTAAGGCTGCTACCTTAAGCGCAGATAGAATATCCTCATCCGGAACAAAATAAGGTGATGCAATCCAGATGGAATCTTTGGCAGAGATAATCATGGAGAAGAACAGGTTTTTGATGACTTCCCATTTATTATCGGGCCCTCCTGCAATAATCTGTACTCCGCCTTCATGTTCTTCCAGTTGCACAGTCGGTGTCATGTACTCCTTTTTCACAAGGTTTTCTCCGGTCATATAGTACCAGTCCTGCAGAAAAATCATTTGAAGTGTGCGGACGGCTTCTCCGCGCACCATTAAGTGCGTATCCCTCCAGAAGCCGAAGTACGCATCTTTCCCCAGGTATTCATCTCCGACATTCAGCCCGCCGACAAATCCTGCAGTTCCATCTATAACGACGATTTTTCTGTGATTGCGGAAGTTAACTTTATTATTTAAAAACGGCATTTTAACAGGCAAAAAAGAGACCACATCGATGCCTGCCGCGCGCATTTCTTTTATGTAGGATTTAGACAGCTTCCAGCTGCCGACTGAATCAAATAAGAAGCGGACTTCAACACCCTGCTTCGCTTTTTTGATCAGGAGATCTTTAAGCTTGCAGCCTACTTCATCGTGTCTGACAATATAGTATTCCAAGTGGACATGATGCTCGGCTTTTTCGATTTCGCTGAAGATATGGTCGAACGTTTCTTTCCCGTTCGTTAATGTTTTTGACCGCGTTGCAAATGAAATCGGTGTATGGCCGAGCCTGTGGGCCAGATTAAAAAGCATTTGCTGGTGGTCTCCCATTAAGTCGATCTTATCTTCATAAGAGCGCTGATTCCCTTCAATTTCAAACATGATTTTTTCATCAACAAGCGCCTTTCTGTCAAACAGTTTCCGCTTCCTTACATTCCTTCCAAACACAAGGTAGAACAAAAAACCAATCAGCGGAAAGCTTCCAAGGACAACGAGCCATGTAATCGTCTGCGATGGCTTGCGGTTTTCAAGAAAGATAACAAAGCCGATGAAGATAATCGAAAATGTAAACAAAACGGTCACAGCCGTCAGAAGCCATTCGCTTGAAATACTGCCTGTCACGTTTTGAAGAAGGTAGATGCCTATTCCTATTAATGCTGTAAATAAAAAAACACGGACTGTATTCTTCATGTGATTCCCCTGACTCTATAAAGGTGATGGCCGCTATTGGCTAAAAAAAACCGACTTCAATCAGAATGAAATCGGCTTTTAGATCTTCAGCTGAAATGCTGCTTAATAACACTCAATGCGTTTTCGGCAATAATTTGTTTGCCGTATTCGGCAACGCGGTGAACCGTCATGCGTGATTCTTGTCCATACTCGAGTATAACACTGAGCATATTTTCAATGTCTTCGTCTGAGTGCTCATCGTTGAATTCCACAAAGAGGTAATACCGGTTCTCCATGGAATAAAGCGCGTTTGTAAACCCGCTGAGCTGTACTTTTGACAAGGAAATAAGGTGTTCAAAATCATTGAACTTCACAAGGAACTCAAGCTGCTGTTCCTCCTCATCCTGCGAGCTGTCTGATTTTTCATCAAGGTCATCGCTGAAATGATGATCGAGGATGGATTCAATATTTTCATCCATAGGCAGTTCTTTTACTTTATCTTCAGACAGGGGAAGCTCGATTTTCTGGCCGTCTTTTGAAAGCTGGGCTCTTGTCACGATTACTTCTAGCCCTTTGTCGAGCGCCTGAACCTGAATCCAGAGCGGTCCTTCGACCATAAAATCTTCTTCGTCATGCACTTCGTCCATCATTTCCCAAAAAAGCTCTTCGCTTCTTTCGCGGTTGTACCAGATTTCATCTCTGTCAAAACCGCGCTCTTCTATATCAAGATATGAAATATAAAACTTTACGGTATATTCATTAATACGCTCTATCTCCATCTTTACAACCTTCCCTTCTTTATATGATGTTGAAGGGACAACTAAACCCCTAAATAAGTTGCACTTTTTTACACTTTACCCAAATCAGCACCTATTTAATCGTCAGCGCAGCGCTTCGCAGGCGTTTAAAACTTGTCTTGAAAATGAGACTTGCCTTTCAAGCTTCTTGTACTCCTATTTTATGATAAAACTGCTCTGAATGAAATAAAAAAACCTCAGGATTTACAAAAACAGTTATTTGCCCAGAAGGATAAGCTCATAATTCATCTTTTCGTTCATATACTTGGTACGAGCAGTCTAATACACAGAAAGAGGTACTTGAATGGAACAGGAATTTCTCATGTCTTTAGTTATGATTATCGGCATTGATCTTCTGCTCGGCGGGGACAATGCGATTGTCATTGCAATGGCAAGCCGCAACCTTCCGCCAAAGCAGAGGAAAAAAGCTGTGGTGCTCGGGACGGTTTTTGCCATTGTCGTCCGGATTCTGCTTACAACAGTCGCGGTCTATTTGTTTCAAATTCCATTCGTACAGCTGATCGGCGGAATTCTTCTTCTCTATATCGCCTATCATCTTATTGTCGGGTCAGAAGAGAAGGAAGGAGAAATTAAAAGCCACCAGTCACTGAGAAAAGCCGTGCAGACGATTGTGGCGGCGGATATGCTGATGGGCATGGACAATGTCATTGCCGTTGCAGGTGCTGCGGGAGGGAAAACGGTGCTTGTCGTCATCGGGCTCTTAATCTCCATTCCTATTATGATCTGGGGGAGCAATTTGATTTTAAAGCTGTTGGACAAATATCCCGCTCTCGTCTACATCGGGGGAGGCATGCTTGCCTATACAGCCGGCAAAATGATTATCCATGAGCATAAGCTTGCACCAATCTTCCATACCCACCCGAGCATGGGTACGCTGCTTCCGTACTTGCTTATCCTCTTCCTGACAGCAGCGGGCTTTATCTATCAGCGCATGGAAAAAAAAGAAAACCTTCCTTAAATGATAAGGAAGGTTTTCTGTCAGTTAATTAACTAAACGCTGTGCTTCGCGCAGCTGGTATGTGCGTACTTTTCTTGGAAGGAATCGTCTGATTTCATCTTCATTGTATCCGACCTGCAGACGCTTTTCATCAATAATGATCGGGCGTCTCAAAAGACCAGGATGCTCCTGAATCAGATCATACAGATCTTGAAGAGGCATCGTTTCAACGTTAACGTTCAATTTCTGGAAAATCTTAGAACGCGTTGAAATGATTTCATCCGTTCCGTCCTCTGTCATGCGCAGAATTTCTTTAATTTCGTCTACCGACAAAGGCTCTGAGAAAATATTGCGCTCTGTATAAGGAATTTCATGTTCTTCCAACCATGCTTTAGCTTTACGACAAGAAGTACAGCTTGGTGATGTATATAACGTTACCATAAACCTTTCACTCCTTTATGTGTAAATGAGCATACTGCTATATAAGTAAGATGAATTGTATTTAGATTGAAATTACTTTAATTAAGTAATATCTATAAAGGATTATACTATAGAAAAGTAAGTAAGTATACACTTTTTAAATACAAATGTTTGACAAAACAGTTACAATTCCGTAAAGTGGCGGGAAAACTCCCTTTACACTTGCCAATTCCTGCGTTCTGCAGGTTTTGTCATTCGCAAGTGGACAGCAGGATTCTCAATTAATTCAGATTATCAAAAATGTCTTTTGAATCATCCCGGTCGTTTATCGACAGGACATCCTGAACATCCTGATATTTTTTCCCGTAGAATTCTTTGTCTTTGTAAGTATGAATAAGCAAATACGTCTTTTTCATCGCTTCATAGATCTTCTCTTCGCTTGCATCATCAGGTGACCAGTACAGAATTTCCATTGGATTGACTTCATTCGTTGCGAGGGATTTTCTTCTGTATCCAATCGCTTTTGCATGCTGAAAGCCTTCTCTCTGGTAAAATTTCAGCCGCTTGCCTGTATCAAGTACATCTTCATCCACAGGTTCCACCTCTAAAAGTATTGGTTTTCCGAGTTCTTTCAGTTTCGCAATCAGCTTATGGCCCAGTCCCTGGCCTCTTGCTGACTTGGCAACAAATAAGTAATCAATGAAGATAAAATCATCAAGCTCGGCATACATGAGAACGTGATGTTCCCCTTCATCTTTATGATAAATATCACCCCGCTCTTTCAGAAGAGTTTCCATATGTTCTTTTGATTTCATTTCCTCAACAGGAAAGTACTGATTAAGCTTCTCATACCAGTTCATTGACCCGCTCCTTGCTGTTCGTTAACGTTCGTTTCTCTCTAAATTAGATATACCCTCTTTCCTTAGTGTTAAACATGAGCTACTATAAAAATATAGTAAATAATGGGATGGTGATGGATTTGGCTGAATATGCAATAGATTTTCTGATTGTGGCAGCACTCGTTATCGGAATTACCGCCTTTATGGGAGTTATGGCAAATGGAATTGGAGAAACCATCTTTGCCGGAAAAAAGAAGAATGAAAACGTGGATCACACCCTGAAAACACAGGCCGGCTGGAGAAAAGTCGGCGGACGGAAGAAATAGGTTAAAGGCAAAGTGAGGTTAAAAGCGGATTAGAACACTTACTTAGTTTAATGGACGAAACAAAGTGCTGCTGTTAGAGGGGAACGGACAAGAGCCATCTCCAATAAAAGTGGCTGCACTAATGCGAATGGCGCCACAAACGAGGGCCTACCTACGGTAAAAGTGGCTGCTCTACCACGAATGACGCCACAAATGAGGACCTCCTCCGGTAAAAGTGGCAGCACTAACGAGAATGACGCCACAAAGAGGAACCACCTACGGTAAAAGTGGCTGCACTGCAACGAATGACGCCACAATCGAGGAACCACCTTCGGTAAAAGTGGCAGCACTGCAACGAATGACGCCACAATCGAGGAACCGCCTGCGGTAAAAGCGGCTGCACTCGTAATATCACAACACACATTAGGATCTATACCTAGTCTTTTAAACTTAAAAAACCCGAACCGGCTAAAGACCTGGTTCGGTTTTTTCATGACTAAAAAACAGCTACGTCCCAGCCTCTTTTTTACGGAGTATAATCAACGCCCTTTGTATAATTGTTCCCTGCGTTCCATATGAGATATTCATCGATTCCCTGATCCTGAAGCGCCCTGATCTGGGCTTCCACGTCTTCTTTTCCGTACTTTTTATAGTTGCCGGAGCCAAGCCACGAGGCGGTAAAGTCCTGAAGCCAAGGCCTTGAGACGGGACTGTTTTTCAGCTCTGCCAGCTTTTTCTTTTCGAGCTTCGCATATTCTGTAATCAGCTCATAAGGTTTCAGATCGGGTTTTTCTATGCCGAAATAGGCCGTCCAGTGGCTCGGATAAATCATAGAGGAGATGACATCTACATGGCTTGAAATTTTCGAGAAGTTCTGCCCGATGCCCGGCGCTTCCGGAAGGGTTGCTGTATATCCGAAAATATCAACAGAAACCTTGACGCCATATGGCTTCAGCTTTTCTTTTGCATAGGCTACAAAGTCCGTTACCGCTGTTACCCTTTTTTGAACATTATCCTGTTTTAACTGACCATATTTTCCCTGGCTGTACGTAAGGGCTGCATCTTTGTTTTCAAACCCTTCCGGAAACCGGACATAATCAAACTGTATTTCCTGGAAGCCTAATTTAGCTGCCTCAATGGCGATATTCACATTATAGTCCCATACTTCCTTCATAAAAGGATTAACAAATGATTCGCCCCTGCCGTTTTTCCATACGCTGCTGCCGTCCTGAAACGACCACTCGGGCTTCTGCTGCGCAAGTACAGAATCTTTAAATACAACGACTCTCGCAATCGGATAAATGTTCTTCTTCTGAAGCTGTTCAAGTATGGCCCGCGGATCTTTTATGTATTGTTTACTGATCCCGAAATAAGGCGACTTTTTTTCAGGCATATAGGTCAGGTTTCCAAAATCATCTTTCACATCGATAACCATAGCATTTAAATCTGTCTTATCAATCAGGTCTGTGAGCTGGCTGAACTTGCTGCCTCCTGCTGAATGGCCTGTCACATAAATCCCTCTAATTGCATCAGGGTACTGAAACACGAGGCCTGAATCAAACAGAAAACGGGGCATTTCTTCCGGAAGCTCTTTCAGCTGATGAACGATTTCTTTAGACTCATGAACGGATGCGGTTAAAACGGAATCCGCCTGTGCCTGATGTCCCCCTGCTAATACAGGTATGAACGCAAGCAATGCGACAGGAAAAACCTTCCTATAAAAAGCCACGTTACCACCCCTTTTTGGCTAGTTTCTTCTTATTATAAATGACAGGTATAGCGGTTCATACATGTAATGAGACTTATTTTTACAAATTCCAACAGGATTTGCCAACCACTTCCTTGAAACATAAAAAAGCGACCTCTTTAAAAGAGGTCACTTCAACATGGCTAGTTCGTATATTTTGACTGATATTGTTTGAATTCCGCTTCTGAACACATAACGAAATGTCCTGGTTTTACTTCGCGGAACTGCGGTTCATCTCCTGCAGTGTATTGATGCTGGGCAGGATCATATTTTTTTCTGATGCGCGTGCGCTCATAGTCCGGATCCGGAAGCGGAATCGCAGACAATAGAGCCTGTGTATAAGGATGAATCGGATTGTTGTAAAGCTCTTCTGCATCTGCAAGCTCTACAAGCTTTCCGAAGTACATAACACCGATGCGGTCACTGATGTATTTTACCATGGAAAGGTCATGGGCAATGAACAGGTACGTAAGACCTTTTTCCTGCTGCAGCTTTTTCATCAGGTTGACAACCTGAGCCTGAATCGAAACATCAAGCGCTGAAATCGGCTCATCGGCAATAATGAAGTCAGGATCTACAGCCAGTGCCCGGGCGATTCCGATACGCTGGCGCTGTCCTCCGCTGAACTCATGAGGATAGCGGTTCGCATGCTCCCGGTTCAAACCAACTGTCTCAAGCAGCTCATATACCCGCTCCATGCGCTCTTTGTCTGATTTCGCAAGACCGTGAATATCAATTCCCTCGGCAATAACGTCAGAAACCTTCATTCTCGGATTTAATGAAGCATAAGGATCTTGGAAAATCATTTGCATTTTACGGTTAAAGATTTTCAAATCAGCTTTTGATTTTTTTCCGTGGACATTGACTCCGCCAAACTTCACTTCTCCGCCGGTTGCTTCATACAGACGGATGATTGAACGGCCTGTTGTCGATTTTCCGCATCCGGATTCTCCGACAAGTCCAAGTGTTTCGCCTTTATAAATGTCAAACGAAATACCGTCAACAGCTTTCACTTCATTCGATTTTCCTACATTAAAGTGCTGTTTCAGATCTTTCACTTCAAGAAGTTTTTCTTTTTGCATGTGTTATTTTCCCTCCTTGATTTCAGGGAACTTGCGCTGGCGCAGTTTAACAGCTGCCGGCGGTTCAACTATAGGAGCGTCCGGATGGAGCAGCCATGTTGCCGCATAATGGGTATCGGACACTTTAAACATTGGAGGCTGCTCTTCTAAGTCAATCTGCATCGCATATTCATTACGGGCAGCGAATGCATCACCTTTTGGAGGGTTTAGCAAGTTCGGAGGCGTACCCGGAATGGCATACAGTTCCTGGTCCTGAGAATCAAGACTTGGCATCGAACTGATTAATCCCCATGTATATGGATGCTGCGGATTATAGAAAATTTCATCGACTGTGCCGATTTCAATAATCTTGCCGCCATACATGACTGCAACCCGGTCAGCAACGTTTGCCACGACTCCAAGGTCATGCGTAATGAAAATAATGGATGTATCGATTTTCTTTTGAAGATCCTTCATCAGCTCAAGGATCTGGGCCTGAATCGTAACATCAAGAGCTGTTGTCGGCTCGTCCGCAATTAAGACTTTAGGATTGCAGGCAAGAGCAATTGCAATTACAACCCTTTGTCTCATACCGCCTGAAAATTGGTGCGGATATTGCTTAAAGCGAAGCTCGGGCTTTGGTATCCCTACAAGACGAAGCAGCTCAATCGCTCTCTCTTTCGCCTGTGATTTGCTCATATTCTGGTGCTTCACAATTGGTTCCATAATCTGTTTGCCGACAATCATTGTCGGGTTCAAAGAGGTCATCGGATCCTGGAAAATCATAGAGATGTCTTTTCCGCGAATCTTCTGCATTTGTTTATCGCTCAGCTTGGCAAGGTCTTTGCCGCCAAAAAGGATCTGGCCTTTTTTTATGTCAGAGTTGCTTTCAGGCAGCAGACGCATGATTGACTTAGTCGTAACCGATTTCCCTGACCCGGATTCACCTACAATGGCAAGTGTCTCTCCTTTTTTCAGGTCAAAGTCAACTCCGCGGATTGCCTGTACTTCTCCTCCAAATGTATGGAAGGAGATGTGCAAGTCTTTTACTTCAAGTATTTTTTCCATCGTCTATTCACCTGCCCTCTAGTCTCTCATTTTCGGATCAAGCGCATCGCGCAGTCCGTCAGCAATCATATTGAATGCAACCATAATGACACTGATTACGATCGCAGGGTAAATCATTTGATATGGGAATGCTCTCATCGATTTGAATCCTTCATCAATCAGCGTTCCAAGTGAAGCTATCGGATCCTGAAGTCCAAGACCGATAAAGCTCAGGAATGCTTCAAAGAAAATCGCATTCGGAATCGTGAACATCGTATTGATGATAATGACACCGACCAGGTTCGGGATTAAATGTTTAAAGATAATTTTCGAATGACTCGCCCCAAGCGTTCTGGAAGCAAGAACAAATTCCTGATTTTTAAGTTTAAGTACCTGCGCACGCACAACCCGCGCCATTCCGACCCATCCAGTTATCGTCAGGGCTACAGTGATTGAGATAATACCCGGTTTCAAAATCAGGATCATGAGAATAACAACAACAAGGTTCGGTATTCCCATCAGTACTTCAATAATACGCTGCATGACATTGTCAATTCGTCCTCCGAAGTAGCCTGAAATAGCTCCATAGGCAACTCCGATCACCATATCAATAAAGGCTGCAAGGAAGGCGATGTAAAGAGAGATCTGCGTTCCTTTCCAGATACGCGTGAACTGATCTCGTCCAAGGTTATCTGTTCCAAGCCAGTAGTACTCTTTAATTTGTTTTTGCTCGTACACATTCACTTCTTCTCCATTATTAAGGGTTCTTGTCCCGTCGAATGGAAGCCAGCTCACATTTTCAAGTCCCTGAATGCGGGGCGGCAGGTTGGAGTGCGTCGCTTTTTGGCGGGCTGAATCATATCCGCTGACAGCAGGCCCGATAAAAGCAAGCAGCGTCAATAATACGATGACAACTAAGCTTGCAACTGCAGCTTTGTTTTTTCTTACGCGAAGCCAGGCGTCCTGCCAGTAGTTTAAACTTGGTTTGTTAATCTCTTCACTCTTAGAGGAATCAATTTTAGCGGGCTGGAACAATTCTTTGCTGATTTCTTTTTCTGCCATTATTTTTTACCTCCCGCTAAACGAATTCGTGGGTCAATGATGCCGTAAAGGATATCGACAACAAGAATGATGACGACAAAAAGGAATGCAAACAGCAGGGTTGTACCCATGATGACCGGATAATCATTAACAGTGATCGATTTAACGAACTGCTCTCCAAGACCCGGTACAGAGAAAATCTTTTCAATGACAAGAGATCCTGTCATCAAACCTACTGCAAGAGGTCCAAGAACCGTTACAACAGGAATCAGCGCGTTTCTGAGCGCATGTTTAAACGCAATTTCAAAGTAGCTTGCACCTTTTGCTTTGGCAAGCGTGATGTAGTCAGAATTCAAAACATCGATCATTTCCGTTCTCATAAAACGGGCAGCAATCGCAATCGGGAACATCGCAAGAGCGATCGTCGGCAGAATGCTGTACTCAGGCCCGCGCCAGAAAGCAACAGGAAGCCATCCAAGTTTAACGCCAACGTAATATTGAAGGAGTCCCGCAAAAACGAATGACGGAATGGATTTTCCTATGACAGCAAAAAATGTTGCTCCGTAATCCACCCAGGTGTTTTGCCGCAAAGCACCAATGACACCTAGAAAAATCCCAAATAGTGTTCCTACAAACATTGCCTGAAATCCGAGGGTTGCAGAAGGGGCGATACGAGCAGCCAATAGCTCAGATACCGGAGTGTTGTCGAATTGGAAAGATACTCCAAAATCACCTTTTACAATATTGGTCATATAGGTGATATACTGCACTGGTACAGGTTCATCCAGCCCGTATTTTTCTTTCATAATCTCAATTTGCGAGTCAGAAAGTTTGGCACTGTTAAATGGAGTACCGGGGATCAGTTTCATTAGGAAAAATGTGAAAGAGGCAATTAATATCAATGTGATTAACATGTAAATCATGCGTTGCCCTAAATATTTGACCATGTGTGCACCTCCTGGAACTATATAAAAATTCAGAATTATCTACATAATTCGACAATTCTTTAGCAGGTAAAAAGAGAGTATATCGGATATACTCTCTTCTTATTCTTTTTGATTATAATCATTTTTCTGGTAACTGCAACAAAAAATTACTCAGCGTCAGTGATTTTAATCCACTTGTAGCTGTATTCAGGTCCTACAAGGTGGTACGTAAAGCCTTCAACCTTTTTGTTGATCAGAAGGTTTGAAGCACGCTGATACATAGGAGCGATACCCGCATCTTCTTCTAATAGTACTTTTTCAGCTTCTTGAAGAGCAGCAAAACGCTTAGCCGGATCATTAGCTAGAGTTGTTTGAGCGTCTTTTAGAAGTTTGTCATATTTTTCGTTTGAATATGCCATTCTGTTGTTTCCGCCATCTGTGATCCATAGATCAGAGAATGAGATCGGGTCTAGATAGTCAGGACCCCATCCAGCAGCCTGGATGTCGTAATCCATAGTTTTGTCGCGGTCAAGACGCACGCTGAAAGGTACGCTCTGAACTTCGATTGTTAAACCAGGAAGCGTGTTTTGAAGCTGGTCTTTCATGTAAGAGTCAACTGTTTTAGATGTTTCAGTGTCTCCGCCAAGGTATACAAGCTTGACTTCTTTCTTGCCGATTTCTGCTAATCCTTTTTCCCAAAGTTTTTTAGCTTCTTCAGGGTTGTAAGTCAGAAGGTCCTTGTTAACTTCACGGAAATCTTCGCCCGTTTCAGGGTGTGTAACAAATTCAGCAGGTACAGCATAGTTAGCCGGTTTAGAACCGTTGTTTAGAATTTCGTTTGTTAAATCTTCTTTATTAAATGCCATAGCAATTGCTTTACGGATGTTTACGTTAGCAAGAGCTTCGTTCTTCTGGTTAAGCTTCAGCCAGAAAATTGTAGGCTCTAACCATCTTTTCAGGCGGTCGTCACCATCGTATTGAGCGATAACAGCAGGTGTTGAAAGCTTAGGAGTTACATCAGCTTCTCCAGCTTCGAATGCATTAGCTGCTGCTTGAGGATCTTTAGATACGTTGAACGTAATTTTCTCAAGACTTACATTTTTTGCATCCCAGTACTCAGCGTTTTTCTCTAAAGTCCACTCAGTATCAGCAGGTCCTTCCCATCCAGCAATTGAGAATGGTCCGTTGAACACTAAATTTTCAGACTTTTTACCGAAGTTTTCGCCTTGCTCTTCAACAAACTTTTGGTTTTGCGGGTAGAACGTAGGGAATGCCATTAATGACTTGAAGAAAGGAATCGGTTTTTCAAGAGTGACAACAAGTGTCTTTTCGTCTTGAGCTTTCACTCCAAGATCTTCAGGTTTAGCTTTACCATTATATAATGCTTCAGCATTTTTGATTTTACCCATCATCATGTATGGACCGTAAGCAGATCCAGTATCAGGGTTAAGAGCGCGCTGCCATGCAAATACAAAGTCATTTGCTGTTACAGGCTCTCCGTTTGACCATTTAGCATCTTCTTTAATTTTGATTGTGTACTCAGTGCCGTCTTCGTTAGCTTCCGGCTCGCCGTCAGCCATGCCCGGGATCGGCTCCTGGTTTTCATCAATACGGTATAAACCTTCATTCGTATTGTTTAATTGAGATAAACTGATTGTATCTTCTGCAAGAACTGAGTCCATAGATGGAATCTCAGAAGATTCAAGTACTTTCAGCTCCTGAGGAACATCAGCTGCTTCTTTAGAGTCTTTGTCTTTTTCTCCTCCATCAGAAGAACTGGATCCGCCTCCGCCGTAGCAAGCAGTTAAGAAAACGCTCAGTACAAGCGAAAGGACTAAAAGCAATGAAAATTTTGACTTTTTCATTTATTACCCTCCCTTTTATTTTTAAAAAATTCTTACAAACACTATTATACAAGCTTTCGAATTTTTGTACATTCATTTTTTTAATAAAATTTACACAAATGCAATAAAATTAAGACTTTTTTAAAGCGAAAATAGTTCTTTATATCTATGTTATCTGCGGTATTTCTTCATGATATTTCATTCATTTAACATAAAAATGGCCAGAAGCACTGCCTTTGTAAAGATTTTAAATTGTAAGTAAAATTAAAAATGTATACAATATACAACAATAGCTAATAAACTATTTTGCAGGGAAACTGACAATATTCTGAGTAGTATTACTTTTCTCACAATAATTTTTTTTATATATTTCAATATAAAAAAACTATTGAACATCCCCGTAATTTAGTAATATAAAAAGAAAAAAGAGGGTATTTATGAATCGAAAATTATTTTTATCAGCCTTCACCGTGTCATTTGTTCTAGTCTTTCTGCTTTCACTGCTTTTCTATCAGGAGATCAGCCTGTTGCATTATATCAATATTTCATTTTACATTTCCGGGGTTCTGCTCTTTGCTTCCCTTTTCCTTCTAGTGGCTGAAGGCGGATTTTTTGACGGCATCACTCAAGGGTTCAGAAGAACCTTTCAATCCAAAGGCCGGGATCTTGATAAAAAGGAAGTAGAGGAAATGAGACTGTTTTCTGAACTTCTTCGGGTTGAATATACTCCGTTCCTGCTTGCCGGACTGCTGCTTGCGGCTACGATGCTTGCTGCTCTTGCTGTTTATTATTTCTGAACAGTTGAAAATCACTGCGCAAGCTACTATAATGTAGGAAATAACATGTAAATGCGATGAAGAAGAGTAGTACACAGTGACCTTATTTTTCAGAGAGTCTGCTGCCTGGTGAAAAGCGGACAATAAACACTGCGGAATGGACTTTTGAGCAGCTGACTGAACTTCAAAGTAGGATCAGCCGTTTCGTCTTGCGATAAAAGACGCTAAGTGATTTCTTTTACAGAAATAATCAGGGTGGCACCGCGGTCCATTCGTCCCTTTTAGTTCAAGGGGACGAATGGGCTTTTTTGCGTTATTTTAAGAAGGAGTGAGGATATGAAAACCATTTTTTCGGGCATCCAGCCCACAGGTAATGTTACGTTAGGAAACTATATCGGAGCTATGAAACAGTTTGTGGACCTGCAGAATGACTATGACTGCTATTTTTGCATTGTCGACCAGCATGCAATTACACAGCCGCAGGATCGTCTGCAGCTCCGCAAAAGCATAAAAAGCCTTGCAGCACTATATTTAGCTGTTGGACTTGATCCTGAAAAAGCAACATTGTTCATTCAGTCAGAGGTTCCGGCGCACGCACAGGCTGGATGGATGATGCAATGTGTGGCCTACATCGGCGAACTTGAGCGAATGACTCAGTTCAAGGACAAATCGGCTGGCAAAGAAGCCGTTTCTGCCGGTCTGTTAACCTATCCGCCTCTAATGGCAGCCGACATTCTACTATATAAAACGGATCTCGTTCCAGTCGGCGAAGACCAAAAACAGCACCTGGAGCTCACAAGAGACTTAGCTGAACGCTTTAATAAAAAATACAATGACATCTTTACCGTCCCTGAAGTGCGTATTCCAAAGATCGGTGCAAGGATTATGTCCCTTGCAGATCCGACGAAAAAAATGAGCAAATCAGATCCAAACCAGAAAGCTTTCATTACACTGCTGGACGATCCTAAAGTGATTGAAAAGAAAATCAAAAGCGCGGTTACCGATTCGGAGGGCATCGTAAAATTTGATAAAGAGAACAAACCGGGTGTATCTAACCTTCTCTCCATCTATTCCATTCTTTCAGGCATTTCCATCGAAGACCTGGAGAAAAAATATGAAGGAAAAGGCTACGGAGATTTTAAAGCGGACACCGCTGCTGCCGTGATTAACGCCCTGCAGCCTATTCAGGAAACATACTATGCCCTTGTTGAATCAGATGAACTTGACGAAATCCTTGACCGCGGGGCTGAACGTGCAAACGCACAGGCAGGAAAAATGATTAAAAAGATGGAAAGCGCTATGGGTCTTGGAAGAAAACGAAAATAAAAAAGGGAGAGTGCTCAATAAAGAGCTCTCTCCTTTTTTATACCTGCTACATTTTTTCAAACTCCATGCCTTTTTGCACCATTAAGTACTGCAGTGCCGTCCGGAAGGTTAAGAATGTCTTGATGTCCTGGCCGTTTGATAAGCCAGATGAAATTAACAGCTGGATGACAGCAGGGCCAAAACCGACGAACAGAATCTGAATCCCCATGAGCCTTACAGCGGCCGTCAACTGCTGGATATAGGATCCAAACAGTTCTACCTCCCCGATTTCCCGTTCTGATATGGCGGTAAAATCGATGATGACAGTAGCGACTTCATTTGCGTGAGATGTTTCCAAGATTTTAGACGTAATCCTATCAAACCGTTCTGATGAAAGCTTCCCGGTAATCGGCACAAGAATGGTCTCCGGTATGATCGAAGGAATAATCGGAACAGAAATATCTCTGATCAGTTCTTCCTGTTCCCGAAGCTGCCTTTTCAATTCGATAATCTCTGCCTGCAGCTCTTCCACATTTACTTTTTCACTTATCATATATGCCCTCGCTCAAATGAATGACTTTTTTTCATTTTACCATTGTTTCAGCTTTTTACCTATTAAATAGAAGTTTTGGAATGGTTTTTCCGGTTTTTTATTTAGCAGATTACAAAAACAGAAAAAGAAGCCAATTCCGGCTTCTTTTAAGCTTGTCTTAATTTACTTTTGATTCATGCTCCATATCCCACAGTTTTTCAAAAAAGGGCTGGCCTTTAATCAGGTTTTCTGTAAGAATCATGTGTTTTGGGCTCCAGCCTGAAACAGTCTCATTGTAAAGCTTTTGCCACACATCCTCAAAGCTCAGGTCCTGAATGGTTTCGTACATAGACGGATTCCACTCTGTATACCAGTATTTCACTTCAGCTGCATTCTTTGTTGACTGAAGCTGATCCAGGGCCATAAACAGCAGCTGCTTAAGCTGTCTCTCCTTGCGGGTCAGCCCGCTCATTTGAGATGGACTTGGCGAGAGGATGTGAAACTCTTTTTCAAGAATTTCTGCCTCGTATGTATATTCTTCAGCTTCTACATCTTTTATCATTTCATATACCAGCTGTTCCTGCCTTGGAATGAGCCGGCTTTTGCGGACGGGAATACTGTAGCCGATTGTATCAACGGCAAGAATTCCTTCGCCGTCTGTAACGACAAAACAATAATCAAGCTGAATCCGCTCATGATTTTTTCTGATATATGCCTTTTGAAAGGCGTCCTTCAGCAGTCCCTGTGGCAGTTCCGACAAATCGTTTTCAATATAATGGAATAAAACTGAATTTACTCTGAACAGAGGAACTTGATCTAAAAGCTCAACACTGTCGTCTTTTCTCCATTCGTGAAAATGACACACATTGTACCCGTTTTCTTCACCCTCGAACCAATTCACCCATACATCATGAAGAAACAACATTTCTTACCCCTCACTTCCGATGCTTTTGTCTTTCAGTATAGGCAGGGAAAAGAAAATATATTCCATTTCGTTCATTTTATGGTTGTTTTCTTTCGACAAATTCCAAAAGCGGAAGCGCCAAGACCCGCTTCGATAGGCAGATAAGAATCCGGCGGAAAATTCCAGGTCCCGCCTTTTCTGCCGTATTTGTTCTGACAGAGGATCTAAGGCGCTGCAACTGGACGTTGTTATGTGTTCCAATGCCTTTTACCCTTTATAAATCCTTAACAATAAAAAATAGCCAAGAAACAATGTCTTGGCTGTTCTTCTTGTTATTCGTTTACTTTTGGATCCAGCGCGTCTCTTAACCCGTCCCCTACAAAGTTGAAGGCAAGAACTGTCAGGAGAATTAATGAACCCGGCAATAGCGGGTACCAAGGCGATGTCAGCAGAATGGTGAAGTTCTGTGCATCCTGCAGCATATTGCCCCAGCTTGCTGTCGGAGGCTGAATGCCAAGACCAAGGTAGCTGAGCGTTGACTCAGCAAGAATAACTCCGCCTACTGAAAGGGTAGCAGAAACGATGATCGGCCCAATCGCATTCGGAAGAATGTGCGAGAAAATAATCTTAAAGCTTTTCGTTCCAATTGTCTTAGAAGCGAGAACGAACTCGCGTGTGCGCAGCGACAGGAATTCACCGCGGACAAGACGCGCAGTTGTCGTCCACCCAAGTACGGCAAATATGATGATCAGCTTATCCACACCCGGTTTAAAGATTGTTACAAGAGTGATCAGAAGAAAAATTTGCGGGATAGAAAGAACAATATCCACAAATCGCATTAGAATGGCATCAATGATGCCTCCAAAATAACCGGCAATTGCTCCAACAACCGTGCCGATTGTGATGGAACCTAGCACTGAAGCAAACCCGACAAGCAGGGATACTTGCGCCCCGTAAAGCAAACGCGTCAGCAAGTCGCGTCCAAACCGGTCTGTTCCAAGCAAATTCTCAGCTCCGCCCGGCGGAACTAATTTTTTCGTCAAATCCTGTGTCTCATAAGCATATGGTGCAATGACAGGTGCCAGGAGTGCTGCAGAGATGATAAAGATCAGGAATGCAGCACCTGCAACAGCCAGTTTGTTTTTGGCAAACTTTCTGAAGAATATTTTTGTTAACGTGTCAGGGTTCGCTTTGATTCCGTGAACCGCCAGCTGACCAGAAGTTTCCGGTGTCAGGTTAGTTTGTGCCATTGTGCTCCCCCTCCTAGTACTCGATTCTCGGATCGAAGATTGCGTAAAGAATGTCAGCAATTAAGTTTCCGATGACGACAAAAACAGCTGAAATAACAGTTAACGCCATAATAACCGGATAATCACGCTGGAATGCAGAATCGATGAAAAGAAGTCCAATTCCAGGCCATGAGAAAATCTTCTCAACAACGACAGCTCCTCCGATAAAGGAAGGAATCATCAGACCGAAAATTGTGATGATTGGAATCAATCCATTTCGCACGCCGTGTTTAATAATGACTTTCGATTCTTTAAACCCTTTTGCACGGGCAGTTCTCATATAATCCTGCTTAAGGACGTCGAACATGCTTGACCTTGAATACCTCGTCAAGCCCGCCATATCGGCAGAGGCAAGAACAAATGCAGGCAGCATGAGATGGTGAATCCTGTCCCATATGCTGAATTCGGCATTCAAGGTTGAGGTTCCTCCGGTCGGGAACCAGTTGAGCTGCACGGCAAAGACCATGATCAGAATAAGACCGAGCCAGAAGTTCGGGGTAGCCAGTCCAAGGAAAGAAGTGACAGATACAGTGTAATCAACTTTTGTGTAAGGTCTTGCTGCAGAGATGATGCCAAATGGAATGGCAATGATCAGAGCTAGAACAGTTGAGACAACCATTAGCAATAACGTATTCGGCAAACGGTTCATAATCATTTCGCTTACAGGCACACCCTTACGGATAAGCGATGTACCGAAGTCACCCTGCACCATGCTTCCAAGCCATTTCAAATACTGAATGTGAACAGGATCATTTAATCCGTATTTCTCCATAAATTTCGCCTTATCAGCAGGGCTGATGGTCGGATCCATCAAAAGTGTTGTCGGGTCTCCAGGTGCAAGTCTGATAATCGCAAACGAGATAATTGTAATACCTAACAATAAGGGAATAGCCATCAATGTTCGGCGGACGATATAAGTAAGCACAGCTAGATCTCCCCTTTCCTTCTCAATTTTCTATAGGTAAAAACAGGGTCCAAAAACAAACAGACTCGTTCAATTTTCAAATTCAATCAGAATGTGCAAATTCTGCTTCATAAAAACAAGGGAAGGGATACTCCCTTCCCTTTGCACGTTTCCTGAAGTGTGTCAGTAATCAGTGATTACTGTTTTAACCACCATTTGTGGACATTGTAGTATTCAGACTTCGCGTTAAACTCGTAGCCTTGAAGATTTTCAGGCATTACGCGGTGAACGTTTGGATAGTACAGGAATGTGTATGGCTGGTCTTCAGCAATAAGCTTGTAGATGTCAGCATACTTTGTAGCATACTCATCTTGATCAAGAATTTGTTTCGCTTCTTCCATTAACTTGTCTGCTTCTTTGTTTGTGTAATCAGTCATGTTTAAGCCTTCAGCAATTTGGCTTGAGTGGAAGATGTCATATTGATCAGGGAAAGTAGACAAGCTCCATCCTAAGATCATTGCATCGAAATCCCAGTTTGGTGCAGAAACCTGCTCAATGAAAGCAGAGAACTCGATGATCTCAGGCTTAACTTCGATACCGATTTCTTTTAATTGCTGCTGTACAACAACCGCGATATCTTCACGGATTTTGTTACCTTGGTTCGTTTTTAGAGAGAATGAGAATTTCTTGCCGTCTTTGTCAAGAATGCCGTCGCCGTCAGTATCTTCCCATCCTGCTTCTTTAAGCATAGATTTTGCTTTTTCAACATCATAATTGAACTTTGGCACATCGTCGCTGTATGCGAAAGAAAGCGGGCTCTCAGGAACGTGAGCTACTTCACCGTCGCCGTTCATAACAGATGAAACCATAGCGTCTCTGTCAAGAGCCATTGTTAGAGCCTGGCGTACTTTAACATCTTTGAAAAGGTCGTTCTTTTGGTTCCAGCCGATGTAAGTGTAAGAAAGACCTAAGCCAGACTCAACTTTTACGCCGCTGAACGTGCTTTTTACTGTTTCAATGTCAGTACCTGGTACTTCTGTGAATTGAACATCGCCAGCTTGAAGCTGTGCAAGAAGCGCATCCTGGTCAGGAACGATTTTGTACGTGATTGAATCAAGGTATGGCTCGCCAAGGAAGTAATCTTTGTTCTTCTCAACTTTTACATATTCTCCGTCTTTCCACTCAACAAATTTGAATGGGCCTGTACCGATTGGAGATTTTGTGTTGAATTCGTTCTCGCCAAGCTCACCAACTGGAACTTTTCCAAGGATATGCTCAGGAAGGATTCCGTAGCTTAGAGAAACAGGGTAGAATGAAGCATCTTTCTTGTTAAGCTTGAATTCTACTTCAAAGTCGCCTTTTTTAGTTACTGTTTCTAAAGATTCAAAACCAGATCCGCGCTCACCGACATAGTCAGGGCTTTTAGGGATGCCGTATGTAAATACTACGTCATCTGCAGTAAGCTGTTCGCCGTCGTGGAATTTAACATCTTCTCTGATTTTTACAGTGTACGTTAAACCGTCTTCAGACACGTCGATTTTTTCAGCGAGGTGCAAAGTCGGGTTGAACTCAGTGTCAGAAGACACAAGTCCGTCAAAGATGAAGCCTTCGATATCAGAGCTTGAAGCATCTGTAGAATACATTGGGTTAAACAATGTTGGTCCGCCAATCGTTCCAACTACCAAATCTCCGCCCATTTGCGGTTCGCCGGCATCTTCAGCCGGTTTTTCTTTGCCGCCAGAACCTGAAGCAGGTTTGTCGCCCGCGCCGTTGTTGCACGCAGCAAGGAACAACGAGAATACAAGCAGTAAGCTAAGCAGTGTAAATAAACCTTTACGTTGTTTCACTTCGTATTTCCCCCTTAGAAAATTTTTAATTTTTAGACTTCTTGACTGACAAGTTATGGCTTCTGCCATCTCCCCCCTTCAAGAGTGTGATGTATGCTGATCTTGCCATCAATAAAGATGGCAAGCAACAAAGTGATTTTTCTTTACTTCTTTAAATTGAGGAACGGCTTCGCGGCAGGCGCTTGTAGCAGCCGGACATCTTGTATGGAAGACGCAGCCTTGCGGAGGATTTGCCGGGCTCGGCAATTCTCCCTTCAGGACGATGCGCTCCCGTCTTGCCATACCTGCTTTTCTAGGAACCGGAACGGCTGAAAGCAGTGCTTGAGTATAAGGATGCAGCGGCTCAGAGTAGAGGCTGTTTTTATCAGCAAGCTCCATCATTTTGCCGAGATACATCACTCCGACACGGTCGCTTATGTGTCTTACAACACTCAAGTCATGCGAGATGAACATATAGGTCAGGTTAAACTCATCCTGCAGATCTTCTAATAGATTAATAATCTGTGCCTGAATCGATACATCAAGCGCCGACACAGCTTCATCTGCAATGACCATCTGAGGATTCAGGGCGATTGCCCGCGCGATCCCGATTCTCTGGCGCTGCCCTCCTGAAAATTCGTGAGGATAGCGGTTGATGAAGGAAGCGTTCAATCCTACTTTTTCAAGCAGCTCTTCTACTTTTTCGGTTCTTTCTTTTCCTCTGTAAAGATTATGGGTATTCATCGGTTCTTTAATGATGGAACCTAATGTTTTTCTCGGATTTAATGAAGCAAACGGATCCTGAAACACCATCTGAATATTTTTCCGGACGGTTTTGCGGAGCTCGCTTTCGGGTAAATTGGTGATATCCTGTCCGTCGAACAGAATTTTCCCGCCGGTTGGCTCATACAGACGGATAATCGTCCGCCCTGCAGTAGATTTTCCGCAGCCTGATTCACCTACTATTCCGATGGTTTCTCCCTTTTTAACAGTCAGGTTGATTCCATCTACGGCCTTTACATACCCTGCAGTTTTCTGAAGAATTCCGGATTTGATCGGAAAATGTTTCTGTACATCAATCAGCTGAAGAATGGTTTCATCGTTTTTCAGCTGCGCTGTCTTTCTTTCTGCATCTGCAACTTTCATTGAACGGCAGCCTCCTCGTCATCATATAAAAAGCACCGGACAGAGCGATGAGCTGAATGCTGCGTCAACTCAGGAAGAGCGCTGAAACATTTATCAAATGCTTTTGGGCATCTTGGTGCAAACCTGCAGCCTGCAGGAAGATTATCCGGTGTAGGAACGTTGCCCGGAATTGAATTCAGCTTCTCAATATCACCGTCAATTGAAGGGATCGAAGCCATGAGTCCCTGTGTATAAGGGTGAAGCGGTAGATCAAACAAATCTTCTACGGACGCTTCTTCAACGACTTGTCCGCAATACATAACTACTACTCTCTCGGCTATTTCGGATACAACGCCGAGATCATGCGTGATTAAGAGAATACTAGTATCAAATTTCTGGCTGACATCTTTCATCAGATCCAGAATCTGTGCCTGAATGGTAACATCCAGTGCCGTTGTCGGCTCATCCGCAATCAGGAGCTTCGGATTGCAGCTCATCGCAATCGCAATCATGACACGCTGGCGCATTCCGCCTGATAATCTGTGCGGATAATCATGAATAATTTCATCCGCCCGGCTGAATCCTACTAATCTTAAAAGCTCAATTGCTTTTTTGACAGCCTGGTTTTTAGGAAGCTTCTGATGATACATCAGCACTTCTGTAATCTGGTCGCCAATGGTCAGAACAGGATTCAGGGAGGTCATCGGCTCCTGGAAAATCATTGAGATGTCATTTCCCCGCACCTTGCACAATTCCTTTTCGGAAAGCTTGGCCAAATCCTTGCCGTTAAGCAGAATCTCTCCATCTACTATCTTTCCTCCGGGACTTGGTACGAGCCCCATAATTGAAAGAGATGTAATACTTTTGCCCGATCCCGATTCCCCTACAAGTGCAACCGTCTCGCCTTTATGTATCTTCAAGTCAACACCGTCCACAGCAGGAACAGCTTGCTTCTTTTTGTAAAAATATGTTTTCAGATTCTTAACTTCCAACAGTACTGACAATACCCTTCACCGCCCTATGATGTAAAGAATTCCCTTATAAATTATATAAATCATCTTAACTTTTTGTAAACATTGAATAGTCAGAAAATATATATTTGTATAGTATTACAAAAGTTTTACAAAAGCAAGCGAATTTTTAAAATATTGTAACTTTATTATTAAATTACTGTCTTTACTAGGAAAAAATACCAACAAAAAAACCCTTACTTGGGTTTAATGAATGACTTATTAACTATTTCGTCTGACGAAACAAAAAAGAGATCTGTCATGTTTATTTTTGTCTTTTCCATGTAATCCTTCACGATCTGATAGCCTGCGGCATATCCTAGCATCTTTGGATAAAAGCCTGTTCCGAACATGATTTGGGTGAACTTTCTGGAATCGCTTTTCAGCTCAAGATTCGGTTTTAAGATTTTCTCATAAAAAGACTGAACCTGATCCTTCGAATAGCGCTTTGTCCAGGATCCTGCATACTCTTCCCCCATTCTCACCCTGACTGCATTCTCTGCCATGCCCTCAAGAATGACCGCATCCATCAGCGTATAGTCCCTTTCCTTTTTCGGGTCTTTTGCAAGCCTGCAGACATGATGATATTCATGAGTCAGGATCGTCTGAATTTCTTTTTTGCTGTTATCCGACAGAAACAGAAAGAGTTTATTATGAAAGGCAAGACCTGATTTCCCTCCAAATTCATCGCGCATTTTCCTGTTGGCCACATCAGCAGGCAGAATGAAGACGGGCACATCCGGACCTGACCATTCCTTTTTGAGCAAGGCTTCATCCGCCCTCACAATGTCCCACACCTTGTTTTTCTTCAAATCTGCAAACAGCAGGCGACCCGTTTCTTCCCCTTTGTACATACCATAAGAATGCAAATAACCGCTGATTTCTCTTATGCTGCTTTTATGAAAGTACGGCTTCAGCCGACCGCAAATCTTAAGATGATCGCTTGATTCCCCGAGCCACTCATTCGTCTTGATTACTGTCATAAAACATCCGCACTCCCCTCTGGGGTATCTTATGAGGAGGCGGGCGGGAGGGTGAAAAGGGAAATGAAAATGCCTCTTTTCCGGAGAAAAGAGGCATTTAAAATCATTGATATTTTTTAAAGATAATCGTTGCGTTATGTCCGCCGAACCCAAGTGAATTGCTCAGTGCAACATTCACTTCGGTTTTTCTTGCCTCGTTTGGAACGTAATCAAGGTCACATTCCGGGTCCTTTTCATGAAGGTTAATAGTTGGCGGAATGATGCCTTCTTTGATGGCAAGGATGGAAAGAATCGCTTCAACTCCGCCCGCTGCTCCAAGCAAGTGCCCCGTCATGGATTTTGTGGACGAAACGGCAAGCTTGTATGCGTGCTCTCCGAATACTTCTTTAATGGCAAGCGTCTCAAATTTATCATTATAAGGAGTGCTTGTGCCATGGGCATTCACGTAGTCAACGTCCTCGGGAGACAGGCCGCCGTTTTCAAGCGCCATTCTCATCGCGCGCACGCCGCCTTCTCCTCCAGGTGCAGGAGCTGTGATATGGTGGGCATCACCAGTTGCTCCGTAGCCGACGATTTCTGCATAAATCGGCGCTCCGCGGTCGAGTGCATGCTGAAGCTCTTCAAGAACAAGAATTCCCGCTCCTTCTCCCATGACAAATCCGTCGCGGTTGGCATCAAACGGTCTGCTTGCTGTTGCCGGATCCTGATTTGTGGAAAGCGCTTTGCTTGCGCTGAAGCCGGCAAACGCCATTCTTGTAATCGGTGCTTCTGTTCCGCCTGTGATCATTACATCTGAATCACCGCGCTGAATAACTTTAAATGCATCACCAATTGAGTTTGTGCCTGTAGCACATGCTGTTACCGTACATGAGTTAAATCCTTTTGCTCCTAAAGCAATCGAAACCTGTCCT
Source organism: Bacillus sp. FSL H8-0547 (assembly GCA_038002745.1). Lineage (NCBI taxonomy): Bacteria > Bacillati > Bacillota > Bacilli > Caryophanales > Bacillaceae > Bacillus > Bacillus sp. FSL H8-0547. The sequence continues at coordinate 709,652 of JBBODD010000001.1, forward strand.
GCTGCCATGTCCGGGATCATCATTGGAACAAAGAATGGGCTGACGCGTCTGGCACCCTTTGTCAGCAGTGTTTCAAACTGATTTTCAAAGGTTTCCATCCCGCCGATGCCTGACCCGATCCATACTCCAACACGAGGTGCAATCTCATCTGTAATTTCAAGCTGTGCATCTTTAACCGCCATAAAAGACGCTGCTACGGCATATTGCGTGAAACGGTCCATCTTTCTTGCATCTTTTTTATCCATATACTTCTCAACATCAAAGTCCTTGATTTCTGCTGCCACTTTTGCAGGGTAATCAGCAGAATCAATCCGCGTCAGCGGGCCGACACCTGATACCCCTTTAATTGCATTGTCCCAAGTGGACGCTGCATCGCTTCCAATTGGAGTAATGGCTCCAAGTCCAGTTACAACAACTCGCCTGTTTGTCATCTGTATACACCCTGCCTTTTTTAATATTTGAAAGTTTATCTGCCCCAGCGCATAGCAATGGCGCCCCAGGTTAATCCGCCGCCAAAACCTACCATGACCACAACGTCTCCGTCCTTAACCGTCCCTGCCTCAATTTCCTCGACAAGTGAAATCGGAATGGATGCTGCTGAGGTGTTTCCATATTTATGAACCGTTTTTGACATTTTTTCAACTGGAAGCTCAAGACGCTCTCTCGCTGCTTCCATGATCCGAATGTTTGCCTGATGCGGAATTAAGAAGTCAACATCCTCTTTTTTAAGGCCCGCTTTTTCAATGACATTCACACTCGATTCACCCATCTGCCTGACGGCAAATTTAAAAACTTCTCTGCCGTTCATCACAATTTTTTCATCCTGATATAAATGTTTTCCGCCAGATCCGTCTGAGCCAAGTTCAAAAGAAAGAAATCCTTTTCCTTCTGATACGCTGCTGACAACAGCCGCTCCGGCACCATCTCCGAAAAGGACGGCTGTATTGCGGTCATCCCAGTCTGTAATTTTTGAAAGTTTTTCAACACCTACAACGAGCACATTTTTATAAGCGCCCGTTTCAATGAACTGCTGAGCTGTAATCAGTCCGTACATAAAGCCAGCACATGCCGCGCTCAAGTCCATGGCAGCTACTTTCCTTGCCCCGAGTTTTTCCTGCAGCATGCATGCAACCGTAGGAAATGGCTGATCGGGGGTCACAGTGGCCACTAAAATCATATCCAAATCCTCTGCAGTCAGTCCAGCGTTTTCAATCGCTTTCTTAGCTGCATAGTAAGCCATATCGGAAGTATCCATATCATCTTCTGCAAGACGGCGTTCTTCAATACCTGTCCGTGTGCGGATCCATTCATCGGATGTATCCATCACTTTCTCAAGATCAGCATTTGTTACAGTACGGTCCGGAGTATACCGTGCAATCCCAATAATTCCAGCACTCATATATGCAGCTCCTTTTTCGCTTGTTTTTAGAATCAATTATTATTACCTGGTACTAATTTTATCGTATTCTTTTCAAAATTTCAATCCAAATCTGTGCGTTTGCCTCGCTCCGCTTTTGAATCAGAACATACAATGTCAGTAAGGAAAACTAAGAGAGGTGTTTATGTTGAGCGAAAAAAGACAGTCGGATGAGTCCGGAAATTTTTTCAACTCCTTCATGTTCGGCGATAGACGTGAGGTGCGCCCAGAGCAGGAGGAAACAGAAAAAAGGCCCGCTCTTGATGAGCAGGAACCTCAGTCCGGAACCGATTATTTTAGCATTTTCATGCAGATTGATGACATTATGGACTCGATAAAAGAATTAAAGCCGGTAGTAAAAGAGTTTTCACCGATACTGGATTATTTTAAACAGAAGCTCAAATAAAAAAAGCGCAGCTTATCTCACCGGCTGCGCTTTTTCTTATTTACCTGCTTCATTTTTTCCAAGTTCGTATGCATCGTTCATGACTTTCGTTAAAAGCTCCATCATCGGCTGAAGGTGTTCAGCTCTGATTTCAATTCCTGCTTCATCGAGCTTTGCTTTTGCCTCGGGAAGATATTTCATGGCAATCTGCATAAATTCAAGCGTTTTTGTATCCTGGCTCATTCTAAGTTCTCCTTTACAGCTGATTTGGCAATTTGTCTGTTTGCCGGTAGGTTTCAATTTGCTGCTCTACTTTCTCCTGAAAGGCTTTATCGACTTTCGGACTGTATGTACCCATTTCAATCACGTTATCCTGAAAATCAAAATAGAGATTTCCGCCGGCCAGTTCCCCGGCCTGGTATTTCTCTGCGACAAGCTCATAAAGCCTGTCCACATGCTGAATCGTGCTGGTCAGAACGGTAGTTTCTCCAAGGTCTGACTGGTCGGACACATAGCCGATGGCATACAGGCCTTTTTCTTTCATTCTTTCGATTACAGGTACATTATAGCCGTCACCTGCCGGATATACAACATCCACGCCTTCGGCAAGCATTTCATCTGTATAATTCAGAGCTGTCCGCACGTCATCCCAGCTCTCGACATATTGAATCTTCACTTCAACATCAGGGTTTTGATAAAAAGCCCCTTCATAAAAACCGTCAACTTCCGGCTGCCATTCATACGCAGCAACAATTCCCACTTTGTTGGTACTCGTCATTTCCCCGGCGATCATGCCTCCAAAAAACCCCATGGCATTCGCATTGAAGTTGAGGCTCGTCACATTCTCTCCATCTGCATCACCATTGAAAAAAACAAACCTGATATCTTCAAATTCTTCATTCAGCCCTTCAAAATAGGCTTCATATTCGCTTCCATGGCCAAAAATGAGATTGACTCCTTTGCCGCTCATCTCATTGACGGCTTCTCTCACCGCATCTTCATTATTCATTCCTTCTTTATAGAAGACTTCGGCCCCGTATTGCGATTGTATTTTCAAAAGCCCTTTGTATCCTTTCGTTCCCCAAACCTGATCGCTGATCGTATCAGGTACAAGCAAGCCTACTTTTTCCAGCTCATTCTGACGGGGTTGTCCGCATCCAGCCAGAAAAAAAAGGCACATCGCGAAGAGAATACTTTTCTTCAGCATGGCAAGCAGCTCCTTTAAGCTTGTGCTAGTCTAGATTCCTCTATATTTTAGACTGTATGGCTCATTCGGCACAAGGATATATTTCCCAATAAATAAACAAATGGGAGATTTTATCTAAAGGGACTGAAAAATATAGAGGTTTTGTCTGATCCACTCGGTTTGGGCGCTTAATCCATCTTTTAGCGAAACAGTGCTGCGCACGGTATATTTTATGTCCTCTGAAACTTTGCAGGCGACACCGCTTTCCTTTTTTTCATTCAAAAGCACTGCAGCCTCTCTCCACTGATTTACTTTACCGGAAGACAAATGAATGGTATCTCCTGTAAATGTTTCAGGCTTAGACAGCTCAATCAGGGCATTAACGGCATCTTCAATGTAAAGCAGGTCTCTTCTTTCCTCTTTTTCATCCTGAACAGGGCTCCCGCCGGTTAAGGAAGCAACAATGCGTTTATGAATGCTGCCCGAATTGGGCTGCCACGGACCGTAAAGACCTGGAAACCGGATGATTTTCAGCAGATCTGACTGTTTAAATAACTTTTTCAATGTCTGTTCCTGCTTTAAATGAGCAGCTCCATTTATCGTTGTCGGAGCTGGTACTGTGTTTTTATCAATGACAAGCTGATTCTCACCGTATACTTCCATCGATGAAATTAATACTAGAGGGATTTTGTGAGTAAGTGAAAGAGAAGCACACTCTTTTAGAAGATTTTCATGAATCCTGCTTTCTTTGTCGGCAGGATCCTGAATGCAGCAGAAAATAATATCAAGCTCTTTTTCATCCGGAACCGAATCCACGCTTTGAAACAGAGCATTTCTCCCGATCATCATCAGCTTTTCTTCAGCGACTCTCTGTTCGAGTTCATCCTCATAATGATTGCTGATGCCATCAACACATACGCCCTCTTCAAGCAGCCTGCTGCAGAGGGAAAAACCGACAAACTGCAGGGTTCCCGCAATGAACGCTTTTTTCATGTTACGAATCCTCCTTATAAGAGCGTTATAGTAATCGTATGCTTAAAAACAGCGCAAAAGAATCGTTCCTGATGCAGGAACGATTCCGGCTACAAATTTTTTTCATTTTCTTTAAAAAACTTCACGACCGAATGATGCAATCTGTATTGATTGTCGGCAAGATGGAACGTGAGATCGATCGGATTTCCATGCTTGCTTCTGTGCTCCTCATACATTTTGCTGTGGTCCTGATAAGGGTAAGTGATGCTGTTCATCCGCTGCCAAATATGAACCGGTATGTCTGCTGTATCAAAGCTTTCATCAAATGTCATGCTCCCTGCCTCTTTTGGGTCCTTGTCATACGCAAGGGCTATTTCGCGGGAAAGCCGTTTGTAGAAAAATTTGTTCTCTCTCTCTTTTTCAAGGTGGGCGCTTAGATTCAGGCAGGGATTAAACATGGCAGCAGATCTGATTTTATCGCTTGATTTCATAAGTTCCTTTGCAACAAGCGCGCCCATTCCCTCGCACAGAATGTGAACACGCTCATTTAAGATTTCTTTTTTCATGACTATATGATAAATCCTCATTGCGAGCTGCTGTGCTTTCGGACTTCCCCAATTTGCCCCGTACAAATTGGACGTAAAGACCGTATAGCCTGCTTCGAGAAGTACGCCAAGCAGCTGATTTCTTCCATAATGCTGAAGCCAGAAGCTTGTTTGCGAATCCACGAAATGAGTTTTGTCCCCGAAGATATAGACCCCGAATCCATTCGGCTGATACGGATAATGAATAATTGTCCACTCGGAATCAAGCTGAAAAAAACGTTTTGTAATGCCCATCTTTGCCCACCTCCTTTCAATCGTACTTTGAACTTCTATACAACGTATGTTCACTTCTTATAAAACGAATGGATATATACCCAGTCCGGGCATCCATTAACGTTCATCAAATGGTCACGTTCAGCAGAAATAAAGCTTTTATTCCTCAATCTATGTATGATAATATGGACATAGAATTGTTTGAAGAATGAGGTGAACAGATTGCGCTTTTTTTGGACTTTTTTCTGGACGTTTTTATTAATACAAATGATGGTATACGTTGTTGCTTCTATGACAGGTGTCGCCTATAGTTTTGTTACTGCTTCTATACTCGCTGTAGCTGTAACCGTTATCATCCTGATTTTGGGTGAAGTTGTTCCTGACAAATCGGCAGAGGGACATCATTAATACCTGACTTCGACTCTGCATGCAAAAAACCCTACTGAAAACAGTAGGGTTTTTTGCATGCACAGCTGTCAAGGTTTGCGCTGGTACGTCCATTCACGGTCGTCATTTGACGTTTCCGGAAAATGGTCTCCTGCCTGAAGCTTTATTTTACGGGGATTTTTAACCATTGAACCTGTCTCCCCAATTTCTACATACACACCGTTATTAGGTGCTTTTTGGCCAGATTTAAAGCGGTGCTGCTGCCCCAAATTGATTCCCTCCTTCAAGGTTTCATACATCTGTAGTATGGTTTAAACGAGGTCAATCCATGTAAATTCCCGCTTAAGTTTGCCTTTACACCCTCTTTCACCTGTAGTTAAATAGAGGAGTGAAACGGAGGATTTACTTTATGGAAGACTTTTATTTAATACTGAAATATTTACTGCTGGGGCTGTTTCAAGGTTTTACAGAGCCAATCCCTGTATCATCCAGCGGACATCTGGTGTTCGCCCAGCACTTTCTTGGCTTGAAAATTGAAGGACTAAGCTTTGAACTCCTTGTCAACGCAGCCTCACTGCTTGCTGTTTTGCTTATCTACCGGGAGGATCTGATTCGGCTGACTGTAAATGGCGCAAGCTACGCAGCAAACAGAAATCCGGAGAATAAAAAAGATTTTCAATTTATTCTATATTTGATTATTGCTACCATCCCTGCCGGTGTTTTCGGAATTTTATTCAAGGATGTACTCTCAAGCAAAGATGTCAGGCTTGCTGCAGGATCCCTGATTGTAACGGGTATTGCCCTTTATTTAATCCGAAATCTGCGGGGCAATAAAAAAGACGGAGATTTGACAGTAAAGGATGCTGTTATAATCGGTTTTGCACAGGCTGTAGCCCTGATACCTGGAATCAGCCGTTCAGGAGCTACCATCGTAGCAGCCATGGCTCTCGGAACAAAACAGGAAACAGCTCTTAGATTTTCATTTCTTTTGTTTATACCTGTCAGTGCAGGCGGAATGATCCTTGGCATCAGCGATCTCTTGGCAGATGAACATTTTAAAGAGCTCATTATGCCATATGCAGCAGGCTTTGCAGGATCGCTCATCATGTCCTATTTTTCACTGAAGTGGTTTATGGGCATTATGGAAAAAGGAAATCTGAAATACTTTGCTTATTACTGCTTTATTGTAGGACCGGTTATTTTGATTTTGACTCTTTTTTCTTGAAACAGGAAACACCCCTGAATAAAACCGTTCAGGGGTGTTTTGTTTGTATGGGCGATTTAACTTGAATCGCCGCCGGCAAAATGATGGAATTTTTTTATCCAGCAAGAATCTCCTTCAGCAATGCTTTTTGCACGTGCAGCCGGTTTTCGGCCTGCTGGAAGACCGCTGACTGGCTGCCGTCAATGACTTCCGCTGTCACTTCCACGCCGCGGTGGGCCGGCAGGCAGTGAAGGAAGCTGCTGTCCTGCTTTGCGCCTGCCATGAGCTTGCTGTTGATTTGGTATCCCTTAAAGGCGGCAAGACGGATTTCATTTTCTTCTTCCTGCCCCATACTCGTCCAAACATCTGAATAGACGATATCGGCACCCTGCACTGCTTCTGCAGGATTCGTGACAGCTGTGACAGCTGCTCCGGTTTTTTTGCACACCTGCTGAACTTTTTTCATGACTTCAGGATCCGGCCCATACCCTTCCGGATGAGCAATGACTGCATCCATTCCAACTTTTGCACATGCGATAAGCAGGGAATGGGCAACATTGTTTCCATCACCTATGTAGGCGACCTTTGTTCCTTTAAATGTCTTTTTCAGCTGGAGGATGGTCATTAAGTCAGCGAGCGCCTGGCAGGGATGATACGTATCGGTCAGTCCGTTGATGACCGGAATCGATGCGTGGCGGGCAAGCTCCTCGACTTTTTCATGTTCAAATGTCCGGATCATAATAGCATCCACGTAACCCGATAAAACCTTAGCTGTATCCGCAATGCTCTCGCCGCGTCCAAGCTGCAGATCATGGCTGCTTAAAAACAGAGCATTCCCTCCAAGCTGCTGCATGCCTGCTTCAAATGAAACACGGGTGCGGGTTGATGATTTTTCGAAAATCATCGCCAGGATTTTGCCTGAGAGCACCGACTGAACCGGATTTTTTTTCATCTCCATGCCCTCGTGTATGATATGAAGAATTTCTTCGGTTGTATAGTCAAGCAGGGTCAGACAGTCTCTCCCAAAGAAAGAGGACTTAGGCCGGGCAAGTTTCACTGAACTCATCACGCATTCACTCCTGTTCGTGTTAATTCTTTTATTGAGTACACCTTGTAATCTGGCGCCGCCTGCAGATACGCGGCCAATGTTTCCCGAATTGAAAACACTTTAATTCCTTTATCCAATGCTTTAAGTCTTAGATCTGCTGATTGTTCCTTCATCAGACTCACAAGCAAACCATTGCGGACATTATCGGCCCATTCATCAAAATCCTCTGTGACAGCTGTCATTCCGGCGTTTTCAATCTGAGTGAGAAGCTGCTGATCGAGCGTATCCAAAAACACACTTGTTTCCTTACCGCCTTCTTCATCAAATACTTTGCCAAGTGCCTCTTCAATGGTCGGTGCCAGACACATGCCTTCTCCGGTTGACCGCATTTCAGGTCCAAGCAGCAAATCAACATTCTGAAGGGCATGGCTTGAGAAAACAGGATATTTTACAGCTACATACTCTTTTTCTTCTATTGAATGATGGGAGAGCATCTTTCCGTCAAGCGCTTCAGCGGCAAGACGGATCATCGGCACATCCATCACTTTGCTGACAACAGGTGCAGTCCGGCTAGCCCGCGGATTGACTTCAAGTACAAATAGCTCATCCTCTTTTATTAAAAATTGAATATTCATCATGCCTTTATATTGAAGCTTCTGCACGATTTTCAGAGCTGCTTCATGCATTTCTGCTTTAAGTTCTGCACTAATTGATCGGGAAGGAATAATCGCCATGCTGTCACCTGAATGGACTCCTGCAGGCTCTATGTGCTCCATAATTGCCGGAACGAAAATGCCGGTTCCATCTGCCACTAAATCAAGCTCTGCTTCTTTTCCGATTACATAGCGGTCGATCAGCACAGGAAACGAATGCTTGCCTGCTGTTTTCAGCTGTTTTTGAAGCTGCTCTTTTGTTTCCAGAACGAGCATTCCTTTTCCGCCAATCACATAAGACGGTCTGATCAGAACCGGATAGCCGATCTTCTCAGCTTCCGCGAGCGCCTCTTCCTCGTGATGCGCTGTTGCTCCAGGAAGATGGGGGATTTCAAGTTCGTCAAGTAGGTGATAAAACCGTTCACGTTCTTCAAGAATATCAAGGGTTTCTGAGTCTGTCCCAAGGAGAAGCGCTCCTTCGGCCTCAAGTGCGGCAGCCAGATTGATTGCCGTTTGTCCGCCAAACTGCACAATCGTGACATCAATGCCCTCAGCCTCGATTACGTTCATCACGTGTTCTACTGTCAGTGGTTCAAAATAAAGACGGTCTGCGGTTTCAAAATCCGTGCTGACGGTTTCCGGGTTGTTGTTGATCATAATGGCTTCATATCCAAGCTTTTGCAGGGCTTTGATTCCCTGAACAGCACTATAGTCGAACTCGACCCCCTGCCCGATTCGGATGGGGCCGGAACCAAGTACAAGCGCCTTCTTCTTTTGTGGAGAAGCTTCTTTTTCAAGCTCGCACTCTCCAAAATACGCAGAATAATAATAGTTTGTTCTCGCTTCAAATTCACCTGCACATGTATCTACAAGCTTATATTTAGCGGTAATGCCGAGTGATTTTCTCGCTTTTGAGACTTCCTTTTCTTTGACATTCAGGCAATGGGCGATAAACGAGTCTGAATAGCCTTTTTCCTTGATGAGGGTGAAAAACTCGCGTGTCATCGTATGAAGGGAAGAAGACTTCAGCTGCCGTTCAAGCTCGATAAGGGAAGCAAAGATGTTTAGAAAATAATAATCAATGCCGGTTTCTTCATGGATAACATCGATGGTTTCGCTTCTTCTTAAAAGCTCCATAATGGCAAAAAAGCGCTGGTCAGTCGCATATTTCAGCAAGGTCAGAAGCTCCACATCCGAAAGACCGGCCGTATCCTCATGCCAGATTCCAATGTTTCCGAGCTCAAGGGAAGCTGCTGCTTTTTGAATCGCTGCCTCCAGATTCCGTTCGATTGACATCACTTCGCCTGTTGCCTTCATCTTTGTGCCCAGAACACGGTCTGCATCTTTAAACTTATCAAACGGCCATCTCGGAAATTTAACCACTGCATAGTCAAGTGCAGGCTCAAAGCTCGCAAACGTTGATTGTGTCAGCGGGTTCTTCAGTTCATCCAGTGTATAGCCGCAAGCTAGCTTTGCAGCAAGTTTGGCAATCGGATAGCCGGTTGCTTTTGATGCAAGTGCCGAGGAACGGCTTACACGCGGATTGACTTCGATGACATAGTATTGTTTGCTTACAGGATCAAGCGCAAATTGAATGTTGCATCCGCCGATTACTTCAAGCGCTGAAATAATTGTGAGTGATGCGGAGCGGAGCATTTGATACTCATGATCGGTCAATGTCTGAGACGGGGCAACGACCATAGAATCACCGGTATGAATGCCGACCGGGTCGATGTTTTCCATATTGCACACCGTTATGCACGTATTTGAGCGGTCTCTCATCACCTCATATTCAATTTCCTTAAATCCTGCAATGCTCTTTTCAACGAGGCACTGATGAATGGGACTCGCATTCAGCCCGCTTTTCATCAGCTGCATCAGCCTTTTCTCATTCTCTGCAATTCCGCCTCCCTTGCCTCCGAGTGTATAGGCTGGGCGGACGATAATCGGGTAGCCGATACTTTCTGCAAAAGCGAGTGCTTCCTTTGCGTCTGTCACGATCTCACTCGCCGGCACGGGCTGATTCAATTCATACATGAGCTTTCTGAATTTCTCCCGGTCTTCCCCTTTTTGAATTGAATCGACGCTAGTTCCGAGCACTTCCACCTGATATTTTTGAAGAATGCCTGCTTCATGCAGTTTTACAGCAAGATTTAATCCTGTTTGTCCTCCGAGCGATGCAAGCAGGCCGTCCGGCCGTTCTTTTTCAATAATTTTTGTGAGACTTTTCACCGTCAGAGGCTCAAAGTAAATTTCATCAGCGTACTCATGATCCGTCATGATTGTAGCGGGATTGTTATTCACAAGAATGACTTTGTAGCCTTCTTCTTTTAACGCGATGCACCCTTGCGTTCCCGAATAGTCAAATTCTGCTGCCTGACCGATGATGATAGGTCCTGAACCAATTACCAAGATGCTTTTAAGATCATGACGTTTAGGCATATACCGTTTCTCTCCTTGTCTTTTTCACCATTTCCAAAAACTCGTCAAACAAGTATTCGCTCTCTGCCGGTCCCGGGTGTGCCTCCGGATGAAACTGAACGGACAGAATCGGAAGCGACTTATGAAGCATGCCTTCCACTGATTGATCATTCACATTCAGAAACCGGACCTTAAATGCATCTTGATGGGACGTTACGACATAGCTGTGGTTCTGAGAAGTCATGAACACTTTTCCCTTCACCTGATCAGCAACCGGGTGGTTCGCTCCCCGGTGTCCAAACCGCAGCTTCTTCGTATCTCCGCCGTATGCAAGGGCAATCAGCTGATGGCCAAGGCAAATTCCGAGTGACGGGTAGTCTTCCGTCGCTTTCTTGATCGCCGGCAAATACATGGCAAGGCTCTTCGGATCTCCTGGTCCATTTGAAAAAACAACGGCATCCGGCTTTACTGAGCTAAGCTCATGTAATTTTGTATAAGGAATCACCGTCACTTTGCAGCCCCTCTTTAAAAAGGAAGCCTGAATGGATTTTTTAAACCCGAAATCAATAAGGGCAACATGGACATCCCCATCGCCTGCTGTTGTCAGGGTTTCATTGATGCTCGGCAGCTGTTTTTCAGGAAATATAGAAAGATCTTTTTTTTCGGCTGAAAGCTCTGCTTTCATCGTTCCGTGCTTTCTGATCTGTTTGACGACAGACCTTGTGTCCACATGGCAGATAAACGGAACATTCCATTTGCTCAAGTACTCCTTCACGCTGTAAGCTGCCTCGTAGTGGGAAAAATGCTCGCAGCATTCATAAAAGACAGCGCCTTTAATCTGAGGTCTCTCACTTTCAAAGTCTGAAGCATTAATTCCGTAATTTCCGATCAGCGGATACGTAAAGACGATAATCTGATTTTGGTAGGACGGGTCTGTCAGCACCTCCTGATAACCGGTCATGCCGGTATAAAAAACGATCTCGCCCCCGATGTGCGCGCCGGTTAAATTTCCTTTATAGCTTGTGCCGTTCTCAAGAAGCAGGTAACCGCTCATGTTCCGTTCACCTCGAAATGAATTTTTATATAACTTTGAGTATATTTATGCATTGGTGTGTAAAAAAAATTTAGTGTGGTGATGGTTGGTGCCATCAATCCGGGTCTTGATGTTCAGTGCTATCAATACTGGTTTTTTGTTCGTTGATGGCTCTATTCTCGATGTTCAGTGCCATCAAATCTGATTTTCTGTTCGTTGGTGGTTCTATTCTTGATGTTTAGTGCCATCAAACCTGATTTTCTGTTTGTTGATGGTTCTATTCTTGCTGTTTCGTGCCATCAAACCTGATTTTCTGTTTGTTGGTGGTTCTATTCTTGATGTTTCGTGCCATCAAAACTGATTTTCTGTTTGTTGGTGGTTCTATTCTTGATGTTCAGTTCCATCAAAACTGATTTTCTGTTCGTTGGTGGTTCTATTCTTGATGTTCAGTGCCAACAAATCTGATTTTCTGTTCGTTGGTGGTTCTATTCTTGATGTTCAGTTCCATCAAAACTGATTTTCTGTTTGTTGGTGGTTCTATTCTTGCTGTTTAGTGCCATCAAACCTGATTTTCTGTTCGTTGGTGGTTCTATTCTCAATGTTCAGTGCCATCAAATCTGATTTTCTGTTCGTTGGTGGTTCTATTCTCAATGTTCAGTTCCATCAAATCTGATTTTCTGTTCGTTGGTGGTTCTATTCTCAATGTTTGGTGCCATCAAACAGAATTCTCCAACCGTTGATGGCTCTTTTCTCCCTGTTCAGTTCCATCAATCAAAATTCTTCAACCGTTGATGGCTCTATTCTCCCTATTCAGTTCCATCATTCCGGAATTTCCGCTGACTGATGGCACCCATCTGCCATACTCATGTTCTACCTCACGCTCCCTGCCGTTTCCCTCAACGTTTTTCCGATAATATCTGCAGCTGCAGACATTTCTTCATCTGTTACGGTAAGCGGCGGCAACAGCCTGATCACCGTCGGCCCGGCCGGGAGTGCAAGCAGCCCGCTCAACCGGAGTTCTGCAATGAGTGGAGCTGCCTCCTGACTTAGCTGAATGCCAATCATGAAGCCTTTACCTCTGATTTCTTCCACTTCTTCTGCACCGGATAGGACATCTTTGAGCAGATCGTACATTTTATCGGCTTTCCTGTTCACGTCTTCGAGAAAGACAGGATCAAAGATTTTTTCAAGTGTTGCTTTGGCTGCTGCCATCGCAAGCGGATTGCCTCCGAATGTTGTTCCGTGAGAGCCTGGCTGAAAAGATGAAATCAGCTCTTTTTTCCCGATCATGGCTCCTGCCGGAAATCCATTTGCCAGCCCCTTGGCTGATGTAATGATATCTGGCTCTGCACCATAATGCTGATAGGCGAACGGTTTTCCTGTCCGGCCGATGCCTGTTTGCACTTCATCAATAATCAGCAGTGCTCCAAGTCTTGTGCACGCTTTTTTTACTGCATCCATGAATGTCTGCTCTGCAGGAACGACTCCGCCTTCTCCCTGAACCACTTCAAGCATAATGGCTGCATAGTCATCTCCTGCAATTTGCTCCAGTGCTTCAGAATCATTATACGGAAGGTATTCAAACGACGGCAGCAGCGGCCCGAAACCGTCATGAATCTTCGACTGGCCGGTTGCAGACATCGTCGCGAATGTTCTGCCGTGGAAGGACTGTCTGAATGTCAGGATTTTCGACTTGCCCGTATGCTTTCTTGCAAGCTTGATCGCCGCTTCATTCGCTTCTGCCCCACTGTTGCAGAAGAAGACGGCATCTCCTGAACTGCTTTCAGTAAGCAGCCGGGCTGTTTCTTCCTGGATAGAGCTTTGAAAGAGATTGGAAACATGCCATACTTTATCGAGCTGCTTTTTTACAGCTTCTTTTACATCCTCATCGCAATGACCTAAATTGCACACGGCAATGCCGGAGATAAAATCCAGGTATTCTTTTCCATTCTGATCAACTGCAACCGCGCCTTTTGCTTCTTTTATTTCAAGATCATACCTTGCGTATGTAGGGAATAAATGACTCATTTTAATGCAGCCTCCTTGCCGGCAGTTATTTTTGTTCCAAAGATGGATGCTTCAGATGCAAACTTCCTCTTTCCGCTGACGATCATCACTTCTTTCAGCGTTTGGGAAAGAGATTTTATGGCAGCCTGGACCTTGGGAATCATTCCGCCGCTGATAATGCCGGAGCCGATCATTTCTGCTATTTCATCGGGAGTTGTATGCCGGATGACGATTTGTTCCTTCATGATGCCCTCTACATCTGTCACAAACAGCAGCTGGTTTGCCTCAAGCGCGCTTGCTACAGCTGCAGCAGCCGTATCCGCATTCACATTCAGCGTACAGTGATCTATCGTTTTGGCCAGCGGTGCGATGACTGGGATATAGCCGCCTTTCAGCAGTGTTTTAATAAGATGGTCATCGACTGCTGTAATTTGGCCAACGTGCCCAAGCTCCTGTTCATTCAGATGCTCTCCTGTCAGGGTCCCTCCGTCGCAGCCGGCAATACCCGCTGCTTTAAATCCGTGCTGCTGCAGGGCTCTTACCAGCTGTTTGTTGATTTGTCCCGCAAGCACCATTTCCGCTACATCGAGAACCTGCTTTGTCGTCTTCCGCTGGCCGCCGATAAACTCCGTCTGCACATTCATTGATTTTAAGGCCGCATTGATGGCAGGCCCTCCTCCATGAACAATGACAACCCGGTGTCCATGACTGATCAGCTCGTGCAGGCTTTCAAAAAAATCTCCTGACAGCTCATCAACTGTACTTCCTCCGCATTTCAGCACCACTGTTCTGTCCATAGTCCGCTCCTTACGTTCTGTAGCTTGCGTTGATTTTGACATAATCGTATGTCAGGTCGCAGCCCCATGCTTTTCCTTCACCGTTTCCAACCCTGAGATCAATATGAATGGCAACCGTTTCTTGCTCAAGCGCTTTTTTTGCCAGTTCCTCTGAAAATGCCTGCGGCTGGCCATTATGAAAAAGACACTGGCCTTCTAAAAAGATGCCGATCCCATCCGGATTTACTTTTGCATCACTGTGCCCGATTGCCCCGATGATTCTGCCCCAGTTGGCATCAGAGCCGTAAACAGCTGTTTTCACGAGGCTTGATCCGACGACTTTCTTGGCCGTTATTCTCGCTTCCTCATTTGAAGCAGCGCCCTCAACTGTCACTTCAATCAGCTTTGTTGCTCCTTCACCGTCTTTTGCGATGCTTTTTGCGAGATCTTCGCATACCATTTTCAGCCCCAGTTTAAAAGCATCCCAATCTTCATGTTCCGGAGTGAGCATATCATTGCCTGCAAGGCCGTTTGCCATGACAAGCACCATATCATTAGTCGATGTCTCCCCGTCCACTGTAATCTGGTTAAACGAAATATCTGTCAGCTCGCTCAGCGCCCCCTGGAGCACATCGCTTTCAACTGCTGCATCTGTCGTAATGAAGGCAAGCATCGTGGCCATATTTGGATGGATCATCCCCGACCCTTTTGCGCACCCTCCAATAGTTACTTTCTTTCCGCCGACGACAATCTCATAGGCCGTTTTCTTTGTCACAGTGTCTGTTGTCAAAATCGCTTCTTCAAAAGCAGATGCCCCAAGCTTTACAGGAGAAACGGTCCTTACTCCGCTGCGGATGCAGTCCATTTTCAGAAATTCTCCAATAACACCTGTTGATGCTACCGCCACATATTCTTCTTTCAATGAGAATGCTTCCGCGCACAGCGATCTCATTTCATACGCATCTTTCAGCCCCTGCTCCCCTGTGCAGGCATTTGCAATCGCGCTGTTTACGATCAGTGCCTGCAGTTTTTGCTCTGACTTTGTGCTTTCCTGTGTCACTTTTAATGGAGCAGCCTGAAAATGACTCTGTGTATAAACTGCTGCACAGCTTGCCGGAACCTCGCTGATCAGGACACCCAAATCTCTTTTTGCATATCTTAAGCCGGTATGTACCCCGTCCGCCTTAAATCCCTGCGGCGATGTCACAGAACCTTCTTCTATTTTCTGAATCCCAGCGGACTCTTTTACTTTTAGCATCGATAAGCCTCCTTATGGATACAGGGGAGCCATTTCAAGACCTGCTGTTTCATCAAATCCGTTCATCAGGTTGAAATTCTGAACTGCCTGCCCTGCTGCACCTTTCATTAAGTTGTCAATCACAGACACAATGGTAATCCTGCCTGTTCTTTCATCAAAAGCAATTCCGATATCACAGTAGTTTGAACCGTACACTTCCTTAGTTGAAGGAAATTCCCCGACCGGCCTCACTCTTACAAAATAGCAATCTTTGTAATATTCCTGATAAAGATCATGCCACTCTTTTAAACTGCCGCTTTTCGCCTTTGCGTAAATGGTCGTCATAATTCCCCTTGTCATGGGAACAAGGTGAGTCTGAAACGTAAGAGGCTTTACCGCGCTGTTCATTTCTAACAGAGCCTGTTCAATCTCCGGAATATGCTGGTGTTCATTCACTTTATAAATCTTAAAATTCTCATTTGTCTCTGCATAATGAACGCCGGCGCCAGGCTTGCGTCCTGCACCGGAAACCCCGGTTTTTGCATCAATAATAATAGAGGATTCATCGATTAATTCCCTGCTGACCGCAGGCGCGAGACCAAGGATTGCTGCCGTTGGAAAGCATCCGGGATTTGAGATAACGGACGCTTTTCTGATTGCGTCTTTATTCCATTCAGAAAGCCCGTAAACCGCCTTGCCCACGATGACCGGATCTGCTGCCTTTCGTTTGTACCAGCTTTCATAAGTCTTTGAATCTCTTAATCTTAAGTCTCCGGACAAATCAATGACTTTTACCTTTTCCGTGCAGATCTCAGGCAGCAGTTCTGCCGCTGCACCGGGAGGGGATGCCATAAACAGGACATCCACCTCGGACTCAATTCCTGCAGTGTGAATGGCAGTCAAGCTTTCCCAGCTGATGTCAGTCAGATGCGGATAAGAATCCCTGTATGCCTTCTCTGCTTCTGACGATGTATATAAAATACATTCATTTACATGTGGATGCTTTGAGAGAAGCCTGTATAGCTCATTCCCTCCGTAGCCTGTAGCGCCTATTATACCTACCTTCAAATCGAATCACCCTTTAATTTATATCGTACATATGTGAGATTTAGTACCCATTATAATACTGCATAAAAATAAAATCAATTGTATTTTTATATATTTTTCATCAAGAAAAAAATCCCGATCCATAAAGGACCGGGATTTAATACTCACTGAACACCCAGAGCAATTTTGGCAATTCTGCTCATTCTGTCTTTTGTCCATGGCGGATTCCAGACGATGTTCACTTCTGTTTCTTTGATTTCAGGGATATCGCGAAGGGCTGCTTTCACCTGATCGATAATCGTGCCTGCAAGCGGGCATCCCATTGAAGTTAATGTCATCGTGACAAGGGCTGTACCGTTTTCATCAAGGTCAACATCATACACAAGACCAAGATTGACAATGTCGACTCCAAGCTCAGGGTCAACCACAAGCTCAAGCGCGCCATATATATTCTCTTTCAATGCTTCATCCATTTTTATCACTCCTCTTATCTTAGTATACCTGACAAAGGGACCGGCCTAAACTGATTTGCTTTCGCAAAGAAAATCAGCAAACCAGTCAACCGTTGCAATCAGTCCTTCTCGGGAAACTTTATGATCGGCGTTCGTATCGGCAATAAATTTCAGATACTCCGGTTTTGTCTCATAAGCAGATTGAATTTCCTTGAAAAATGTATACGTCGGGTCAAACGGCACCACATTGTCCTTTTTGCCATGCCAGAAAAGCAGCGGCCGTGATGCAAGCTTTTCTGTATGTAGGCTGAGATCATATTCCTGAAGGCTGAGAAAATGCTTTTCCAGCTCTTCATCTGTAAGAGGGACCTTCATGCCCATTTTTTGTACATATTGTATCTGCTGACGGGAAAACTGCTCATAATAAGGGCTGCCCATCAGGCTTGCTGCAGCTTTGATCCATTCGTACTTGGTCAGTGCCCCGAGAGTGACGATGCCGCCCATCGATGTTCCGGCAACGCCTATGTTTTCAGGATCGATCAGGCCGTTCTTTTCAAAATGATTCTTTATCAAATCAAGTTCCTTGATCTCATTTATTACAATGCTCCAAAATTGCATATTTAACTCCGTGCCCTGAAGTTTTCCGCTTCGTTCACCGTGGTGAAGAGCATCAGGAAGAGCAACGCGAATTCCTCTTTCTGCAAGAAGGTAGGCATAGTGAAGGTTGTGTTCCTTGGCGCTCGTAAAGCCGTGGACGAACAGGACAAACGGCGTCTTTTTATTTTTATCCGCATCCCTCGCGATGTGCAGGACGGGAATACCGGCAATGTTCATTTTTTCAACAGTGATCATGAGGCATACCTCCTTTTTAAGACTTCTTTCTTTTCTAAACATAAGTGTAACATGTAGACAATAATCTTGGAAAAAAGATACACTGTAAAGGGACTTTGTTTTTCAGCCGTCCCTTTAATCATAAAATAAAGGAGCTTCTATGACGACACTACCTCATTTAATTGCACTCGATTTAGATGGTACTTTATTAAAGGATGATAAAACGATTTCTGACTACTCAAAAGAAATCTTAAAAAAAGCGAGAGAAGCGGGACATATCGTCTGCATCTCAACAGGCCGCCCATACAGAGCAAGCTCCATGTATTATGAAGAGCTCGAGCTTGATACACCTATTGTCAATTTCAACGGGGCATTTGTCCATCACCCGAAAGACGATCAATGGGGAGCGTTTCACACTACGCTGGATGTGGAAACAGTCAAGCAGATTGTTGAAGTATGTGAAAAACACAACGTGAAAAATATTCTTGCCGAAGTGATCGATCATGTTTATTTTCACTATCATGACGAAAAATTACTCGATGTATTTACAATGAATACATCTGACATTACAGTGGGAGACCTCCGCAAAAATCTCGGTGATGATGTGACAAGCATTCTGATTCATGCATCAGAAGAAGAAGTCGACAATATCCGCACCTATTTGTCGGACGTTCATGCAGAGCTGGTTGACCACAGACGCTGGGCCGCTCCTTGGCATGTCATCGAATTAATCAAGCATGGCATGAACAAAGCCGTGGGATTGAAAATAATTGCCGATTCCTACTCGATTCCCGCAGAAAGAATTATTGCCTTCGGAGACGAAGACAACGACCTTGAAATGCTGGAATACGCAGGTCAGGGAGTAGCGATGGGAAATGCCATCCCAAAACTGAAAGAAGTAGCAAACCGCGAAACGAAGACAAACGAAGAAGACGGCATTGCCGAATACTTAAAAGACGCCCTATCTCTGTAAGGCGTCTTTTTTAGTGAAGTTTTCCAACCATAAAACGCCCACGTATGAGACAAAATAATGAGGACGCATCAGCAGCGTCAACCATTCATTTTAGGGGGAATTTCGCATGAGCAGTAATAAATCTAAACGCTTTGTTCAGCAAGGTAAAGATTCCGTTTCGAAACATGATGAACGTTTCCCTTATCATACAACAATGGCTGAGTCAGAAGAGCGCAAAGCTCAAATGGCGGATAAATCCTCTTTAGGAGGCTTTTAATTTATGGGTAACCAACTATTTCAGGCAGCACGCAAAGCAGTCGAAAAAGCTGGAGAAGTTTTAACCGGCAAAATCGGTCATGACCATGGTCATGAACACCGTTCTGAAGAAAATCAGTACAGCTCGCAGCATGGAGCACAGCATAACGGGTCCCATAGCTACGGGGCAAATCACAATGAACATCAAAGCTACAGCTCTCAGCATGGCGGACAGCAAGGCGGGGCTCAGCAGCATGGCGGCGAAAGCGTAGACGCAGATTCTAAAGCGAAAGCCGAAAATGCTCTTATGTCCGCATTTGCCAACGCTTCACCCGCAGAGCAAAAGCAGCTCAGCGAACTTCAGGATGAACTGAAGAACATGTAGGTATGATGGCGGTCCCCGGAATCTGTATTCCGGGGATTTTAACTGATGAAACAAGAACAAAAGCGCAAGCGCCAAGGCCCGCTCCGATAGTCAGATAAGAATCCGGCGGAAAAGTCCGGTTCCCGCCTTTTTTGTCGGATTTGTTCTGAAAGAGGATCTAGGCGCTTCCGCTTGCCGATGATAACTTTGTTATGTTATCAACAACCTTTTATTTTTTATAATTTCCTACAGAACAGAAAAAGCTGCGGATAAACCGCAGCCGTTTTATTCTGAAACTGTAAATGTTTTGACTTCCTGAAGAGGCTTGGCTCCTTCAGCTTTTCCGGCAAACTGGGCGGTCACCGTATAGTCTCCCGCCTGCAGGCTTCCTGCTGATTTCATGTCCCATGTCTCCTCGTAGGTTTTGCTTTCGCCAGGAGGAATCGTTACATACTGCAGCGCCTGTGTAAACATTTTGCCTTTTGAATATTTGTAGACTTCTGCCCCGTTCGGATCGGTAATAATGATTTCGTACTTTTGTCCGGACGAAAATTCAAAGTTTTTTTCTTCATCTGAGTTGTTTTTAACCGTCATGGTGATTTGGACAACACCTGATTCTTCTTTCGTTTCAACTGAAAGCTCGACATCTTTTTCTTCCATATCACCCGACACCTCTTCCGCTTGTTCTTTCTCTTGCGGCTGTTCAGCACTTTGGCCGCAGCCTGCAAGAATTAAAAACCCCATAATGAACAAAAGTTTTTTCATTGCGCGTATCTCCTATTCTTTGCGGAAGAATCCAAAGATGCCTGTTGTCTGAAGAATGTTTGTGAATGCCTTTGGATCCACTTCCTTAATGATTTTTTCTAAATCATAAAGTTCATAGCGCGTGATCACGATCATCAGCATGTCCTTTTGTTCGTTAGTAAAGGCCCCTTTTGCAGGAACCATCGTGATGCCTCTTACCATTTTAGCATGAATTGCCTTTTTCAGGTCATCGGCTTTTTTCGTGATAATCATGGCTGTCAGTTTTTCATGACGGGTATGGATTGCATCAATGACCCTCGTTGATGCGTAGAGAGTGACAAGCGTATAGAGTGCTTTTTCCCATCCGTAAAGCAGACCGGCTGTAAAGATGATGATTCCGTTCAAAATGAAGAAATACGTTCCCACGGGCTTATCTTTCATGCGTGAGAGAATCATGGCAACAATATCAAGTCCTCCGGTTGATGCCCCGTACTTAAGCGTAATTCCGACTCCGATTGCTACGATCACGCCTCCGAATACTGCATTCAGCAGGATATCTTCAGACAGTGGATAGAGCGGAACAATCGACAGAAAGAAGGTTGTCGCTGCGACGCTCAGCACACTGTAGAGCGTAAATGATTTCCCTACCTTCTGCCAGCCTAAAATCGCTACAGGGATATTCAGCAGGAGCAGCAGAACCCCGGTCGATATGTTAAGGGGCGTATATTCAATCAAAACGCTTGATAAAAGCTGGGCAACCCCTGTAAATCCGCTGGCATATACATCCGCCGGAATCATAAACAGGTTCAGTCCCACAGCGTTCAGCAGCGCGCCGAAAATCACAATTATTCCTTTTTTGACTTCTTCATAAACCATTTGCAGAAAATCCTCCCGGGCTATAAGATATTAATAGTATTTCTGATTTACCCTTTTTTCTTGCAGACCAATACAAATTATGTCTTTTCAGGGCTTTCGTTGTTCTTTACTTCTATTTGGCTAAGTGCTACTTTTACTATAAGAATTCAATTTCAAATGAGACTATTCTCCCAAAGGGAAAAATTACATGAAATGAGGTGCAAAAATGACGGTTCACATCCTCGCAGACAGCGCAAGCGATCTGCCGCTTGAGTTTTACGAAAAGAACGGTGTCACGCTGCTTCCGCTCGGCGTACATATTGATGAGCATGACTACCGTGACCTTCTGACCATTACACCGAAGGAAGTATACGATGCAATGAGAGAAGGGAAAGTTGCGAAAACAACGCAAATTTCTCCTTTAGATGTCAAAGAGATCTTTACCTCTCTCGCCCAAAAGAAAGTGCCTGCTCTGTATGTAGCATTTTCTTCAGAGCTTTCAGGGACATACCAGACTGCAGTCATGATCGGCAATGAGGTAAAAGAAGAATATCCTGATTTTGAGCTTGCCATTATCGATTCAAAATGTGCTTCACTTGGCCTTGGCCTTGCTGTTAAATATGCAGCTGAACTCGCCGGTAAAGGAAAAACTCTACACGAAATCGCAGAGTCTGTAAAGGACTTCTGCGTGCATACAGAACACATTTTCACAGTCGACAATCTCGACTATCTCGCAAGAGGCGGCCGCATCAGCAAAACCTCTGCATTTGTCGGCGGTCTGCTGAACATAAAGCCTCTTCTCCATGTTGAGGACGGAAAACTTATTCCTATAGAGAAAATCAGAGGGAGAAAAAAAGTATTCCGCCGTGTCATTGAACTTATGAAAGAACGCGGCACTGACTTAAGCAATCAGACAATCGCCATCAGCCATGGCGACGACCTTGATTCCGCTAATGAAATCAAGTCCATGATTCAAGCTGAATTTCAGCCGAAAGAAATTTACATCAACACGGTCGGCTGTTCCGTTGGAGCACACTCAGGCCCAGGCACAATCGCCATCTTTTTCTTAAACAAACAGATCTCATAATATTTTTCTTCTCGTAGGGCATCCTAAACATATCATTTTTAAAGGAGTTTTGATGATGCCCCATACAAGCGATAACGACAAAAAAGCAAAAGACAACAATGCCAAGCAGCATGAAAAAAACATGATGCGCGAAAAAAGCCGCCAAAAAGGCGAACAACAATTTTCTAAGAAAACAGATCACTTGTAATCAGAAATGGAAACAGCAGCGGGGGAGATTCCGCTGCTGTTTTTTTTATGTTAATTTAAATTGTGTTAACGTTTGTTTCAGATCATAGGTCAGCTTTCTCAGCTCTGAAACCCCTTCAGCCATCTTTTCAAAAGCAGCAAGCTGCTCAGCAGTTGAAGCTGAAATTTCTTCGCTTCCCGCTGCTGTTTCCTCCACTACAGCGCTGATGCTCTCAACATTTTGCAGAACATTTCCGCCTAATGTTTTCGAGTGATTCACACCTTCTTCAAGGCTAATCAATTCCAGTGTAATATTCTTCACTTTTTCATCAATCGCATGAAAAGCCTGTGTAGTGATGTCCATACCTGTCTTTTGCTTTTCTGCAAGGGAAACCCCTTTTGCTACAGATTCAGAAATGTTTGCAATGCCGGATTGCATCAGGCTTGCCATTTCAAAAATTTGGGAGGTGGCATTCGTAGATTCTTCTGCAAGCTTTCTGACTTCTGCTGCCACTACGGCAAATCCCTTTCCCGCTTCCCCTGCGCGCGCAGCCTCGATTGCTGCATTTAGCGCAAGAAGATTGGTCTGATCGGCAATGCCGGAGACGACCTTCGTCATATCTTCGATTTTCGTCATATACCCTAAAAATGTCTTCGTTGAGTCATTGATCAGGTTCATCATCACGCCATTTTCTTTCAGCAAATCGCTCTGGGTTCTGATTGCCCCCTGCCCCTCCTGAATGGCGCCTGCCGCTTCTTCGCCAAAAATGACAGACTTTTGGGAGCGTATGACGTTTTCGCTGAAGCCTGCATCCATCCGCTCAATCAGAGAAACAGCATCTTGAAGATCAGAGGAAATTGACTGGGATCCGGCAGACAGTTCATCTGTTGATAAAACGACCTGTCCGCTGATTTCACTTAAAACACGTGTTTCACTGTCAAGGGTTTCAGCAAATCCATCGACCTGTTTGCTTACAGTGTCAATAGAAAGGATCAGCCCTTTAAGCTGATTCACCATACTTG
Source organism: Bacillus sp. FSL H8-0547 (assembly GCA_038002745.1). Lineage (NCBI taxonomy): Bacteria > Bacillati > Bacillota > Bacilli > Caryophanales > Bacillaceae > Bacillus > Bacillus sp. FSL H8-0547. Next base: position 732,971 of record JBBODD010000001.1, read on the forward strand.
AAAACGAATCATTGAGCGCCCCGATTTCATCTTTCCCCTTATAGGTTAAAGCCTGCACGGCAAGATTCCCCTGTGCAATTGCCGCCGCCTGTTCTGACATGCTTTTTAAAGGCTTCGTAATTGACGATGTCATTCTGATGACAAGAACACTTGAAACAAGAATTAAAAGAGCCGTTCCAATGGCCGCTGACAAAATGACAAACTCGATCTGTCTTTTGACTTCTTCTTGAATAAATGTATACCTGTCATGAACATGGAGATTCACAGAATAAATATCGTTTGAGATGCCATCCATTCTTACAGCCTGGCGTTTCACTTCTGCCTGATTTTTCTCTTCAAGTGCAGGCAGCGTTTTCTGCTTGAGCTCAACGAATTTGGCTGATGCCTTTCTTAAAGCAGCCTTCCCATTTTTATCCTGCAAGGTCTGATCCAGGCTGTCTAAAAGCTTTTCGGTCCGGTTCAGCGACTGCAGCGCCTCCTCCTTGTGCGCATCGGAAAGCGAAAAAGCAGCATTATTTAAGCTCTGCTTGGCTGCATTCAGTTCTCCCTGCAGCTTTTCCACATTTAAAAGCACAGGAACTTCATTCTGGTTTGTCTTTTGAATCAATAGCATATTGAAGACGATAAAGCCAATCATAAAGGTAGCAAGTATGATAATGCCGACAGAATTGAACAATAATTTTTTCTTTAATGACACGATGATCCTCCTAGTTGCTCTCTGCTAATTTTTGCTTCCATTGATCAAGCGTTTTCTGCTGCTGTTCAGTCAGGTTCAGGACACGGATCGGAGCCAGTTGAACCCCATTATCCTTCACACCAAGTTCAATATGCCCCTCAGGAAGCTCCTGTTTCTTGACATAGTCTTTCAGAAGCTGAAAAATGCCGATATCCACATTTTTCATCATAGAGGTTACAACAGCCTTTTCCGCATAAAAATACTGATCGCTGTCAACACCAATCGCATATACTCCGCTGTCCTGCGCCGCTTTTAAAACACCTGCCCCAGTAAAACCGGCTGCTGCATAAAGTACATCCGCCTTTCTTTTAATCATGCTGTCTGCCATGACACCGCCCTTGATGTCATTGCCGAAATCATTTGCATACTCCGTGTAGATGACAATCTCAGGCTTGATCGTTCTTGCCCCTTCTGCAAATCCGTCTGCGAACTTATTTATAAGCGGAACATCAGCGCCGCCGATAAAACCGATCGTATTTGTTTTAGAAGCCATCGCTGCAACAACCCCGGCAAGAAAGCTCCCTTCATCCTCTTTAAACGTAACTGAGGTAATATTCTCAGCCTCAGAAACCGCATCGATCAGCAAAAACTGCTGATCCGGATACTTCTTTGCCGCTTTTTCCAAATCTTCCTGAACCATAAACCCAAGTCCAACGACAAGATCATTGCCCTCTTCAACAAGCTCAGTAATCCCTTTTTCATAAGTGCCCGTTTTTTCAAGCTCCCGGTAATCAAACAAAATGCCAAGTTCATCACGGGATTTCATCAGGCCCGCAAACGCAGAGTCACTGAACGACTGATCCCCAAGCCCCACATCCGAGAGCATGATCCCTACTTTTATTTTTTGATCCGCACTGCTGACTGCCTCATTCTTCCCGCACCCGGCGGCAAGCAGCATACAGGACGCGATTATGATCATAATTTTTTTCATTGATGTCTCTCTCCTTAAAAAGTTCTACTAGGAGGTTATCGACGGGTTTGGGGGAAAGTTTATTTTTTTGGAGGGGGATTTTTGCGGGACCATCAAGCGGCGGATTTTTTGTTTTGGTGGTACTTATCTATGAGTTGAGAACCATCAAGACATGGGATTTCTGTTTTGATGGCACTTATCTCTGAGTTCGGAACCATCAAGACGTGGAATTTCTGTTTTGATGGCACTTATCTATGAGTTGAGAACCATCAAACGGAGGATTTTTTGTTTTGGTGGTACTTATCTCTGAGTTGGAAACCACCAAACGGAGGATTTTTTGTTTTGGCGGTACTTATCTCAGAGTTGGGAACCATCAAGACATGGGATTTCTTTTTTGATGGAACTTATCTATGAGTTGAGAACCATCAAGACATGGGATTTCTTTTTTGATGGCACTTATCTCTGAGTTCGGAACCATCAAGACGTGGGATTTCTGTCTTAATGGCACTTATCTCTGAGTTCGGAACCATCAAACGGAGGATTTTTTGTTTTGGTGGTACTTATCTCAGAGTTGGGAACCATCAAGACATGGGATTTCTGTCTTGATGGCACTTATCTCTGAGTTGGGAACCACCAAACGGAGGATTTTCTGTCTTGATGGCACTTATCTCTGAGTTGGGAACCACCAAACGGAGGATTTTTTGTTTTGGTGGTACTTATCTCTGAGTTGAGAACCATCAAGACATGGGATTTCTGTTTTGATGGCACTTATCTCTGAGTTCGGAACCATCAAGACATGGGATTTTTGTTTTGATGGCACTTATCTCTGAGTTCGGAACCATCAAGACGTGGGATTTCTGTCTTGATGGCACTTATCTCTGAGTTGGGAACCATCAAGACATGGGATTTCTGTCTTAATGGCACTTATCTCTGAGTTGGGAACCACCAATATGTGGAATTTCTGACTTGATGGCACTTATCATCGAGTTCAGAACCGTCAAGCGGTGGATTTTCTCTCTTGATGGCACTTATCCCTGAGATTGGAACCATCAAGCCGTGATATTTCTTTTTTGATAGCACTTATCTACGAGATCGGATCCATCAAGTGGAGGATTTTCTTTTTTGATGGCACTTATCAATGAGATCGGAACCACCAAACAGAAAAATTCCTTTCTTGAAGGCACTTATCTCTAAGTTCGGACCTATCATTCAAAAAATCTTTTTTTCAATGGCACTAATTTTATTTATCTACAAAGTGAGAAGACCTCCCGCGCCCTATATGTTCAAAATGTGCGTACAGAATTTTTCTTATTGTCTTTTTTGATAAAACAAGGTTACACCATTCATGAATCTGATCTGTAGTGATCCTCTTTTCCGGAAAAAGAAGCCTGAATTCACCTATTGCCCGTAATACTGCAGGAAGAAGCGGTTCGGTTGTTTTACAATTTGAGCATATAAAATTTCTGTTGTTAAAGAGAGTATACAGCAATAGGCATTTTGGACATATAATACCTTTTTCCAGCCCCTCATACCCATACCCCGGCAGCTTCAAAAACGGATATTCTTCCACGTGCAAATCCAGAAGTTTTTTAGCGAGCATGTCATGAAAGGCAGTTAATCTGCCCCGCTGCTTATGATTGAGTTTTTCTGCAAAACGGTTCAGCTGGGGGTGATAAATGATGGGTTGGTCCATTGGAGCATTGTAGAGGTGAAAACGGTGGTTTACAAAGACGACATATGGTTCGAGGGAAAACTTGATGCTTTGATCCTGGAGGAGCCGAGTGAGCAATGCTTCACTTCTTTTCAGCTGAAGCAGGGGGTTTTTCATTTCTTTTTTGGCCGGGGTCGACCATCTTTCTCCTTCTGCGAAGTAATCACCTTCCGAGTTTTTTACATTGAACACGTACATTTTATCAGGCTTGATAAACAGGGAATCAATTTGCACGAAAGATCCGCTGATTTCAAAGAGCAGATCGCTTAATACTGTGCCCTCCCCTCCATTCTCCTTGAGCCACTGCTCAAAATACTTTTCTCCCTGGAACCCTTTTTCAAGCTGCCCCAAGCAGATGAGAGCTTCTTCATCCAAAACGGATCTGGCGTTCAAACTCCGGTAAACAAGCAATTCCCGGTTTTCTTTTAACCTCTTCAACTAATAGACATCTCCTTTCGTTTTTTCAAATCCATCATAAAACAGTTCCCCCTTTCGTTTTTTTTCAGATTCATCAAAAAGACAATTCCCCTTTCGTTTTCTCAGAACCATCATAAATCAATTCCCCTCCTCCCGGCAAAAAGCCAAAATCAAATTTTCTCAATAAAAAAACAGCAAACGCATAGGCGCTTACTGTTGTTCTTTTTTAAAATAAGTCCAGCCGTCTTCCTGATAAACCTTCCCTGCTTTCATGAGTGAGCCGAGCGCACGCTTGAATGCACCTTTGCTCATGTTGAAGCGTTCTTTGATGTCATCGGGATCGCTCTTGTCAAAGAAGGGCATGGCTCCTCCTCTTTCTTCCATATAATCACAGATCACTTGTGCATCCTCATCCAATGCCTCATGTTTGAACGGAAGGAGAGAAACGTTAAGGGTGCCGTCTTCCTTCACATCAACAACGCGTCCTGTTACAAGCTCGCCAAGACGCGGCTCTCTTTTGCGCTGGGAGGAGTGGATGAATCCTTTGTAGCCTTCTTCAGTTATGATGAAAGATCCGGCAATAATGATTCGGTAGACTCTGCCTGTAACGGTCTGATTGTTCCATACTCCTGCAGCCGGGACGATGTTTTCCTGCATGACATCTTCCGTTGCAAGTTTTGTGAAAAATCTTCCGTTTTTCGTCACTTTCAGGGAACAGTAGAGCTTGTCGCCTTCTTTTGGCCATACACTTACATAGGCCGGAAGAATATCGTTGTCGACAAGTGCATCTTTTGAAAGGCCAATGTCGACGAATGCCCCCATGTCTTCCCTGACACTGACTACTTCTACCCATCCGAACCGGTCTTCTGATATCGTCGGCTTTTTCATTGTTGCAGCGAGACGGTCTTCATGGTCCACAATCAGGTACACCTCAACCTCATCCAATTCTTCAATCGGTTCAGTGATTTCCGTTTTGTGAAGCAGTACTCGGCTTTCTCCATCTGTTAAATAATATCCGTAATCTACTTTTTCATCTATTTTAAGCGTCATAAACGTTCCGGGATTCATGTGTTCGTTCCTTCCTTTGCAGCTGAACTGCCGTTAGTTGTTATATCATGTACATTCTACTATAATCTAAAGATAATACAAACTTTTGGGAGGATTCTTATGGCCAAGGACAGTTCGTTTGATATTGTGTCGAAGGTGGATATGCCTGAGGTAACAAATGCCATCACGATGACGATGAAAGAAATCGGCACACGCTATGATTTTAAAGGAAGCAAAAGCAGCATTACGCTTGAAAAAGAGGAGCTTGTTTTAGTTTCTGATGATGAGTTCAAAATGGATCAGCTGAAGGATGTGTTCATTTCAAAACTGATCAAGCGCAATGTGGCAACGCGCAATATTGATTACGGAAAAATTGAAGGCGCATCAGGCGGCACCATCCGCCAGCGTGCAAAGCTTGTCCAGGGTATTGATAAGGACAATGCGAAAAAGATTAACGCGATCATAAAAAATGCAGGGCTTAAAGTGAAAACGCAAGTTCAGGATGATCAGGTCCGCGTAACCGGCAAAAGCAAGGACGACCTGCAGCAGGTGATTGCAGCTGTCCGCGGAGCGGATCTGCCGATCGATGTTCAGTTCATTAATTTCAGATAAGTGCTCGGACTCAGCAGTTTTTCCTGCTGGGTCTTTTTTATCCGGACTGGGGCAAGAATTCCTCATCAATTCAGAAAACTTTTACTTTTCGCACTTGAATCTCCTGAAAAAAACATGTAAATTAGATATAATATCATTTAGCCAATTTCATATTTTTGATTCTTATCTAGAGAAGCTGAGGGACTGGCCCGTCGAAGCTTCAGCAACCTGGCGTAAACCAAGGTGCTAATTCCAGCGATGCATCCATCGGACGATAAGAAGAAGTCATGCATACTCAAAAGTCTTCTTCTTGGAAGGCTTTTTTCTTTTTCCCATTATCAGCTGTATTTTTAGGAGGTTTATAGCTTTGGCACTTTTAACAGACTTGCAGAAAAAAATTCTGATCGGGGACGGAGCAATGGGCACCCTGCTTTATTCCCACGGTGTGGACCGGTGTTTTGAAGAACTGAACCTGTCAAAACCGGATGACATTCTGAATGTTCATAAGGCGTATCTTGATGCCGGAGCTGATGTCATTCAGACAAATACGTACGGGGCCAATTATATCAAGCTGTCGAGATACGGGCTTGAAGATGAGGTGCGCGCCATTAACCGCAAGGCTGTGCAGATTGCAAAACAAGCTGCCGAAGGCACCTCAGCCTATGTCCTCGGAACAATCGGCGGGGTCCGTGCTTTTAAAAAGGGCTCTTATTCGCTTGAGGACCTGCGGCGAAATTTCAGGGAGCAGCTTTATCTTCTGCTGAACGAAGAGCCGGACGGCCTCCTGCTTGAAACGTATTATGATCTTGAAGAAATGAAGACGGTTCTTGAGATTGCAAGAAAAGAAACAGACTTGCCGATTATAACGAACATTTCCCTTCATGAAATCGGCGTTCTTCAGGACGGTACTCCTCTTTCTGACGGCCTGTCCCAGCTTGAGGAGCTCGGGGCGAATGTTGTCGGGCTGAACTGCAGGCTTGGGCCATATCATATGCTCTCATCTCTGGAAGAAGTTCCTCTTCCCGAAAAGGCCTTCCTGTCTGTTTATCCGAACAGCAGCCTCCCGACCATTGAGGAAGGCAGACTTGTTTACGGATCCGGTGAAAAATACTTCGCTGAAAGCGCACTTGCTTTTAGAAATCAGGGAGCGAGATTAATAGGCGGCTGTTGCGGAACGACTCCTGATCATATCAGGGCGATGGCTTCTGCACTTAAAGGACTGCCTCCAGTGACAGAAAAGAAGGTGAAAGCTAGGAAAGAAGAAATCTCCATTGCCTCAGCTGCCGAGAGAAAGTATCCTCCGCTGCAGGATATCGTAACAGAAAAACGATCCATTATTGTCGAGCTTGACCCGCCGAAAAAGCTCGGTATTGAAAAATTTTTAAAAGGAGCAAAGGCCCTCCAGGAGGCTGGAATCGATGCCTTAACACTTGCGGATAACTCTCTTGCTTCACCAAGAATCAGCAATGCCGCGATGGGATCCATTGTCCAGCAGACCCATGGACTCCGCTCGCTGATCCATATTACGTGCCGTGACCGGAATTTAATTGGCCTGCAGTCACATTTAATGGGTCTCCATACTCTCGGCTTAACAGATGTTTTAGCCATAACAGGAGATCCGTCCAAAATCGGGGATTTCCCGGGGGCAACTTCTGTTTATGACCTTTCTTCCTTTGACTTGATCAGTCTGATTAAGCAATTTAATGACGGGCTTTCTTACTCAGGAAAACCGCTTGGCGAAAAAACGAACTTCTCAGTTGCCGCCGCCTTTAACCCGAATGTGAAGTACCTTGATAAAGCCGTTAAAAGGCTGGAGAAAAAAATAGCGTGCGGCGCTGATTATTTTATCTCCCAGCCGATCTATTCCGAAAAACAGCTGCTTGATGTCTATGAAGAAACAAAACACTTAACCGTACCGGTTTATATCGGCATTATGCCGCTCACCAGCAGCCGGAATGCCGAATTTATTCATAATGAGATTCCGGGCATTACCCTGTCTGACAGCATCCGCGAAAAAATGGCCAATGCCGGAGATGACAAGGAAAAATCGTATCAGGAGGGTCTGGCCATTGCCAAAAACCTAATTGATGCTGCATTTGATCTGTTTAACGGCATTTACTTGATCACACCGTTTTTGAATTATGAACTAACCGTGGAATTGACGAACTATATTCATAATAAAGAGTCTGAGGCCACCGAAAGGAAGATTACGCATGTCTGATATAAAAAAACAGCTTGAGAAAAAAATCCTCGTTCTGGACGGAGCGATGGGCACCATGATTCAGGACGCCAATCTTTCTGCAGATGACTTCGGCGGAGAAGCTTATGAAGGGTGCAACGAATATTTGACTATAACTGCACCTGAGGTCATTCAATCGATCCATGAAGCTTACCTTGAAGCAAAAGCAGATATTATTGAGACAAACACGTTCGGGGCTACGAAAATCGTTCTGGATGAATACGATCTTGGGCACCTTGCCTTCGAACTGAATAAAAAAGCGGCTGAAATTGCGAAAAGAGCAGCTGAAAAATACTCAACACCCGAATGGCCCCGCTTTGTAGCTGGCTCAATGGGACCGACAACAAAAACGCTCTCTGTTACGGGAGGAGCCACATTTGAAGAACTGATCGAGAACTATGAAGAACAGACACTGGGACTGCTTGCAGGCGGAGCCGATCTGCTTCTTCTTGAAACGAGCCAGGACCTGCTGAATGTAAAAGCCGGCTTTTTAGGCATTAAGCGTGCCTTTGAGAAGACTGGAAAAGAAATCCCGCTTATGGTATCAGGGACGATTGAGCCGATGGGCACGACCCTTGCCGGCCAGGACATTGAAGCCTTCTTTATTTCCCTTGAACATATGCAGCCTCTTTCTGTCGGCTTGAACTGTGCGACAGGGCCTGAGTTTATGACAGACCATATCAGGACGCTGTCAGGCATGGCCCATACAGCTGTCAGCTGTTACCCGAACGCCGGCCTGCCGGATGAGGAAGGAAAATACCATGAATCCCCGCGTTCGCTTGCTCAGAAAGTGAAGGGTTTTGCAGAACAGGGCTGGCTCAATATTGTCGGCGGCTGCTGCGGAACCACACCCGCACATATCACGGCTATCGCAGATGCAGTCAGCGAACTGAATCCGCGCACCGTCCCGGAACGTGATCCGGCACATACCGTTTCCGGTATTGATCCGCTTATTTATGACGACTCCATGAGACCGCTTTTCGTCGGAGAACGGACAAATGTCATTGGGTCAAGAAAATTCAAGCGTCTGATTGCCGAGGGGAAATTTGAAGAAGCATCTGAAATTGCGAGAGCACAGGTTAAAAACGGAGCACATGTCATTGATATTTGTCTTGCAGACCCTGACCGCGATGAACTTGAAGATATGGAAGCATTTATAAAAGAAGTGACCAAAAAAGTAAAGGCGCCGCTTGTCATCGATTCAACCGATGAAGCTGTAATTGAAAAAGCACTCTCTTATTCCCAGGGAAAAGTCATCATCAACTCGATTAACCTCGAAGACGGCGAAGAGCGCTTTGACGCAGTTGTTCCGCTGATTCATAAATATGGTGCCGCCGTTGTTGTCGGAACCATAGACGAAAAGGGCATGGCTCTTACAGCTGAGGAAAAGCTTGATATTGCGGTCCGTTCGTTTGAACTGCTTACTGAAAAGCACGGCCTGAGTCCGTCAGATATTATTTTTGATCCCCTCGTTTTCCCTGTCGGCACAGGAGACGAGCAGTATATTGGTTCTGCTGAAGAAACCATTAAGGGCATCCGCCTGATCAAAGAGCGACTTCCGGAATGTCTGACCATGCTTGGAGTCAGCAATGTATCCTTCGGCCTGCCGCCTGTCGGCCGCGAAGTATTGAACGCAGTTTATCTTTATCACTGTACACAGGCGGGACTTGACTATGCCATTGTCAACACAGAAAAACTTGAGCGTTTTGCTTCAATTCCGAAACAAGAAGTAGAAATGGCAGAAACGCTTCTTTTTAATACAAATGACCAAACACTCGCGACTTTTACAAATCACTACCGCGGGAAGAAAAAAACAGCCAAAAAACCTGTACAGTCCCTTCCGCTTGAGCAGCGTCTCGCCCAATATGTTGTTGAGGGGACAAAAGAAGGACTGATTTCAGACCTTGAAATAGCCCTTAAGGAATATGATGCTCCTCTCGATATTATTAACGGTCCGCTAATGAGCGGAATGGCTGAAGTCGGAGAGCTGTTCAATACAAACCAGCTGATTGTCGCCGAGGTTCTTCAGAGCGCAGAAGTAATGAAGGCTTCCGTCTCCTTTTTAGAGCAGTATATGGAGAAGAAGGATGACAGCGGAAAAGGAAAAATCCTGCTTGCAACGGTTAAAGGTGATGTGCATGATATAGGGAAAAACCTCGTGGATATTATCCTGAGCAACAATGGCTACAAAGTAGTGGATCTCGGAATTAAAGTGACCCCGCAGGATTTAATTGCAGCTGTCAGAAAAGAAAAACCGGATATTGTCGGACTTTCAGGCCTGCTTGTTAAGTCAGCCCAGCAAATGGTCCTGACTGCTCAGGATCTGCGTGAAGCTGATATTTCGGTTCCAATCCTGGTCGGCGGCGCTGCCCTTTCCAGAAAGTTTGCGGACGGAAAGATTGCTCCGCAATACAGCGGACCGGTGGTGTATGCCAAGGATGCGATGGACGGCCTTTCACTTGCAAACCGGATCCGCGTCGACCCGGCCCAGTTTAAAAAGAAAGAAGTGCGATCTGAACGGTTTTCTGAAAAGAAACCGACTGCCGCAGTGACAGAGCTGCTTGAAAAAAGAGCAGAGCTTGCACCGTCCCCTGTTTTTGTGCCTGAGGACTGCAGACGCCATATCATCAAAGATTTCAATTTGCAGCACCTCATCCCTTATATCAACATGCAGATGCTGATCGGCCATCACCTCGGCCTCAAGGGAAAAGTAAAGGAAATGCTGAAAAACAATGATTCAAAAGCTGTTGCTCTCAAAGAAACCATTGATGAACTCCTGAAGCAGGGAGAGGCGGAAAAATGGTTTGAACCTGCTGCGGTTTATCAGTTCTTCCCTGCTGTATCAGAGGGAAATTCTCTGCACATTCTGGATCCTGAAACAGAAGAAAAGCTGCAGACCTTTGACTTTCCAAGACAATCCAAGCTGCCGCACCGCTGCATTTCAGACTATGTTCGTCCGGACGGCGAAAAGAGAGACTATGTTTCCTTCTTTGCTGTTACGGCAGGAAAGAAAGTCAGAGAGATTGCAAACCGCTTCAAGGAACAGGGTGATTACTTGAAGAGCCATGTCGTCCAGGCACTTGCCCTTGAACTTGCTGAAGGTCTCGCCGAGCGGACGCACCAGCTGATTCGAGATCAGTGGGGCTTCCCTGATCCACCGGACTTTACAATGGATCAGCGCTTTTCAGCCAAATATCAGGGCCAGCGGTTCTCTTTCGGATATCCTGCCTGCCCGAATCTTGATGACCAGGCCAAATTATTCGATCTGATCAGGCCTGAAGACATCGGAGTGAACCTTACAGAAGGCTTTATGATGGAACCTGAAGCATCTGTTACGGCCATAGTCGTTGCCCATCCTGAAGCACGGTATTTCAATGTTTTGAACTGAGACTTCTGTCTCGGTTTTTTTTTGCCGGAATCAGGTGTTTTATCAAAAAAAGATAGGGAATATATAAAGCATGTCCAACATACTTATCGGATTTTTCACCATACTAAACGTGATCAAAACCTGGAGGGATTGTAAATGAGCCAAAACAGCCAAACAAATAAAACGATGCCTGCACAGCATCAGGATGTGCAGCCCGGGCACGAAAATCAGATGAACCCAAAACCGGAGTTTGACAGCCATGACTATAAAGGCAGCGGCAAGCTTTCGAATAAAACAGCGATTATCACAGGCGGTGATTCAGGCATCGGACGATCGGTAGCCGTTCATTATGCAAGAGAGGGCGCAGATGTCGTTATCTCCTATTTGGATGAACACGATGATGCGAATGAAACGAAGCGCCTTGTGGAGCAGGAAGGCAGACAGTGCCTGCTTATTCCCGGAGATATCGGAGATGAAGCTTTTTGCGCACAGGTCGTAAACGAAACAGTCAGCAAGTTCGGCAAAATTGACATTCTTGTCAACAATGCCGCCGAGCAGCATCCGCAGGCTGGCATTGAGGAAATTACAAAAGAGCAGCTTGAACGCACATTCAAAACAAATATTTTCTCTTTCTTCTATATGACAAAAGCAGCCCTTCCCCATCTGAAGCAAGGAAGCAGCATCATCAACACTTCATCCATCACAGCTTATGCAGGAAACGAACAGCTGATTGATTATTCAGCCACGAAAGGTGCCATTACGACGTTCACACGATCCCTTTCCATGTCTCTTGTGAAAAAAGGCATCCGGGTAAACGGCGTAGCTCCGGGTCCAATCTGGACACCGCTCATCCCTTCAACGTTTGATGCAGAAAAAGTTTCAGAGTTCGGCGCCGACACGCCAATGGGACGCCCCGGACAGCCTGATGAACTTGCACCAAGCTACGTATTCCTCGCAAGCAGCGACTCAAGCTACATCACCGGACAGATGATTCATGTGAACGGTGGTAAAATCATTAACGGCTAAGAAGAAAAGCGGAATCGCCCGTTTAGCCCTGACAGGCAGAAAAGAAATCACCCGAAAAGTCCGGTTTTGACTTTTTGGGGGATTTTGTTCTGACGGAAGGGCTGGGCGATGGAGCTGGACACCACGAAAAGCGGAATCGCTCGTTTAGCCCTGACAGGCAGAAAAGAAATCCCCCGAAAAGTCCGGTTTTGACTTTTTGGGGGATTTTGTTCTGACGGAAGGGCTGGGCGATGGAGCTGGACACCACGAAAAGCGGAATCGCCCGTTTAGCCCTGACAGGCAGAAAAGAAATCACCCGAAAAGTCCGGTTTTGACTTTTTGGGGGATTTTGTTCTGACGGAAGGGCTGGGCGATGGAGCTGGACACCACGAAAAGCGGAATCGCTCGTTTAGCTCCGGGAGTCAGATAAGGAAACAGCGGCAAAGGCGCTTTTTGCCTTTGGCGATGATTCCGTTCTGACAGAGGAGCTGAGCGATGGAGCTGGACAATGAAGAAAAGCGGAATCACCCATTTAGACCTGACAATTAGAAAAATCTCATAAGTTTACCGCCTGCAGAGAAAGCCCGTATCCAAAACGGGCTTTTTTCGTGTCTTCAAATTATATATTCTTAAGAAAATGTGCATGTGACCTATACTATTAAGAAAACGCTTACATATACTGTATTAGGAAGGAGGGGATAATGATGGATCGATTAACTTTCTTATTCCTTGCAGCCATTCTTGCAGGCTTTGCTCTAGTTGAACTTCCGCTGGCCGGAACATTCCTTGCAAGCCTAGCACCGTTTACGACAGTCGTTGGCGTTTTAGCAATCTTAGTTTTTTCTTTCGTTTTGATTTTCCACGGCGTCAAAAGCTTATTTAATAAGTAGCTGATTTCAAGGCCGGAGATTCTTTTCTCCGGTCTTTTTGTGCTGCTGGAAATGTCTTTGATGAGCTGAGTTCAGTAAGCAATAGATAAATAGGCTAACATAATTCTTTCTTCCGCATACCCTAAATTTGAGCAAGAGAAAAGCTCACGATTTCATGATTGGAGGAGACACAACCATGAGTAAAGATGGATGCGGCGGCGGATACAATAATGGATTCGCGCTAATTATCGTATTGTTTATTTTGCTGATTATCATCGGTGCTTCTTTTGTCGGCGGCGCTGGTTATGGTCCTGGACCTGGCTACTGCTAAAAACACAAAAAAACGGCTTGCAGTGCAGGCCGTTTTTTTAAATGAAATTTTACAGTGCGTTTGTTAAAACTTCTGTCAGGACAGGTACAATTTGTTTCTTGCGGGATACAACGCCTTTCAGCACCGCCATGTTATCAATAAGCTTTACATCGTATGCCTGTTCTACCGCTCGTGTTTCACGGCCAAGAGCAATGGCAACGGAATCATTGATCAGGATATCTGTTACGACAAATACGAACAAGTCCAATTCTTTTTCAGCGATAACCGCTGAAACCATCGCTTCGATTTCTTCTTTATGAACAAGAATGTCGTTAGGGTCTACCGCATTTACCTGTGCAATCTCAACTTTGTAATCGCCCATTGAGAATTCTTTTGCATCAAGAGAAATGAGTTCTGAAACTGTTTTGCCGCTGAGGTCAGCTCCTGCTTTCAGCATATCAAGTCCGTACACTTCTGCATCCACGCCGGCAATGGCTGCAAGTTCTTGCGCAGCTGCTACATCCTGCTCTGTGCATGTAGGTGATTTAAACAATAATGAATCAGAGATGATGGCAGACAGCATAAGGCCCGCAATTTCTTTTGGAATGCTCACGCCGTTCTCTTTGTAAATCTTGTTCAGGATTGTAGCTGTGCATCCGACAGGCTCCGCGCGGTAATAAAGCGGATCGCTTGTTTCAAAGTTTGCGATGCGGTGATGGTCAATAACCTCAAGTACGTGTACTTTTTCAATGTCACTGACACTTTGCTGGCGTTCGTTATGGTCGACTAAAATGACCTGGCTTGTCTCATTCGCAGCTGTTTCGATCAGTCTTGGAACGTCAACTCCAAATGTATTCAGAGCAAATTCTGTTTCGCCGTTGATTTCTCCGAGGCGGACAGGCTCTGCATTCATGCCTAGCTTTGTTTTAAGATCAGCATACGCAATTGCAGAGCAAATCGTATCTGTATCCGGGTTTTTATGACCAAAGATCAATACTTTTTCCATCTGAAAAACTCCTTTATTCTATCTGTTTTTGCTGAATCAGCATGCATTCTCTTATTTTAACAGAAAAATGTCTTTAATGGATTGTTGTTTTTGATTTCAATGTCAGGCTGCTTTTATGATCATTGGAAATTCTAAATTGTACCGGTTCCCTTGCGCTCCAGTCACTTGCTTTCCGCGGGGAGTGCCTTCCGCTACAATCCACTGGAGGTTCAAGCATTTTCATTTTATTATGACCGCTTACCGCCCTCTTTTTCAAGTGGACAGGTTTATCTGCCGGCTGCTTTATTCACCGGGAAGTATCCCGCTTCTTTCAGCGGATCGAGGTCTTCATCCTCTTCGGCCATTTCCGTGAAGATGAAGTCTTCATCAAGTTCATACAGGGCCTCAAGCTGTTCTGCGGCTTCTTTAAACCGTTTCATTGAGGCAAGATAGCAGGCTCTGTTATAAAGACAGAGAAGATCCTCAGGCTCAAGTGCAATTGCCGCTTCAACAGCTTCAAGTGCTTCTTTCAACTTGAATTGATGTCTGTATATGAGGCCAAGCTGATTGTAATTGTCGTGGTCGTCAGGGCTGACATCCATCGCCTGCCTGATGTGAGCTTCCGCCTGCCGGTATTTTTCATCTTCTGTATAGAGTCTTGCCAGATGGAAATGTCCCTTTTCCACTTCCGGATCAATTTCCAAAGCCCGTTTAAACGCACCTTCTGCCTCTTCAAAGTCTCCGAATTCAAGCAGGGCGATGCCAAGAAGACTGTAATAGTCTGCATCTTCCTCGTCCTCAATCAGTGCTTCAAGTAGACCGCATGCTTCTGACAGGTAGCGGACTGCTTTCTTTTCGCCTGCAGCAGCCGCTTCTTGAACAAGAAGGCCTGCAAGTTTATAGGCTGCGGCAGGTTCAAATGAATGGCGCAGTGATTGCTGCAGCACTTTAATGGCATCCTCGTTAAGTCCAAGCTGGAGGTAACAATCAGCAAACCAATTGACCGCTGTCCCGTTCTCCCTGTCCAGTTTTACTGCCTCTTCGTATAAATGGATAAGAAGCCCAAGCTTTAAACTCGCTTTTGAGAAACCTGTAATCCGCTTCAGCCAGCCCCTTTGCTTTTCAGCATCTTCGAACGCTTCCTGCATAGCGTTTAAGTGTCTTTCATAAGAAAGAGCCGCATGCATAAAAATGATGCTTTTTTCTTCATTAGAAACCTTCCATTTTTTCAGTTCTCCTTCAAGCTTTTGTATCGTCTTTGTTTCAATCATCAAATCAATCAGTGTGTCATAAAGCTTCCTTGTACCCGGATGATCATGGATCAGCTTGTACAGGAGAGCTTTTGCCTCTTTTGCTTTCCCGCGCCTGATAAGGAATGCTGCATAATGATGCTGCACCTGCAATTGGTCCGGATCAAGTTCAAGAGCCTGCATGAGGTGCTGTTCCTCTTTCTCAGCATCGCCGAGTTTTGCATAGACATGTGAGAGAGAATGGTGAAGGAATGCCTCTTCCACTGTTCCTTCAAGCTTCAATAGGTCCTGTTTAAAGGACTCTGCTTCTGCTTTTGTTTCCATTAAATCCAGCAGAACATCTGCTGAAATACAGTAAGGATCAACATGGAAAGCGGACAGGAGATAGTCTTTTTCTGCAGTCTTATCTTCTCTGCGGTTTGCAACTGATGCAAGGTCGAGCATCGCCTGTTCATGTTTCGGATCCAGCTCGAGAACTTTTTTATAATGACGCTCCGCCTCCGTGTACTCTTCAAGCTTTAAGGCAACCTCGCCAAGCCGGTAATACGTGAAAACTTTTTCATCGCAGATTTCAGCAGCCTGCCGGTATAATTTTCTTGCTTTAACAATTGAGCCCTGCTGTTCATGAAGATAGCCCGAATAGGCTAAAATGGCCGATTCGCTTACTTTCCCTTTTAAACGTTCATAAAACGCAAGGCCTCTCCGGTAATGCGGTGTTTCAGCAATCATGCCCGTATAGATTTCCATTGCCTCTTCCACATTTTCGTCAGCAAAGGAGATTGCTTTTTCCATATAGGACAAAGCAAGTTCTTCGAAAGCCTCGCTTTCATCCATTTCGCTGCTTGCAGCAAACATCCGTTTCCCGGCGTTAAAGAGAAACTCGCTGTCATGCTGAAATGCTTCATAATGCGACTGAATTTCTTTAAAGAAGCGGGCTGTATCCCCTTCTTCTTTGTAAAGAGCAGCCAGAGCAATCCGTGAAAATGCGTCCTTTTCATCAAGGGCAGCCGCCATGCTGTAAAGTTCCCTGGCCTGCTGATACTCTTCTCGATTCTCCCGAATAACGCCCGCTGCATGAAGAAGCTCTGTCTTGTCATCTGCTGTTTGAATTCCCTGATCAAGAGCGCCTAGAGCCTTCTCCTCATCCTTAAAAACGGAATCATAGAGGTCCGCAAGTTCAATAAATGCTTCTGCTTCAGCCGGATCAAGGGCAGCAGCGGTCCGGAATCCGCGGAGTGCCGCCCGGTATTTGCCGAGGGCCAAGTCGCATTTCGCCCTTTGAAGCCAGACGTACCCGTCATCTTTGTTTTCCCTCAGGCATTCGTGAAGCAGGCCTCTAGCCTCCTCCGGCCGGTCTGCTTCAAGCAGAAGGAGGCAATGATTGACGATTGTGAAAAGATCCAGGCTGTTAATATCCATTGCAATTTCAGAAAGCCTGAGCGCTTCTGCCGACTGGTTTCTGCTGAATGCTGCCATCGACAGGTAGGTCCATAACACGTGGTCTTCAGGCTCTTTTTTCAGGGCTTCTTTAAAAGCCGAATAGGCTTCATCGTACTGCCCGGAACCGTAGCTGATTCTGCCTTTTGTCAACCAATAGACCCCCGGATAATGGCGGGACTTGGTGCTGTTCAAATAGCTTTCTGCCTGTTCATTGTTTTTTGCGCTGTAATAGGCCATAGCGGCTGTAAGACTGTGGTATTCCGCCTGTTCTTTATGCTTTGAAATGACTTCTGCAGCTGCGCTTAAGATTTCTTCATCCACAACACCCGGCAAGTATTTCATGATATAGGCGGACACGGCCATGTGCCCGATATTCTCTTTCAGGAAATCCTGATCTTCACGGCTGAGTTCCTTATGAAAAATTTCGGTCAAAGTGAAAAGTTTTTCAGACATCTCATGTACGTGATCAGGCAGAAGGCCGGACAGGTTTGAGTGTCCCATTGGAGAAATGGCAAGCGATAACGCACCATTGTTTCCAAATTCGCGCTGCAGATCTTGATACATCAGCTCGTGCGTATATCTGTTGTTTGGGTCCTGCACGTGAAAAACCTGAAGTCTGTCATCATACCCGACAATCAATTGAACATGGGACGCCGTAGGGTAATCAATATTAACCATAATGGCTATATCACGGTCAAGCAGCTCTTTAAATACCTCTTCGTTTCCAAAAAAATACGTGCACCGGAATTCTTTTTCTTTAAAATAAGCAATCATCTTAGAAAGCTTTGATCCGTTTACGGCAAAAATGGATTCGGCAATCTCATCCTGTTTTACGGTTTTCCCGTACATGCTGAAAACCATCTCTGCACAGGCAGGAACACAATAGTTGTACTTCTGCACGACCGGTTTATAAGCGGTATTTTTCTTTTTAAAGCTGCCTTCTTTTTTAAAATGCTTAAAATAGGACTTCTCTTTAAAATGGCTGTGTTTGTTTAAGTAAGATACAAGAACATCAAAATCTTCTTCCCCGTAATGGGATTCGGCCGTGTAGTATTCGGTCATTTTCTTGTAATCGTGGTATGGGGTAAGCTCATTCAGCCGCTGAATTGTCTCCCGCATCTCTTTCCACTTCTTTTGCTTTGAACAAAGCCTGATTTTTTCAATAAGAAGTTTTGGGTAATCGGGGTACAGGGCAATCGCTTCGTCAAGCTCACGCTGTGCACGTACAGCCTCCCCTTGAAGAGCATCATGCTGAACGAGAAGCAAACGGGCAATCACACCGTCTTTCTTATCCTTCTTCCCCGCTTCAAGAAGGGAAACAGCCTTGTCCCAGTCACCGCTTTGTAGGTAGTAATAGCCCCACCTTGTATTCATGCCGTCCTTCGCCAGCGCTTCACATTTTTTCATATACTCATAGGCTGCCCCAAGCCTTCTCATCTGCATGAGAACTGTCGCCATGGAAAAAGAGAGCTTTTCTCTCAGTTCCTCTGTCAGCTCCTGTTTCTCAACCTGAACAAGCAGCTCTTCTGCCTCAATCAGCTTGTGTTCATCCGCAAGCTGTTCGCTGTACCAGATGGCCGTCTGCGGAGAAGGAGCCGTCCGGTACATATCCCGAATCATAATGGAGCTCAGCTGATCCATCAGGCTTTCCTCTGCTGCAATCAGCAATTCCTTCATTTCCTTTTCATTGCTGCCGCAGCGGATAAAAGATTTGAAAGCTGTCAGACTATTTTTCGCTGCCATTTCCTGATACGCCTCTGAAAAGTGAGAAACTGCCGCCTTGTATTCTTGCTTTTCAAGCATTTCCTCTATGTATGATAGATTCATTTTTACCCCTCGCCCGTTAGTTTGTAAAACGCTTTATAAGGTAACTATACTCTGTTCCGGTGCTTTTGCAATCCATTTTTCCATGCAAAAAAAACCCGCATGAAAGCGGGTTCTGGCAGAAGATATTCAGTTGATTTCGGATGCCATGACTTTGATGAAATCAGTCAGAAAATCCTGATAGTTAAAATTCAGTGCAATGGTATGTTTCGCGCCAGGCGGGGTGAGGTGATTACGGAAATCGGCAAAGCTCATTCCTCTTGCATCTCCCAAAACACAAACAGAAACGGTTTTTTTGACAGAATAAATTTTTTCCTGATTCATCATAAAGTAGATGGCAAAGGCGTCGTGGATCGATGGACCATTCTGGTGCGGCCTAAGCTTCGCATAAGCGTCTGAATAATAATTCGTTACAGACGGAATCAATGCTTTAAACGGATTTTTTGAAATGGAATCGATGTACGCGGCAGTCTCTCTCGTTACGATGGCCCGGTCCGTCACATTGAGGGGCGCGATATGGACACTTTTTGCATAGTTAAGGACAACATTTGCGGCGACAGGATCCCCGTGGTAATTTGCTTCAGCAAGCGCCGTGACGTTTCCGGGCACAAAAAAGGCGCCGCCCATGCTGAATATATCGTTCACCTGCTGCAGCCTTTCAAGGTTTAAATTGAAGGCATGGGCAAGCGATGTGGGCCTGCCGATATCGGCAATCGTCAGATCAGGGTGTTTTTCAATCAGTTCAAATACATGGGAAAACCTTTTTAGATTCACCCTGATTCCTTTTGGAGGCCTGATTGGCCCGAGTCCTTCCGCGCCGTGTATTTCCGGATAGTAGACAGACAATTCACCGCTTAACGGGAAGGTAGCCCCTTCAATGACCGGGATATCTTCTCTCCCTGCAAGTTTCAGCAGATAGGCAGTATTCTCTGTTGCCTGCTGCTTTGAGACATTGCCGAAACTTGTGACAATTCCAAGCAGTTTTATGTCAGGGTGCAGCAAAGCATAAATAATCGCAAGCGAGTCATCAATGCCGGGGTCGGCAAACAGCAGAAGTTTTTTCATGCATCAGTCACCTTTTTCCATTTGATAGTTCACTATATGAAGGAAAAGCCGTTTAGAGAATTCCTATTTTATCCAAAGGGTTTTTGGTGAACCAGGTGGTATATAGTTCTTAAATCATATTGGGAGTGAGAAAATGGAAGCACAGGTACCGCGCAGAGGGATGGCAGGTAAAAAGAAGGGAATTTGGATCGGAACGATAGGACTGCTGTTTTTGATTACTGGAGTCCTGGTTTTTGTAAACCTTTACATAAGCAGAAGCCTTCCTGTTTTATCTGGAGAATTATCCGTTTCAGGTCTTTCGGCAGAGGTGTACGTCACAAGGGATACGCATGGTGTTCCCCATATCCTCGCCGGATCTGATCAAGATCTCTACACAGCTCAGGGCTATGTTCAGGCACAGGACAGACTTTTTCAAATGGATTTAAGCAGAAGGCAGGCATCCGGAACACTCAGCGAAGTCGTTGGGGAAGCAGCCATCGAAAGAGACAAGTTTTTCAGGACACTCGGACTTAGAAGAGCAGCTGAGGCGTCCTATCCAATTTACGATGAGACATCAAAAAAGGCGATGCAATGGTTTGCAGACGGTGTGAATGCCTTCATCAAAGAGGCGGAGGCTGAGGGAAAACTGCCGTTTGAATTCAGGATACTGGGCTACGAACCAGCTGAATGGACGCCCGCTGATTCCCTGACGATAGGGAAATATATGGCCTTTGATCTCGGCGGCCACTGGTCTGGACAGGCCTTCCGCTACTGGGCCATGGAAAACCTGCCGGAAGAAAAAGCACTGGACCTTTTCCCAACGTATCCAAAGAATGCACCTGAAATCATCTCTTCCTACAAAGATTCGGATTTAGATATTGAAACTGGATTTGCTTCTGCCGTTATACCGCCGGAATTTAACGGAAGCAACAACTGGGTAATAAGCGGAGAAAAGAGTGAAAGCGGCAAACCGATGCTTGCAGACGATCCCCACCTTTCGCTCGGCACTCCGTCCATCTGGTATCAGATGCATCTGCAAAATGAGAACATGAATGTAAGCGGCGTTATTTTTGCGGGAGTTCCGGGGATTATTCTAGGTCATAATGAAGACATCGCATGGGGTGTGACAAATACCGGCCCTGATGTGCAGGATTTATATATCGAAAAACGCAATCCTGAAAACCCGAACCAATTTTTATACAACGGAAGCTATGAGGATGCCGCTGTCATAAAAGAACCGATTGCTGTAAAAGACGGAAAAACGATTGATTATGAAGTAGTAGAAACGAGACACGGTCCGATCATTTCGGATTTTGCCCATGATTCAAAGAAAGACACAGCGCTTGCAATGAAATGGACGGCCCTTATGCCGTCAACCGAATTTCAGGCAGTTCTTTCGATGAATAAAGCGAAAAACTGGGATGAATTTGAGCGGGCACTTGCCGACTTTCACGTTCCGACCCAAAACTTTGTGTTTGCCGGCAAAGACGGAACGATTGCCTACAAAGCAAACGGGAAAATTCCGATCCGCAAAAAAGGCGACGGCATGCTGCCTGTTCCGGGATGGACAGATGAATACGAATGGGAAGGATTTATTCCATATGATGAGCTCCCGAGGACTGTTAACCCCAAGGAAGGATTTGCTGCCACCGCAAACAATAAAGTGATCGGCGATGACTACCCATATCACATCAGCCATCATTGGGCACAGCCGTACAGGTATATGAGAATAAAGGAAGTATTGGAGTCCAAAGAGAAGTTTTCCCTTCAGGATATGAAAGACCTTCAAATGGACAAGAAAAATCTGTATGCTGAAGAATTTTTAAAGCCCCTTCTTGAACAGCTTGAAACGGCTGGTTTAAATGAAACCGAACAAGCAGCAGCGGACCTGCTTGGCAGCTGGAATATGACTGACGATAAAGAGCTTGCGGCACCCCTTTTGTTTCATTTATGGATGAAGCAGATTCCAGCCGTGCTGTTTGAAGATTCCATTCCGAAGAAAATGGATGATTTATTTGAAGGGAAACAGGGGATAACGGATGAACTCTTAAGGCGGGCTTTGAACGGGGATGAATCTAAGTGGTTTACAGATCAGGGCGGATTCCAGCAGGTTCTTCTCGCTTCTTTTCAGGATACCGTCAGTCTGATTCAAGAAAAATACGGCAATGATCCTGACAGCTGGAAATGGGGTGAGTATCATCAGCTTTATTTCGCCCATCCGCTTTCTTCCGCTTCACCTGTTCTAAAGTGGCTTTTTAACAGGGAAAATCCTGTGCCTGTCGGAGGCAGCCAAATTACAGTGCAGGCTGCAAACTATAACGCGGAAGGCACAGTGAATCACGGAGCTTCATGGCGGTTTGTCATCGATGCAGCTGATCTCGGCAAAGGCCACCATATTGTAGGGCCTGGCCAGTCAGGGCATGTTAAGAGTGAATGGTACAAAGATCAGCTTGATGATTGGGTAAATGGAACCTATCATGTGACAGATATTAAAAAGGCCGAGGGGAAAAAGACGCTTGTGCTTGTGCCGGGCGGCTGAATACAGCAGATGAAACAAAAACGGCCCTGAAGGCCGTTTTTGTTTAGATTATCGTTGTTTTTTTTGCAGGAACGTATTCTCTGCATGATTGACGCTTCATCAGCTTATGCGGGATGATAATGCGCTTGATCGGGTCCATCGGATCTTCCACCAGCTGAATGACATGCTTGGAAGCTTCATAGCCTAATTGAAAAATATTGATATCAACGGTTGTAAGCGGCGGTCTTGACACTTCAGAAAGCATAACATTATTGAATGATACAACAGATACATCATTCGGAACATTAATGCCCATATCATCAAGGGTGTTCAGCACCCCAAGAGCCATCAGATCGTCTGCTACGACAAGAGCTGTTGGAGGCTCATCCAGGTTAAACAGTTCCTGAACGGCTGCCTGCCCGCCCTCTTTTAAAAACTGTGCGTGGATGATGTAATCATCACGGTAAACAAGGCCTGCGTTGCGTATCGCTTTTTCATATCCCAAAAGGCGCTCGACCGTTACGACAAGCTTGAGATTTCCCCCGATGAACGCAACCCGCTCATGGCCAAGCTGAATCAGATGATCCGTAACTTCCTTCGCTGCACGGTAGTTATCATTGTCTACATGCGTAATGTGCTCGACATCTTTAAATGGCTTGCCGACAATGACAAACGGGAATTTTTTTCTGAGAAGATATTTAGTCAGCTTATCGTCTACTTGAGAATACAGGAGAATGATGCCGTCTACCCGTTTCCCTTCAACCATTTGCACGACGCCCTCCATAATTTCAGCGTCCGTTTCACCCGTCGACATATGCAGAGCATAATGTTTTTGATGGGCTCCTTTGCTTATGCCGCGGATAACTTCAGGAAAGAATGGATTTAAGAACGCTTTGTCAGCAGAACCCGGAATCACGATGCCGATTGCCTGGGTTGACTGATTGGCAAGACTTCTGGCAATGAAATTGGGATGATACCCAAGCTCACTCATCGCTTCTCTAACTCTCTCTTTTGTTTTTTCACTTATACGCGGGTTATTAGCAATCACTCTCGAAACTGTTGATGGAGCTACATTTGCTAACTTTGCGACATCTTTTATTGTTGCCACAATCCCATCCCTCTCTTACTGGCATGATCGGAGATTTTCTTCTCCGGATAAGTATCATTTAATCTATCACGAATGCTTTAAAGCTACAATACTGTAACCGCATTCAAATCTTTTCTGTAAAAAGGGGAAAGATTTCCCCTATGCTTTCTTCCTTCTGTTCCGGTACAAAAATCCTGCAAATAATGCGGGAACGGCTATAAATACACTGATCAGCGGAATATTCGGTCCTGTTTTTTCAACAGTCTCATAGATTTCAGCAGTCTCTCTGTCGAGAATAAATTCGTACTCCCCGTTTTTCTCTTCGGTACTGTCCCCGGTTAAAAGCCCGTTCAGTTCTTTACCTTCAGAGAGAGCATCAGCCGGAACAACAGCCGTTCTTGATTCTTCGGTATTGTTTACGGCAACCACCGTTGTTTCACCTTTGTATGTCCGCTTGAAAATGGTCATGCCCTTTTCATCAAACAGCACTTCCATCTCTCCTCTTCTGAGAGAAGGAAATTCATTTCGGACCTTTCCAAGCTTTGAAACATATTTTATGAGTTCATCATTTGCACGGAAATTCATCATTCTGCGATTATCCGGATCATTGCCTCCGTCCATCGCAATTTCAGTTCCGTAATACACAATCGGCATGCCCGGTGCAGCGTACATGTATGTCAGCGCCATTTTAATACGGGTAACCGGATTCTGTTTATTGACAAGAGCTTTTCTCGTAAATCGTTCGTTATCATGATTATCAATAAAATTGCCTAAAACAAATGGATCCTTGTACAGAACCTGATTTCTTTTAAAAACATTTGCAAGCATTCCTGCAGTGCCTCCTGTATTGGAAAACACTTTGGAAGCATCCTCATAAAACGGGTAGTCTACAACAGAATCAAGTCCTGCTTCCGTATACCCCGCAACATACTTCGGGTCCTTATCCCAGACCTCTCCCATTAAAAAGAAGTCGCTTTTGACTGATTTTACTTCCCTGGAAAACTCTTCCCAGAATGCTTTTGGGACGTGACGGACTGTATCAAGGCGATAGCCGTCAATGTCTGTCTCCGTAATCCACCATTTTGCAGCGTCTATCAAAAACGCTTTCGTTTCCGGATTTTCCGTATTCAGATCAGGCAGACCGAAAAGCCAGCCATTTTCTACTTCCTCTTGGTTTTGCCAGTTGGCAATGTCCTTTTTTTCATGAAACCAGTCTTTTTTGTCCGAATCATTTACCCACGGATGCTTATAGCCGGTATGATTGACTACAAAATCAAGCATCACTTTCATGTCGCGTTTGTGCGCTTCTTTTACGAGCGTCTTAAACTCTTCAAGTGTTCCAAAGTTTTCATCAACGTTCTTGAAATCGCGGATCCAGTAGCCATGATAGCCGCCTTCTTCATTATCGAACACAGGAGTCAGCCAGATAGACGTAAAGCCCATTTCCTGAATGTAATCAAGCTTGTCAATGATTCCTTTCAGGTCCCCTCCGTGATAGGCTTTCGGATTTTTCGGATCTGCTTCAAAATCATTGGACGTGTCGCCATTATGGAAGCGGTCCACCATGATAAAATACATACTTTCATCCTGCCAAGAACGATTTTCCTCCTTCTTTTCAGCACCGGCATGAGACGCCGGGAATGCTGATAGAAGAAGAAAAGGGATGACTAGTCCTTTTATAAACCGTTTAAACATCCCTATGCCCCCCTTACTGCGTAATAGCTGCCCGGAACCGGACAGCTTTACACATAAGACTATTAAACTGTTAAGGTGATTTCAATATGAAATCGTTCTCCTGCTTATCCTTTATTTGCTCCTGCAGTCAGTCCTTCAACGATATACTTCTGGAAGATCAAGAACAAAATCGTAATTGGAACGGCTACCAGTACAGCTCCTGCTGCAAAGGTCGTAAACTGAGTGCTTGTTCTGCCTGTAACAAATTCGAACAATCCAACGGCAAGTGTTTTATTTTCATTCGAACGAAGGATCAAACGGGCAAAGATGAAGTCCATCCATGGACCGATAAAGTTATTAACAGCGATAAAAACAAGGATCGGTTTAGAAAGCGGCATCATGATTTTAAAGAAAATCGTTGTATGGCTCGCTCCGTCAATCTTCGCTGCCTCTTCAAGACTTCTTGGCAGACCGTCAAAGTAACCTTTAACCAGCCATGCACCAAACGGAATGGATCCGCCGGCGTAAACAAGAATCAGACCCCAGTGATTGTCCAAAAGGCCAATTTGAAGCAGAAGAATGTATATGGCGATCATCCCCATGAAGCTTGGGAACATCTGAAGAACGAGCATGGCCATAAGACCCTGCTTGCGTCCCGGGAAACGGAAGCGCGAAAATGCATATGCTGCCGTTACAACAAGGAATGTTGAGATGAGCATGTTGAAAAAGGCAATTTTAAATGTGTTCTTATACCATGTCAGATACTTTGTTTCTTCAAACAGATAGCGGTAATGATCCAGTGTAAGCGCCTCTGGAATCAGCTTTGTTTTGAAAAGAGAATCCCCTGGATTCAGTGACCCGATAATAATGAAATACACAGGATACAGCACTGCAATAGCTGTTAGGATTAAAATGGCATATATAACGCCTACGACGAGTTTATCAGTTAGTTTTTTATTCATCATGACAACATATCCTCTTCCTTGAAGGCTTTTGTTTTTCTGAAGTTCCAGATAGAAAGAGTTGCTACTACGATAAAGATGAGGATGGATACAACCGAAGCTGTAGCAAACTGGCTCTGCTCAAGCGTCATTTTGTAAATCCAGCTGATCAGGATATCTGTAGAGCCGGCATAGCTGTATTCAACATTTACAGGATTACCCTGCGTTAATAGATAGATAATGTTGAAGTTATTGAAGTTTCCTGCAAAGCTCATGATAAGCAGCGGAGCCGTTGAGAACATGACGATCGGCATAGTGATTTTCCAGAACTTGCTCCATGGAGTTGCTCCGTCAACATCTGCCGCTTCAAACATTTCTTTATCAATTGTAGTCATGACACCGCTCATCAGAACCATCCAGAACGGGAATCCAAACCACATGTTAACTGTGACAAGCGTCACTTTTGCCCACATCGGATCAGAAAGCCATGGAATCGCTTCAAGACCAAGTGCTCTTAAGTATTGATTCAGCGGACCGAATTCTCCGTTGAAGATGTTTCTCATAATCAAAATGCTGACAAACTGCGGAATAGCCCAAGGCAGAATGTAGATCGAGCGCCATAAGCGCTTAAGTTTAATTCCTTTGTGGTTGATCAGAACAGCAAACACAAGACCAAGGAAGAAGGTTGTTGCTGTAGAAAGAATCGCCCATAGAACCGTCCATCCGAATACTCCGTAGAACGTTGTGCTCCATGTCTTCAGCTGGAAAAGGTTAAGGAATGTATCAAAGCCTACCCAGTCAACAAGCGCCTTCGGCGGCAAGTGGTTTGGACCGGAGTAGTTTGTAAAAGCAATCATAACTCCGAACAGGAGCGGAAGAATGGTAAGGAACATTGTAAATAGAATAGAAGGTGTTAACAGAATGTAAGGGAATCCGTTCTCCCATACGTTGGCAAGCGTTTGCTTAGTTGTGTTAGGCTTAATGCCGCGTTCGCGTGCTTTGCCGACTTTATAGGCATCGCGCACGTTCAAGTAGTAAACCCACAGGAACAAAATGAATGAAATTAAGAAGATAATTCCTTCGATCATCAGGAAGATTGAGTGATCGCCCTGAACAACTTCGAATCCATTTCTTGACTGAGGTGTGTCTCCAAGAGTTGTCAGACCCCACATTGCATATCTGAAAGGCAGTGACCAAAAAACGAGAAGATAAACTTCCAAAAGGATAAAAAGGATACCCTTTAAATATTGACGGTGGTAAATCTGTCCAAGCCCCATTAATAAAAGCGATAGTAATGCACCTATTCTTGCTGGTCCGCGCATTATGCCAGGCCTCCTCACGTTGTATGAAAATCATGTATATTGAGAAAACTTCTTCAAAAAATCCCCATTGTCCCTTTGCTGTCCCCATTTACGGGCAGTTGACCCCCACCTCTTTCTCATGCATGTTCAGGGCATAGAGGTAGAGGCTGCTGCCTGCCAATAAAGGATAAAAGTTGAGCCAATACCATAGGTATCGGCTCAGACTGACTATTACTTCGTTTGTGAAGAGATAGCATCCTCAATTTGCTGACGTGCAGCGTCAAGTGCCTTTTTAGGTTCAGTTCCATCGTTCCACATTGTTGTATAAGCCGTTTCCATTGGACCCCAAACTGATTGCATTTCAGGAATGTTCGGCATTGGAAGTGCTGATTCAGCCTGCTCAAGGAATGCTGAAGCAACTTCGTCGTTTTGGATAGCATCGCTTTCAATCAATTCTGTTTGAGGAGGAAGCTGTCCTGTCATTTCAAAGCGTTTTTCAAGCATTTCTTTGCTTGTTGCAAATTGTGCAAGAAGTGTAGCTGCTTTTGGATATTTAGAATAAGAGTTAACATAGTAAGCTTTGATTCCAGAGAAACTTTTTGGTGTTTCGCCGTTATCTAATTTCGGAAGCGGAGCAATACCGAAGTTGATGCCTGCTTCTTCATGGTTTTTAATATCCCATGGACCAGAGATGCGGTACATTAAGTTGTTTTCGTTAAAGAAAGAACTGATCAAGTCGCCAGTGATGTCTTCTTTTTTAAGCGGAAGAAGTTCTTTGTTCATGCGCTGCATGAATTCACCGGATTTAACTGCGCCTTCGCTGTTCACTCCAAGATCAGCTGCATCTGTGTTGTCGCTGCCGAAAATGTAGCCGCCGTAGCCAGCGAAGAATGCATGTGCAAAGTAGAAGTTTGCAGGCTCCATCATGAAGCCGTATTTGCCGTCTCCGGCAAAGCCTTTAGACTGTTCAAAAATTTCGTCAAATGTTTCTGCAGGCTTGTCTACTAAATCTTTATTGTAATATAGTGCATATGTTTCAATAGCCATCGGGAATCCGTAAAGCTTAGAATCGCCGTTTTCATCTGTGTAAGATGTTCCGCTGATCGCAGCTGGAAGGAAGCTTTCTTTATACTCATCAGCTAAAACGTTTTCATAAATAAGACCAGCTTTAACCATGTTTCCTACATGATCGTGAGGTGCGTGGAATACATCTCCGCCAAGTCCAGCAGGACCGTCTACTTCAAGTTTGCCTGCAGCGTCAACGTGGTTAACTTCCTGCACTTCAACCGGGATATCGTATTTTTTCGTAAATTCTTCTGCAACCATAGTCGCCCACTTGGCTTCTGAGTCTGCATTATCCCAAAGTACAAGCTTTGCGCCTTCTTCAGGAGTCAAATCTACTGCTTCTTCTGTCTTTTTTTCTCCCTCTTTGTCGCCGCCTTCTGTCTTTGCCGGCTCTGAGCTGCCAGGCTTGCTGCATGCTGCCATGACGAATACAAGCAAAGCAATGAGAGTAAGTGATAAAAACTTTCTCATAATTTCCCCACCTTTTATTTTGTTGTAATCTATTTCATTGTACTTAGTGCCCAGGGGACTTTCAGCACAACTGAAACCAAAGTCTCATAGTTCGTTAGTGAAAACGCTTCCTATTACCCTCTTAAAAAAAGGCTTTCATCTCTATCAGACAGCCGTTTCTGCCAAGGTTTGTGCAAACGTTTTCCCTACTAACTAATTTTTATTTTAAGTTTGCCAGAATTAAAAGTCAATACATTTTTAAAATAAATGCAAACGTTTTCCCATTGCCTTATAATAGAAAAGAAATCTATTTTTTGGCTATAGTCGGTGCACAAAAGGATGGGATGATAGTCACACATCCTCCATTCCTGTGCCCCGCTGCAAAACGGCCCGCAGAAAGAGAGTGAATGTATTGTTAAAAGAAGCTGTATATCACCGCCCTAAAAATCAATATGCTTACGCATACGATGAAAAAACACTGCACATCAGACTGCGCACGAAGAAGAATGATGTTGAAACCGTCAGCCTTGTGCATGGCGATCCATATGAATGGAGCAAAGACGGCTGGACGTTTAAGCAGAAAGAAATGAAAAAAAGCGGATCGGATGAGCTGTTTGACTACTGGTTTACAGCTGTCGAACCGGAATACAGAAGAATGCGCTACGGATTTGAGCTGATTTCAGGAGATGAAAAATGGGTCTATACAGAAAAGGGATTTACTAAAGATGTGGTCTCGGACGATACAGCTCCGTACTTCGCCTTCCCTTTCTTAAATAAAGCGGATGTATTCCATGCACCTGAGTGGGTGAAGGAAACAGTCTGGTATCAGATATTCCCGGAACGTTTTGCCAATGGAGATTCTTCTATTAATCCAGATGGCACCCTGGAATGGGGAAGAACAGAACCGACAAGCAGCAATTTCTTCGGCGGTGATTTTGAAGGAGTCATCCAAAACATCGGCTACCTGAAGGACCTTGGCATCAGCGGCATTTATTTCACTCCTGTTTTTAAAGCGTATTCAAACCACAAATACGACACGATCGACTACATGGAGCTTGATCCGCAATTCGGTGATAAAGAAACCTTTAAGCGCCTTGTCAGAACGTGTCATGATAACGGCATTAAAGTGATGCTTGATGCTGTTTTCAATCACAGCGGCTACTATTTCCCGCAGTTTCAGGACGTTCTTGAAAACGGCGAGAAATCAGCCTATAAAGACTGGTTTCACATCCGCAAGTTCCCTCTAAAAAACGAGGATGATTCTTTGAATTATGATGCGTTCGCATTTGTTGAAAGCATGCCGAAGCTGAACACAGAGCATCCAGAAGTGCGGAGCTATCTGCTGGAAGTGGGCCGTTACTGGGTAAGGGAGTTTGATATTGACGGATGGCGCCTCGATGTTGCGAACGAAGTGGATCATGCATTCTGGAGAGAGTTCAGGCAGGCTGTGAGAGCTGAAAAAGAAGATGTCTACATACTGGGTGAAATCTGGCACGACTCTATGCCTTGGCTTCAGGGTGATCAGTTTGATGCCGTCATGAATTACCCGTTCACAACCGGAACGATGAACTTTATCGCAAATAATAAAGTAAAAGCGGAAGAATTTGTTCACATCATGGAAAGCGTCCTCCACTCTTATCCTAAAAACGTGAACGAGGTCGCCTTCAACCTTCTTGGCAGCCATGATACCCCAAGAATCTTAACAACAGCAGGCGGGTCCGAAGAAAAACTGAAACTGCTTTTTGCCTATCAATTAAGCTTCATCGGAACACCGTGCATCTACTACGGAGATGAAATCGGCATGGACGGAGAACAGGACCCGGGCTGCCGCAAGTGCATGATCTGGGAAGAGGACAAGCAGGACCGCGAACTGTTCACTTATGTCAAAAAACTGATCAGCCTGCGCAAAAAGTACCCTGTATTCGGAAACGGCGGCGACATCACATTTGTTGAAGCAAACGATGAGACCAATCATGTCATTTTCACAAAACAGAACAGCAGCCAGAAAATGATAGCCGTTCTGAACAATTCGGACAAAGAACTCTCAGCCGTTCTTCCGTTCAGCCTCGAAGACACGAATCTGACTGACTTGCTCACCGGAAAAGAATTTGCAGCACATGCAGAGAAACTGACGGTGACAGTGCCTCCTTATGAGATGGCGTTTTATTTGGTTGAGGAATAAGGAATGAAGGTGCCCCGGTGTATGGGGTGCTTTTTTTTGGTTCTTTCACGATGGAACTGTTTTGATGGAGGGGCTTATCCTTCTGATTATTGACCGTTCACGACGGACTAGTGCTGTTGAAAGGTCATATCTTTCCTCCTTTTTGACCCGCCAATCAAATGTCCTCCAACCTGCAGGTTTCGTACCAGAAATTTCCAAAACCCATCCACTCTGTCCCCATAAAAACCACAAAAAAACACGCCAGAAAAAATTTTCTGACGTGTTACTATCCGGTTTCATTCCTCAGGCCTTGGCCCCGCATCAATGCCCCTGCTTTCAACCGTCATAATCGGCCTGCAGGTGACATCGCCGTTTACGCGGATCTGGCAGGATAGGCGCAGATGATCCTCTACTCCCTTTTCAGCGAACGCGTTTCGTTCTGTGTTAGTTAAATCTTCAAAATCACCTTCAAGAATTTCCACGCGGCAGCTTGTGCATTTCGCTTTCCCGCCGCAGCGGTGGAGAATGTTGACTCCATTATCTTCAAGTGCTAAAACAAGTTTTTTTCCCATTTCTGTTTCAAATGAGCCGTGGCCCGGCACGTTAATTGTCGGCATTTTTATTCCTCCATTGGTTTCTGGTTTAATGTTACTTATTACTTGAATTGGAACCATCAAGCTGCAGATTTTCTGTCTTGATGGCACTTATCTACGGGATTGGAACCATCAAGACCCGGATTTTCCGGCTTGGTGGCACTTATCTACGGGATTGGAACCATCAAGACCCGGATTTTCCGGCTTGGTGGCACTTATCTCCGAGTTTGGAACCATCAAGCCAGCGATTTTCTGTTTTGACGGCACTTATATCCGAGTTCGGAACCATCAAGCTGCAGATTTTCTGTCTTGATGGCACTTATCTCCGGGATTGGAACCATCAAGACCCGGATTTTCTGTCTTGATGGCACTTATCTACGAGATTGGAACCATCGAGACCCGGATTTTCCGGCTTGGTGGCACTTATCTACGGGATTGGAACCATCAAGACCCGGATTTTCCGGCTTGGTGGCACTTATCTCCGAGATCAGGACCATCAAGCCAGCGTTTTTCCCGTTTGATGGCACTTATCTCCAAGTTCAGGACCATCAAGCCAGCGATTTTCCCGTTTGATGGCCTTTATCTCCGAGTTCGGAACCATCAAGCTACCGCTTTTCTGTTTTGATGGCACTTATCTCCAAGTTGAGAACCATCAAGCCAGCAATTTTCTCGTTTGACGGCACTTATCTCCGAGTTCGGAACCATCAAGCTACCGGTTTTCTGTTTTGACGGCACTTATCTCCAGGATCGCAACCATCAAACACATGATTTTCCGCCCTGAAGGCACTTACCCCCAAGACCATAACTTCAGTACCATCCTGACCTATTATCGGTCTTATTCATACATGTTTTATTTTTTCCTTGATACTATCTTTCGATATTCAAGTGGTGAAACTCCTTCCAGCCGCTTAAATATTTTTGTGAAGTAGGCGGGATCCTGTATGCCGGACTCTTTTGCAATGAATGAAATTTTATCGTCAGTAGTAGACAGAAGACGCTTCGCCTGTTCCATCCGGTACTGAGTTAAGTACTGTACGGGTGTGACCCCCATTGTTTTCTGCATGCATCTTGTGATGTAGTCGGGATGAAAGTGAAGTTCCTTTGCAACGTCCTCCATCTTCTTCTCTTCTTTGTAATGTTTCCTAATATAACGCAGCGTGTCTTCTACTACTTTTTCAGCTGCACTTGAAATTTTCAGTGATTCTTTTTGGAGATGAAGAATGATTTCCTGAAAATAAATCTGCTGCCTCAGCGGAAAATCAGGGGTCTGATGATCCAGACGTGTAAGATTCTCAAAAATCTTTTCAACAAAATCACGGTGGAGGCACTCTCCGAAAGCCGGAAGTTTAAAATGAAATTGGGGCGGAACGACAAAGTCCCCGTCTCGCGTCTGAATCTCTGCCCAGTTTTCATACCCCTCCCTGTACAGTGAAAATTCACCCTCCATTTTGAAATGACACCAAAAAACTCTTGTATCTTCTCTGCAGCTTTTATGTCCGTAGTGTTCAAAGCCTGGAGTTAAGATGATGAACTGGCCGTCTTTTATTGTAAATGGCTCGCTGTTTTCCGTTATGTAAAGCTCTCCCGACTGGACGTAGATCAGATCAAAGACGGTAAAAATGCGCTTAAAGTGCTTGGATCCCTTTTTAAAAATAGCATCTCCGCCTTTTATAAAAGTTGGAAATGGAGGAATGTCAAAACCGATGTAGGACATGGCGCTCTCTCTCTTCAGGTCGTATTTTTCCAAAAATGATCGAAATCATCTCTTTTTATTATAGAAGATCATCTGTAAACTAGTAATGATTTTACGTAAGTTTTTGGGAAGGAGGATGTTTTTTGCCTCAAGTAAAGAAAGATCGAAAATTGACATTATTTGCTCTTACCTGGCCTATTTTTATTGAGCTGTTTCTTCACATGCTGATGGGAAATGCCGACACCCTGATGCTCAGCCAGTATTCGGATAACTCTGTTGCAGCTGTAGGAGTGGCGAATCAGATTCTGAACATTTTAATCGTCATGTTCGGCTTTATCGCAACAGGAACGATTGTTCTGATTACGCAGAACGTCGGTGCCGGCAACAGCAGAAGCGCCCTTGAAATTTCGCAGGTATCCATTGCAGCCAATCTGGTTCTTGGCCTGATTATCGGTGCAGCGGTCATTGCTTTCAGCGAAAACATGCTCATGATGATGAATATCCCCCCTGCCCTGATGGCAGAAGCAGACTATTACTTAAAGATGGTCGGAGGGCTCTGTTTCCTTCAGGCGCTTATCATGACCATTGGAGCTGTCCTTAAGAGCTACGGATTTACAAAGGATACGATGTATATCACAATCGGCATGAATATTCTTAATGTCATTGGAAATTATCTGTTTATTTTCGGACCATTCGGCATACCGGTTCTTGGAGTGGAGGGGGTTGCCCTTTCGACTGTTGTCTCAAGGCTTGCGGGACTGATTGCGATTTCTTATCTCCTTGTAAAGCGGATTTCATTCCAGACGAAAGCGCTCGATGTTTTTAAACTGCCTGTTTCTCACCTGAAAAATCTGCTGAAGATCGGGGTGCCGTCCGCAGGTGAGCATCTTGCCTACAACGGATCTCAAATCGTCATTACCATTTTTATTACCATGCTTGGAGCTGAAGCGCTGACAACAAAGGTTTATGCACAGAACCTGATGATGTTCATCTTCCTTTTCAGTCTCGCGATCAGCCAGGGAAATCAGATTATGATCGGACAGATGACAGGAGCTAAAGAATACAACCAGGCTTACGCCAGATGCATGAAGTCCCTCTATTGGGGTATCGGTACTTCTGCCGTCATCGCTGTGATATTCAGCATTTTTACCGACAGTCTGTTCGGCATCTTCACAGATAACACCGAGATTCTGCAGACAGGAGCTGTCCTTCTTCTCCTGACCATCATTCTTGAACCCGGCAGAGCATTTAATCTGATTATCATCAGTGCGCTTAGAGCGGCAGGAGATGTAAAGTTCCCGGTATATATGGGTATTTTGTCCATGTGGGGAATCAGCGTTCCGCTTGCCTATGTGCTTGGGATTCAGTTTGAACTTGGTCTTGCAGGCATCTGGATTGCGTTTATAGCGGATGAGTGGCTGAGAGGCATCCTCATGCTTATAAGATGGAAGTCCAGAGTCTGGATCAATAAAGGATTTGTTTTACATTCAAAAGCAGCAATCTGACATCCGGCGATTCCGCCGGATGTTTTAATTTTCGCGTCAGCTTATGTGACGCAAGTTGTAACCGCTGTCAAAAATCACACAGGAAATTAGTCCTTATTTTTTATTATAATTTTCAGAAAAATGCTTGCTTTCTGCATACTCTTGCCATATGATAATAAACATAACAACAGGTGTTATATTTCCTGACATGAAAATCAGTCTTTATTATCTTTTATTAAAAGGAGTGTGTTGAGGAATGGATGCTATCGTGCTAATGGATAATTTATGGGTCGTCATTGCGGGTATACTTGTTTTGCTCATGCAAGGAGGATTTATTCTTCTTGAAGCGGGATCTACCCGGATGAAAAACGCCGGTCATATTGCAGGGAAGACGATTTTTACAGTTGGAATTGCCTCTCTTGTGTTCTGGGCAGTAGGGTACGGGTTCATTTACGGTGATGGCAACAAGTTTATCGGTCTTTCAAACTTCTTTTACGGAGATGCTTCTCCAGCAACTGACGGGCTGACCACTTCCGTTGATTTCTTTTTCCAGCTCGCCTTTGCAGCAATTGCACTGACAATTGCCTTCGGAGGATTTGCAGAACGTGCTAAACTGTCTGCATATGTTATCTTCGCAGTCTTATTCTCTGCATTGATCTATCCGGTCGTTGCCCACTGGATTTGGGGAGCCGGCTGGCTTAAGGATTTAGGCAAGCAGGATTTCGCAGGATCCACAGTCGTTCATTTGACTGGTGCAATGGCGGCACTCGCTGCGACGATTGTCTTAAAGCCAAGACTCGGAAAATATGCAAAAGACGGTACGATGAATCAGCTTTTCGGCCATAACCAGGTATACACGGCTCTAGGCGTTTTAATCCTTTGGGTCGGCTGGTTCGGATTTAACGCAGGAAGCACATTCGGCGTATCAGACGGATTTTTTGGATATGTTGCTTTAAACACGCAGCTTGCAGCAGGTGCAGGTGCCATCGCAGCGATGATTGCCGTCCGGGTGATGACAGGCAAAGCTGATATTCCTACAACTTTAAACGGCGCTCTTGCCGGACTTGTAGCCATCACTGCCTCCTGTGCATTCGTGGCCCCGTGGGCAGCGGTTGTCATCGGACTTGTCGCCGGAGTTCTTGTCTACTTCAGCATGAAGCTGTTTGATAAAGCGAAAATTGATGATCCGATTTTTGCCCTCTCTGTTCACGGTGCGGCAGGCGTCTGGGGTACATTATCCACCGGTTTCTTCGCTACTCCGGAGCTTGCTGAGCGAAACGGCGGACTTGCGGGACTGTTCTACGGAGGAGGCCTCACACAGCTCGGCGTTCAGGCCATCGGCATTCTCTCATGTGCCGCGTATGCGTTCATCGTGTCTTACGTCATCCTCATTGTGATGAAAAAGGCAATGGGCACAATCCGCGTGACAGAAGAAGAAGAAATGATCGGTCTTGATATGAGTGAACACGGCAGCTACGGCTATCCTGAATCGTTTGCTTCTGCAGAAGGAAGCAAGCCTGAGAAAAAAACAACAGCTTAACAGAGTGGTTTAGAGCGGTGTGATGCCGCTCTTTTTTTGTGCTCAGCTTTCATCAGACGCCTCGTCCGCATGGCCAGAGCGCGTTTCCTTGTGCATTCCCCTGCGGTTTCTTATAATCAGAGTAGAGAGAGGTGCACAAATGAAAATTGACCAGTCCATCTATTATTTTTTCCTTTTCTGGTATGCGTGCGGTGTTGTTCTTTTAAGCTTTGATATCCTTCCTCCCGCCCTGGAATGGGCAAATGTGGTGTTCCTGATAGCTGCAGGCTTGATTGGAGGCATTTATTTTGTCCGTTCGTACGGAACTTCAAAAGGACTTTCCATTTCTGCGATCATCGTTTTTTTCTCCATTTTTGCAGAGCACCTCGGCGTTGAGTACGGTATTTTGTTTGGTGACTACTACTACACTCAGGATTTCGGCCCTAAACTGATCGGCGTTCCGATCGCAATCGGATTTGCATGGCTGATGGTGATCGCCTCGTCACATGCACTTGCCAAAGTGATCGCCTATAAGAAAAATGTGCTGATCTACGTTCTCACAGGCTCTTTGCTTGCGGTTCTGATGGATCTGATCATTGATCCTGTAGCCTACGAGGTTAAAGAATACTGGGTATGGCAGGCAGAAAGTTTTTACTACAACATTCCCTTTTCAAATTTTGCAGGGTGGTTTATTGTCGCCTTCATTCTGCATGCTGTCATCTACTTTCTTGTACATAGCGAAATGAACGTGAGCGGCATCTGGCACAGCCGGATGGTCCTTGTTTTTATTCTGATGCAGGCCATGTTCATCCTTTTGGCTCTGATCAGCAAACTGTGGCTTGCTGTTTCCGCCACTATTGTGCTGACTGCTGCAGCGCTTGCGGTTTACTATTATTCTTTAAAGAGGTTCCCACATGATTGAAGCCGCCAAAAAGCCTTACTTTGAAAAATTGTTTTTCCTTTATAACAGGCAGCTGTTTAAACGCCATTTTAACGGGATTTACCTCGATGGGCCTGCAGAGCTGCCCAATCAGGCGATCATCTGCATGAATCACAGTTCGTGGTGGGACGGTCTTCTTCTTTTCCACTGCAATCAGGCAAAAATAAAGCACGATATCTACATCATGATGCACGAAAAAGGACTGAAGGAATTCCCCTTTTTCAGAAAGCTCGGCGCGTTTTCTGTTAACCGGGGGAAACCGAAAGACATTGTGCTTTCTCTTCAGTATGCAGGCAGAAAACTGGATGAGGGCAAATCAGTCTGTCTTTTCCCGCAGGGGGATGAAATGCATCTCGAGAAGCGCCCTCTAGGCTTTTTGCCAGGGGCGGTTTCCCTGCTTGAGAAACACCCTCACATACCGGTTCTTCCCGTCATCTTTTACTATTCTTTTGGAGACCGGAAAAAGCAGGATCTTTTCGTCCGAATTTGTCCTCCTATTACATACAAGGAACTTACCGGGACCTCCCGTAAAGAAAAGAACCTTTGTTTTGAGGAACTGTTTACAAAAGAACTCGATTCCCTGAGACAGCAGGTCATTGAAAAGAACGTCAGCGGGTTTGAGAATGTGTTATAGAAGAAAGGACGTTTCCCTATGAAAAAAGCAGTCGTCATCGGAGCCGGTCTTGGAGGGCTGTCTGCGGCCATTACTCTTGCAAGCGAAGGCTTTCACGTAGATGTCGTGGAGAAGAACAGGCATGCAGGCGGAAAGCTGATGCCTGTTTCTCTTTTAGACTATCATTTTGACTTTGGTCCAAATACGATTACCATGCCTCAGGTTTTTGACCGCGTCTTTTCAAAAGCAGGCATAAGGATGAGTGACGTTCTGAACATGAAAAAGCTTGATGTTCATACGCGCAACGTTTTTAGTGACGGAACGGTCTTTGATTTTACAAACAATACCGCTGCCATGAAAGAACAGCTGAAGGAAATCGATCCGTTCGCCGCACAGCATTATGATGACTTTTTAAGAGAAATTACGAGGCTGTACAAACTGTCTGAAACGCACTTTTTCCCAAAGATGTTTCAGTCGTTTGCAGACTACCTTTCACCTTCTCTTGGAAGCGCGCTGCTGAAAGTCCGGCCGCTTGAATCCATGCATCACTTTTTCGGCAGATATTTTAAAAACCCTGAGCTGCTCAAGGCGTTTGACCGGTATGCCACATACATCGGCTCCTCCCCGTATATCTCTCCTGCCACTTTTTCAATGATTGCTTATCTTGAACTTGTGCAGGGCGTTTATTACGTTGAAGGCGGGAATGTGAAAATTGCAGAAGGATTTAAAGCGGCTGCAGAAAAACTCGGGGTGCGGTTTCACTTTGGGTCGAAGGTGAACAGGCTCCAAGTCAAAGATAAGAAGGTGTCATCAGTTCTGCTTGAAGACGGACGATCTTTTCAAGCGGATGAAGTCATCATGAATGCCGACCTGCTTCAGGCGTATCCTGAACTTGTTGACGAGCAGCACCGTCCGGGATTTAAAGCTTCCAAGCGCGACAGCTACCAGCCGTC
This sequence comes from Bacillus sp. FSL H8-0547, assembly GCA_038002745.1. Taxonomy (NCBI): domain Bacteria; kingdom Bacillati; phylum Bacillota; class Bacilli; order Caryophanales; family Bacillaceae; genus Bacillus; species Bacillus sp. FSL H8-0547. The sequence continues at coordinate 771,708 of JBBODD010000001.1, forward strand.
CATCTCTGCATTTGTCATTTTGGCCGGCCTGAAAAAAAGACATAGGGAGCTTTTGCACCATAATGTCTTTTTCTCTAAGGATTACAAAGAGGAATTTAATGATCTGTTTTCTGAGCATCGGTACAGCGGTGAGCCGACCATCTACATCAGTAATTCCTCGTATACGGACAAAAGCGTATCCCCGTCGGGAGATAACCTGTTCATTTTGGTCAATGCTCCGGCTCTTACAAAAGAGGGAGAGCTTGCTGCAGATGCAGAAGAATACAAGGAACGGATTTATGATATTCTGGAGGCAAAAGGACTCGAGATCCGAGGTCAGCTTGCATGTGAACAAGTCATAACTCCGCTTGAAATCGCAGACACGTTCGGAGCATACCGCGGAGCTCTTTACGGCATCTCAGCCAACAGAAAAATGGACGCCTTTCTCCGGCCTTCCAATTTTTCAAAAGACATCCGCAATCTTTCCTTCGTTGGCGGCAGCACCCATCCCGGAGGAGGTTCGCCCATGGTAACCCTGAGCGGTATGAACGTCGGGGAGGCTGTTGCTTCAAGGCACAGAAGCTAAAAAACTGTTCCCTGAATGCGGGAAACAGTTTTTTTATCATCTCACGTACCACAATAAGTCTTGTAAGGCTGATCGTCATTCAGAGGAAGCTTGCAGTATTCTTCCTGTTCCGGGGAGTACGCATACGGATTTTCCAATACACGCAGCAGCCTCTCAGTCACACTGTAATCTCCCTCGGCAGCGGCTGCAAGGGCCTCTTCTACCCGGTGATTGCGGGCAATGACTGCGGGGTTGCTGTTTTTCATAAGCTGCAGCGACTCCTCTTTTGATTGCGTCTGCCTGCTTAGCCTCTCTTCCCAAAGACGATTCCACTTTCCGAACTCCTCTGATTGAAACAGGGCAGAGTCCCCGTATGAACCAGTCGTGAGTGACCTGAACGAATTTGTGTAATCCGCATGATGCTTCTGCATCAACTTCAGCCATTCCTGAACGAGAGACTCGTCCTCTTCTTCCTGAGTGAACAAGCCCAATTTAGCCCTCATTCCATTAAGCCAGTACTGCTGATACAAATCACTGTACGCTGAGAGGGTATCCTGCGCAATCTCAATCGCCTTTTCCTCATCCTCATGAAGCAGCGGCAAAAGGGATTCTGCCAGTCTTGCAAGGTTCCATCCTCCGATGTAAGGCTGATTTCCGTATGCATAGCGGCCATTGACATCAATGGAGCTAAATACGGTTCCCGGATCATATGCGTCCATAAAGGCACATGGTCCGTAATCGATGGTTTCTCCGCTGATTGTCATGTTGTCTGTGTTCATGACACCGTGAATAAATCCTGCAAGCTGCCATTTGGCAATGAGTTCAGCCTGACGGTCAATCACTTTCTTTAAAAAGGACAAATAGGCGTGTCCATTTTCTTCAATCTCCGGATCATGCCGCTTGATTGCATAGTCAGCAAGCGTCTTTAAATCCTCTCTGCTTCCCCAGTTAGCCGCATACTGGAAGGTGCCTACCCTAATGTGGCTTGAAGCGATCCGGGTCAGAACCGCACCAGGCAAAAACGATTCCCTGATCACAGCGTCCCCCGTTTTGACCACTGCAAGACTCCGTGTCGTCGGGATGCCAAGGCCGTGCATGGCTTCACTGATGATGTACTCCCGAAGCATCGGGCCAAGGGCAGCCCGACCGTCGCCTCCCCGGGAAAATTTTGTCCTTCCTCCGCCTTTCAGCTGAATATCGATTCTTCTGTCATCCGGCGTCAGGTGTTCACCAATCAGGATCGCCCGGCCGTCCCCAAGCATTGTAAAATGTCCAAATTGATGACCTGCGTAAGCTTGTGCAAGCGGCTCTGCACCATCAGGAATCCGGTTTCCGGCAAAAACAGCCGCATCTCTTTTTAATGTGTCAGCACTGAGCCCGAGAGAAGCAGCCAGTTTTTCATTAAACATCACCATTTCAGGAGAACTTGCCGGAGCCGGTTTCTGACTGGCAAAAAAGAGTGACGGAAGACGCATGTAGCTGTTGTCAAAATTCCATCCGCTGGTTAAATTTTTCATCCTGTCTCCTTTCTTGTTTTCATTCAGGTTTAGGATAAACTGTATTTCAATTATTTCAGAGGAAGCGAATTTACTCAAGAAATAACAAAAGCGGAAACGCCTTGAACAGACCGATAGACAGATAAGAATCCGGCAGAAAAGTCCGGGTTTGACTTTTTTGCCGGATTTGTTCTGACAGAGGATCTAGGTGGTGGAGCTGGACGCCGATCACGTTTCAAAGTTTTTCACAACTCATTTTTTATAATTCCCATCAGAAAAACAGCCCAATACGGACTGTTTTCATTCTGCTCCATTTATTTGCCTTCCATCCAGTCAGGCTTTCCAAATCCTTTAAAATCTTTGTCTATTGCCTCCTCAAACTCTTCGGATTCAACAACGTCTTTAATATCCTTGGCGATTTCCGACTCAGCGTCTTTTGTGTTCATCACAACGCGATTGCGGTGTACATCGTTCATGTTCTCGAGAGTCACCGCATCCGCAAGGTCCATTTTAGCTGCAAGAGCAAAATTCCCCGGCACGGCAGAAAGGTCCGCATCTTCTACAGCTCTTGGAAGCTGTGCAGCTTCGATCGGAAGGAACGTCAGTTTTTTAGGATTCTCCGTCACATCTTTTTCAGATACTTGAAGCGGGCTGACCTCTTCATTTAACTGAATCAGTCCTGCGTCCTTCAGAATATGAAGCGCCCTGGCAGCATTCGTCGGATCGTTTGGAATGGCGACTGAGGCACCCTCTTTGACTTCATCAATGTCCTTTACTTTATCAGAATACAATCCCATTGGGGCCGTGGGAACTGTGATAATTTCCGAAAGTTCCAGTTTGCTTTGCTCTGCGAATGTTTCCATGTAGATTTTATGCTGAAACAGGTTTGCATCAAGTTCATCATTGCCGAGGGCATTATTGGGCTGAATATAATCGTTGAACTGGACAACCTCTACTTCATAGCCCTTCTTTTCCAGACCAGGTTTAATCGCAAGCTCTACCATATCTGTGTATGGACCTGCTGATGCCCCGATTTTAATTTCTTTCTTCTCTCCATTTGTTTCTTCTGCGCCGCACGCAGACAGGATTCCCGCTCCTGCCACTAATAATGCCAATACCATTTTCTTCATGTCTTTTTCCCCCTAGATTGAATAAAAAAATTCCTCCTTCATTCAGAAAGAGGAATCGTATGTATGACGACTTATCTTTCAGAATGAAGAACATTCTGCAGGATTTAGCACCGTTCCAATTAAGGAGGTTGCCGGACGTCGCAGGGCCTGTTCCCTCAGTCACTCTTGATAAGCAAGCTATTAAATTGAATAACGTAATCTTATACTGTGTATTGGGTTCTGTCAATCACTATTTTAGAATAATCAAAATAGTAAGATTAACACTCTGCTAAAAAGCACCGTCCCGATGAAGACGGTGCAGCTCAGAGCTGTGTTCAAAATCAGATCTGCGAAAGGATCGCATGTTTTTCTTCACTTGACACAAAATTCCGCTCACCGAACACATTGTAGTCATTTAAGCGGATTTTATTAAGGATCGCACGGTAAAAGTGGCCGGCCGCTTTCACAGGTGCGCGGGAATGCAGAGGGTATTCATGCATAGTCAGCATCGCTGTATCATAATGCTTTTCCGCTTCTGCCGCAAGATGCTCCCATACTCGGATAAATTCAGGGGTTACCTTCTGTTGCTGCAGATCAAATTCGGTCATTTTATGTCTTGCCATCACCTCTTCAGGGACATAAATGCGGCCGCGTTCAAGATCTTCTCCGATATCCCTTAGGATGTTCGTCAGCTGCATGCCGAGTCCAAGAGCAATAGCCCCTTCCCGAAGAAGGCTTGTCTTTTTCGGAGCAAGCACCGGCAAAAGCATGAGGCCGACTGTGCTTGCAACGTGATACGAATAATCGAGCACTTCTTCCATAGACTGATAGCGGATTTTGACAAGATCCATTCCCTGGCCTTTAATCATGTCCCGGAAAGCTTCCACATCCATATCGTAATTGGTGAATGTATCGTGAAGGGCCACCCACATGAAATTGTCTCTGGAGTAGTCCCCTCTTAGAAAAGAGTCAAATTCAGCCGTGAATGCCATTAATTCTTCGCTTGGCCTCTCTCCCTCGTCTACAATGTCATCGACGATTCTGCAGAATGCATAAACAGCCCACACTGCTTTTCTTTTTTTGGGAGGCAGAAGCGAAAAAGCTTTATAGAAAGTTTTAGAATGATGCCGGATGACTTCTTCACACTGCTGATAGGCTTGTTTTAAATCAACCACTCAGACTCACTCCTTCCCTCTCTTTGTTTTGATGATCGGATAAGATGGCAGAAACCATCAGCTTCGCCCCCTGCATCACGATCGGGACTCCGCCTCCGGGGTGAATCGAAGCTCCTGCTGCATAAACGTTTGTGAGCTTGGATGGTTTAACCTGCGGTCTGAACACGCCGGATTGAAACAAAGTCGGAGCGATGCCGAAGCTTCCTCCCTGAAAGAGTCCTTCCATTTCTTTGTCATCCGGTGTTCTGACTTTTTTCCACTGGATCGACTTTCTAAGTCCGGGGAATCCTCTTTCTTCAAGCTGATCAATCATCTTTTCAACGAACCCTTCCTGTTCCCCCCAGTTGATCGAACTGCCTGACGGCACCGGCACAAGCGCGTATAAAACGCCGTGTCCCTCGGGTGCAAGTGAGGAATCGATTACAGAAGGATGAAATGCGTAGATGGAAGGATCTGACGGAACTTCTTTTGTTTCAAAGATTTCTTTCATATGCTGCTGAAAATTCGAGCCCATGAAAAACTGATGCACAGGTGAATCCCTGTAGACTTTGTCCAGTCCGAAGTAAAGCAGAACACAGCTGGATGACGCCGTATAGTTTCTTGCAGGCATTGACTCCTTTGGAATCATCTTTGATGCGCCCGGAAAATCGCCGTTTAAAACAAAGGCATCCGCCTTGACTTCTTCTCCGTTTACAATCAGAGCTGCTGCTTGCACGCCATCTGTTACCACTCTCTCAACAGTAGCATTTTTCATCACCTTTACGCCAGAATTTAGAAGGGCGTTTTCAAGAACCGTTACAAGGGAAGCATAACCGCCTTTCAGATAATAAATGCCATGCTTATGCTCGCTGAATGAAATAAGCGAATAAAGGGCCGGTGAATCAAGCGGATTGCCTCCGATATATAGCGTCTGCAGGGAATAGGCCTGCCGGATTCTCTCATCCTGAAAATAGGCTTTTAGAGAGTTGTTTACAGATTTATAAGCTTTCAGATGCATGAGTGTTTTCAGATTGTTGCGTGTCCAGAATGTTCGCTTATCATGAAAAGATTTCTCGAGAAACTGGTCCCGTCCAAGGTTAAAGCGGATCTCCATATCCTTCATGAACTGAACGAAGCCTTCTTCATTTCCCGGAAAGTTCTCCTTTATCTCCTGGATCTGCCGTTCAATGGAATTGTATTTCGTGTACGAAGACCCATCTTTAAAGTGCAGTTTATAAAGCGGATTAATATTGATTAATTCGTACTGATCACGGCTAATTCCTGCTTCATTCAAAATGGATGTGAGCATTTCCGGCAAAAGAACTATTGTCGGGCCTTCATCGATCCTATACCCCTTCTCTTCTGTAAAGGCAAGCCTTCCCCCAAGTCTGTCTCTCTTTTCAAACAAACTGACCTCATATCCTTTTTTCCTGAGCATAAGAGCTGAAATAAGCCCGCCGATGCCGCCGCCCGCTATTGCAATTTTCATAGTGCATTCCCCAATTTCTTTTCAGATTTGATTGGTAGAGCATGACTGGTTTCGTCCATTATGGCATTAGTCGTGATCCTTGCTGATTCGAGAATGGTAGGAAGCCCGCTGCCCGGATGAGTTCCTCCTCCGACAAGCCAGCAGTTGTTCAGCTCTTCAAATTTGTTGTGCGGTCTGAGCACCATCATCTGTGTCAGCTGATGGCCTAAATTAAAGGTTGCTCCTTTATAGACAAGAATGTCTTCTTCCCAGTTCTTTGGCGTAATGATTTTTTCAGTTTCAATATGATTTCTCAAATTTTTAAACTGCGTTTTCCGTTCAATTGTCTCAAACACGAGTTCCCGGAACTCTTCCTGATGCTGTTCCCAGTCAATATTGCTGAAGTTGTTTGGTACCGGGGCAAGTATGTAAAGCGCAGACTTGCCTTCGGGCGCCAGAGTATCATCTGTTGCGGCTGCATTTTGAATATAGATGGACGGATCCCCTGACAGCTTGAGGGTTTTCGTGATTTCCTCTACGTTTCTCTTATAATCTTCAGAAAAAACGATTGTATGGTGAGGCAGATCATATTTTTTATCGAGACCGAGGTAGATCATGAAGGTTGAACAGGAGTATTTTTTCTTCTCCAGTTTTTCTTTTGAGAATTTCTTTAAGATTCCCGGTTCAACGAGATTTGACATAACGTGGGCGAAATCTCCGTTGATGACGACTTCATCAGCAGCTGCTGTCGTTCCGTCTTCAAGAATGACGCCTTTCACATCCTTGCCTTGGAGCAGCAGTTTTTTCACTCCTTTTCCGAGGTGGATGGTTCCCCCATGCTCTTTCAGCACGGCTGCCATTGCTTTTGACAGCTGGTTTACCCCGCCTCTTGGGTGAAAAATGCCGTATTCGTGTTCCATAAAAGAAAGGATTGAAAATGCGCCGGGACATTCCCAGGGGGACATGCCAAGATATTTAGACTGAAACGTAAACGCATATTTGACTCTTTCGTCTTTAAAATAGCCTGATAAAACATCATACAGCGATTTCGTAACAGTCAGCTGCGGAAGAGCCTTAATGACCTTCCAGCTCATGTAATGACTGAAGCGGTCCATTTTACTTTGCAGTATTGGAGTCAATGCCGCCATTTTCCTGCGCGTATCGTTCATGAACCTGTTATAGCCTTTGCCGTCCCCCGGCGAAAACTCTTCTAATCTCTCGACCATTTTTTCCGGATTTTTTGTCATTTTTAAGGACTGATCGTCAAAAATCAGTTCGTACATTTCTTCAAGTTCAATCATGTCCATATAATCATGAAGGTTTCTTCCGGCTGAAGCAAAAATCTCTTCAGCAATATGGACCATGCTCAAAAAGGTCGGCCCCATGTCAAACGTGAAGCCGTCCAGTTCAATGGAAGCGTTGCGCCCCCCGACATATGGCTGTTTTTCATATACGTCTACCTGGTACCCCTGACTCGCTAAATTCATGGCAGCTGCCAAGCCGCCAGGCCCTGCACCGATGACTATGATTTTTTTAGCCATGTTTACTCCTCCTAATTCCTGTACAACAGTTATACAAACATTATACAATTCAATTTATTAAAACACAATTATTTAGGTTCTCCCTTTTTTTTACTATTCCCTAATACAAACGATTTCAGCAGCTTTTCCGATCATTTGATGCACATAAAAAAGTCCGGCTATTTCGCCGGACTCGCTTCTATCATATTCACCTCTGCTTCAAATGTCAGGATTTCGTCCTCCCAAATGGCATTTCCCTTCATTACCTGATCTTTCAGTCCCAAAGGCACAACATAAACGCCGTTCACTGGTCTGAGCTCCTTCACTTCTTCTCCTTCGAGATAATAGATTTCAAATTCCGGCACTTCTTCTCTGTTAGAGGCACTCAGCGTGAATGTGTTTGAATAATAGGTGTCAAGCACCTCACCCTTCAGGCTGCTTGTATAATATGGATCCATATCCTTTGTACAGGCTTCAGATTCAACCTTGCAGTACTGGGGCTTTATAGACCCAAGCGTGCTATTCTTCCATACGACCGAAACAACCGGAGGCTTGGACAAATCAACAGTTTCCACTTCCCCTTCTGTTCCGCCGCTGTTTGCTAGAGACAGATAAATGGGAATTCCTATACCTATAAGAACAAGTGCACCGAGCGCACCGTCCCACTTTGTGACTCTTACCGGCACATGCTTTCGGTGATAAAGAAGCACTTCATCGAAGAGAAAAAATAAAAAGCCTGCGAAAACGGTCAGGAGGACACCATCAAGAGACCCAATGGACAAGATAAACCCGGCAGCAGCCGCAGAAAAAACATGGATGGAAAAGTTCAGAAACCTTCTGCTCTTACCCCTGTTCCGCACAATGTAATAGGAAACGATGCTTACAGGGAGCCCTGCAGCGAAAATAAACATCGCAGAATAAATCAAATAAATCGGTACTATCATTAATGAGTTCCAAAAATCTGAATCACTATTAAAAGAACCAGAAATCAAGCTCAAAACCAGACTAAGAACAAAAGCGGTACCTGCTGCACTTAAGATTTTTTTTAATATCATTGCATTCACCCCCAAATCCAATTTTAACATAAAGAGGAAAATACAAGGATGTTCTAAAACACAAAAAAGCCGGCAAATCCGGCTTTTACGATTCATCAATATCAATTCTGTAGGTTTCAAACCAGACGTGGATCTGTGCAAGATGGGCAAGCAGCTGCGGTCCAGTCATCAGCTGTCCGTACCACGGCGCCTTGAATGCACTGCCTTCTGATTCGATGATGTCATGCAGCGCCTTTTTATCGAAAAATGTATGCAGTGCTGAATCCTTTTTCTGAGTAAGAGACTGCAGCCACGTTTTGACCGCTTTTGTGTAATGAGGATTGTGCGTTTTCGGATACGGGCTCTTTTTCCGGTAGAGCACTTCGTTTGGCAGAGCACCTTCGAGCGCTTTGCGGAGGATGCCTTTTTCCCGGTCTCCGTGCATCTTCATCTCCCACGGAATGTTCCAGACATATTCAACAAGACGGTGATCTGCAAACGGCACCCGGACTTCAAGGCTTGCGCCCATGCTCATGCGGTCTTTGCGGTCAAGCAGCGTCGTCATAAACCATAGGATATTCAAATAAAACAGCTGTCTGCGTTTTGACTCTGTCTCAGATTCCCCGTCGAGCAGCGGCGTCTCCTTCAGCGTTTCCTGATATCTCATTTTCACATACTCTTTCAAATTCAGCTTGCTTTGCCAGTCCTTGTGAAGCAGATTCATACGTGCATCTGTTGACCTCATCCACGGGAAGGCTTCTTCTGATAAATCCTGCGGCCTGTGGAACCACGGATAGCCTCCAAAAATTTCATCCGCACACTCTCCGGACAGACCCACAACAAAGTCTTTCTTTATCTCGCGGCAGAACCAGAGCAGAGATGAATCAATATCCGCCATTCCAGGAAGATCTCTGACTTCTACCGCTTCCGTCAAGTTGTCAACGAGCTGCTGCTGCGTGATAACAGACCGGTGATGAACGGTCTGGAACGCTTCTGTCATTTTATCAATCCACGGGGCATCCGAGTTCGGCTGAAATTCATTGGCTTTAAAAAACTTCTCGTTATCTTCATAATCAATTGAAAATGTGTGAAGCGGGCCTTTTCCTTCCTTTTCAAAAGCCTTGGCTGCAATAGCGGTAATGGCGCTTGAATCAAGACCGCCGGATAAAAAGGTGCAAACCGGCACATCGGATACAAGCTGCCTTGTCACAGCATCATTCACAAGGAACCCGACGCGGCTGACCGTTTCATCAAATGTATCTATATGCCTGGCACTTTTCACATTCCAGTATCTCCAGACCTTAATGCCATTCTTTGAAAATGTCATGGCATGGGCAGGACGCAGTTCTTTTATTCCTTTAAAAACGCCGATGCCGGGCGTTCTGGATGGTCCGAGGCCGAATATTTCGCTCATCCCTTCCCGGTCAATCACCGCCTTTTGATCAGGGTGTGCAAGGATCGCTTTCAGCTCGGAGCCGAAAATCAGAGATGCGTCCTTCTCTGCATAAAATAACGGCTTTACCCCCAGTCTGTCTCTTGCGATGAACACTGATTCCCGGGCAGCATCCCACACAGCAAAGGCAAATATGCCGTTTAAATGAGTGACGCACTCTTCTTTCCATTCCATATAGGCAGTCAGCAGCACCTCTGTATCAGAATGGCCTCTGAATGTGTAGCCTCTTTTAAGAAGTTCCGTGCGGATATCTTCTGTATTGTACAGCTCGCCATTGTAGCAGATTGTATAATTGTTATCTTCCCTGCTCCTTGTCATCGGCTGCCTGCCGCCTTCAGGGTCCACAACAACGAGACGCTTATGCCCAAACAGAACATGCTGCTCTCCCCACAGGTTCGTATCATCCGGTCCGCGCTTGGATAAGCACTCCGCCATGGCTTTCATGACAGCTTTTTGCTGTTTGAGATCTTTCTGGTAATCAACCCAGCCTGTTATTCCACACATCTGCCTCTCACTCCCCATTTTTACTGTCTGATAGGTCTCAGACGGTCAAAGATGTACCTATCCTATGCTTACTTTATGAAGTGTTGATTTGTCCTTATCACGTTTTCTTCTGGCAAGTGTGAAGGCATTCTGCATAATTCTTCCTCCTTTTGGAAAAAACGAAAGATAAGAATATGGGCAAAGGAGGTCTGCGTTATGCTGTCAAAACAGAAGCACCGGCTGTTTGAGCGTCAAAAAAGAGCGCACATAACCGGATTTATTGAGATTGGCGAGGATCAGGAAATCTTATTTTATGATGATGAGCATGAGGAAGTGACCATTCTTCATTTTAAAAAAGATGAAAAAGTGGAGATTCTTTTAGAAGACAGCTGGTATCAGGGGATTTATACCGGAAACGGACAGCTAGCGGTTCCGACGGGGATGCATAAGCTCCGTGAAAATGATACCCTCCGTATTCCCAAAAAGGTTCAATACGCGCTTGATTATATGCTGAAAGAAGCTACAGATGACTCATTTGTTGCGTTTACGTCAAAACTGAATGAACTTTCCTTTTCCATTCATGACTGCATATACAGCTACAATCAGATGGTCTTTCTAGAAGAAACAGAAGATAAAAAAGGGGTATCCTTCTACCAGTTTGATAATGAGGAAGCCGTCTGCGGCGTGCAGCATCACTTCTCAAGAGGAAGCAAACATGAAGACAGATTTGAATTTACAGTCTGTACTGGAACAAGAGCTCTTTTAACTCAGCTGAAACCATAAAAAAGCCTCCGCAAAAATTGCGGAGGCTTTTTTCATTAAAACAGCTTTAAGCCAAGCGGCAGTCGCAGGCCAAGCAGAATAACAACAATCAATGCAATGACAAACTGAATCCAGAAAATGCGTGTCGGCTTGCCCTTTTTTCCGCGGACAAGGATCATTTCCATCATGCCTATTACATAGATTCCAAGAATGACTTTTCCGATGTACTCGCCGGTGATCGCGCCAAGACCGAGCAGCAGCTGAATTCCTGATGCAATGATCAGCAGATAGAACAGTCTGAGTGTCATGTGTACGATTTTAAACGGTTTTTCTTTTCCCGACTTGAAGAGGGAGTTCGCAACGAAAAATAGAATAAGTGCGACAACCCAGGTCGTGATATGCAAGTGTGTCATGTGGTAGTTCCTCCTCTTTTAAACATAATAATCCATCCATATAATATCACGAATCTCATTAAAAAATGAAATGTAAGCGCATTTGCCTGCCTATTGTTTTCTTCAAAAAGGTAGGCTATTGTAGTACTTGAGGAATGCTAGATTCCTGTATTACAAGACTTAATCGCACCAGGAGGGGATATTGTGTCTAAATCAGTACAAATCATCAGCTTGACTGAAAAATACGGGGCAAATAATTATCATCCGCTGCCGATCGTTATATCCAAGGCAGAAGGGGTTTGGGTAGAGGATCCTGAAGGAAACAAATATATGGATATGCTCAGCGCTTATTCAGCCGTCAATCAGGGCCACCGCCACCCTAAGATCATTGAAGCACTTAAGGAACAGGCAGACAAAATCACCCTGACTTCCAGAGCTTTTCACAACGACCAGCTCGGACCATGGTATGAGAAAGTATCCGCTTTAACTGGAAAAGAAATGGTTCTGCCAATGAATACAGGTGCTGAAGCCGTTGAAACCGCTGTAAAAACAGTGCGCCGGTGGGCATATGATGTGAAAGGGGTACCTGCTGATCAGGCTGAGATCATCGTGTGCGAGGAAAATTTCCACGGCCGTACAATGACAGCGGTATCAATGAGTTCAAGCGATGAATACAAGCGCGGTTTCGGGCCGATGCTTCCGGGAATAAAAGTCATTCCGTTCGGTGATCTTGAGGCGCTTAAAGCAGCGATTACACCGAATACAGCTGCTTTCATTTTCGAGCCGATTCAGGGCGAAGCAGGCATCCACATTCCTGAAGAAGGCTTCCTGAAAGCTGCTTTTGACATCTGCAAAGAACAAAATGTTCTCTACGTTGCAGATGAAATTCAGGCAGGTCTTGGCCGGTCAGGCAAGCTGTTTGCCTGCGACTGGGAAGACGTTAAGCCTGACATGTACATTCTTGGAAAAGCACTTGGAGGCGGGGTTTTCCCGATTTCCTGCGTAGCTGCAGACAAAGATGTCCTTGGTGTGTTTGAGCCGGGATCACATGGTTCAACGTTCGGAGGAAATCCTCTTGCGTGCGCTGTTTCCATCGCTGCACTTGACGTTCTCACAGAGGAAAAGCTTCCTGAGCGTTCACTTGAACTCGGCACATATATGCAGGAGAAGCTCCGTGAAATCAGCAATCCCATCATTAAAGAAGTCCGCGGAAGAGGTTTATTTATCGGCCTTGAGCTGACTGAAGCTGCTCGTCCATACTGCGAGAAGCTGAAAGAAGAAGGCCTTCTTTGCAAAGAGACACATGATACGGTCATCCGGTTTGCACCGCCGCTAGTCATTTCAAAAGAAGATCTGGACTGGGCGATTGAAAAAGTGAAGAAAGTTCTTTCATAAACGAACAAAAGCGCAAGCGCCTTGGTCAGATCCGATAGGCAGATAAGAATCCGTCAAAAAAGTCCGGTTTTGACTTTTTTGACGGATTTGTTCTGACAGAGGATCTAGGGGCTGGACGAGGATAACTTGGTAATGTTATCCACAGCCTTTTAACTTTATAATTTCCTATACAAGAGCAAAGAAGCACACCGGTTTCGGTGTGCTTCTTTCTATTTATTCAGCGATCGTGTTGCTTAACGTTCCGATGCCTTCAATTGATATTTCAACAGTATCTCCCGGGCTTAAATATTTTGGCGGCTTAAACCCTTTCCCTACTCCAGCAGGTGTTCCTGTTGCAATGATATCACCGGGCTCAAGCGTCGTGCCCTGTGAAATGGTCGAGATCACATTTTCAATGGAGAAGATCATGTCTTTCGTATGACCGTCCTGTCTGACTTCCCCATTTACTTTTGTAACAAGAGAAAGTGCGTATGGATCAGGAACCGCAGATTTATGTACGATATACGGTCCCATCGGGCAGGACGTATCCAGGCTTTTTCCAAGAAGAAACTGCTTATGCCTTGACTGAAGATCCCTTGCCGTAATGTCATTTAACACCGTATAACCGTATACGTATTCCATCGCCTCAGCTTCCGGGATCTGTTTTCCCTTTTTCCCGATAATGACCGCAAGCTCACCCTCGTAATCCAGCTCACTTGTCAGATGGAGGTGAGGGTCTATCTTCTGTCCATGGCCCGTTACGGCTGTCGGGGCTTTTGAAAAAAGCATCACATGTTCCGGAATATCCGCTTCGCTTCCAAGCTCAATCGCATGTTCCCGGTAATTTTTGCCCACGCAGAATATGTTCTTGCGCGGAGTAGCAATAGGAGGAAGCCATGTTACATCAGACAGAGAATATAAAAACGATTCTGTCTCATCCGCCTTTTTCACATACATCTGCAGCTGTTTCAGGTGATTGAAAAACTTCTCCCCCATTTCAATGCATTCAATCATTGACTGCGGGGCTGATTCCATATCAAACCATTTTTTCTCTGCCCTTTGAATATCAAGAATCCTGTTTTCCTCCATAATCAGTCCGATGAAGGTCCTTCCGCCAATCTGAGCTGTTGCAAGTTTCATTGTTACCCCCCGTTATCTCTTTAATCTAAACTGCCTGATAATGTATCTTATTCGATAAAGAATGACACATTTCCTCTAAAAAACCGCCTGTCTGTACGGCAGCATTTTTCTTTGGCATAAGACCAATGAAAAAACAGATCGAAACCTATCCCGCTTTGTAGAAACCTGTAATGTTTTTTGTTATTTTAGCGAAATCAAACCATTTTGTACAACCCTGTGTATAATAAGTGTAACCCGCGTGAAAGAAGACTTTCCAGGGAATCCATTTCATAGAAAACCATCCTATTAAACCATGAAAGTTGGAGAAAAATCATGGCAGTGAATGAAATTGAAGTGCACAGACAAAAGCTTTTTGAAGCAGCAAAAGAACATGGAATGAATTCTTCTGAAACGGTGCGCCGCAGCCAGGAGCTCGACCAGCTGATCTTAGAACAAATCAAGCGGCAGATGGAAGGTGAACTGCAGACGGCAGTAAACTAAGCTCTGCTGAACAAGTAAATCCACTTCCGCAAAAGCCATTCTGCCGGACCAAACCGAAATGTTCTAAACCAATAATAGCTGACAATAAGCTGCACCGAATAGAGGACCACTGCGATCATGACGCCTTCGCCTGCTGAAATGTTTCCGTACAACCCAAAACCATAGGAATAAAAAAGAAGTGTACAGACCAATGACTGCATCAGATAATTGCTTAAAGACGCCCGTCCCGCTGCCTTAACCGCGCCGAGCTTGAAAGAATAGTTATTCAGCAGCAGCAGTATCACCGAAACATAAAACAGGGTCAGTGCCGGACCCCCTAATGACAGCTGCAGATGCTGAGTAAGCAAATTCTCCTCCCAATAAAAGGGTGCACCTTTTAACAAAACTGCGGCAGTTCCTGTTATCAGTGCCGTCCGTTTCCATTCAGACGACAGATCCTTATGAAACCAGCCACGCTTATAGGCGGCAGCACCAAGCATGAAAAGCGGTAAAATGGATATCACAAGAAAAAATGCATTCTCAAAGTTATTTACATACAGCCAGTCTGTCACTCTCTGCTGAGTAATGTCAAAAAAGCTTCCCGTCTGGTACGTCTCAGCTGACTGCTGAACAGCTTCCTCCGATTTGTAGTAACTGAGCATCTCCGGATCCGCTGCATATGCCGCAATAAGAGCAAAAGAAATCAGCACATTCGGAAGCAGCAGGATGAAAAGCCCCCACTTAATGAGCCCCCTGGAATTCCACTTTATAAATATCAGAAATAAAAACCCAATCAAGGCGTAGTTTGTCAGAATGTCCCCATGCCAGATCAAAAAAGCATGCAGAAGGCCAATAATCAACAGCCCAATCAGCCTTCTTGAGAAATACACATTGAACGAATGCCCCTTTTTCAATGCCCTCTCATAAAAAATCACCGTTCCCGCTCCAAATAAAAATGAGAACAGCGGATAAAAGCTTGCCTGAGCAAAAAACGAAATCAGCTGCTCAACAATCCGGTCAGAGCCGCTGCCGCTTACAAGGCTTGTCTCATAAAGAGCAGGCTCATAAAAAGACTTCATATTTACAAGCAGGATGCCAAGCAGCGAAAAGCCTCTCAGAATATCAAGCGTATGCAGCCTGTCCTTCTCAGGGACTGCTGTAAGTGGATCCATTTTGATTTCCCTCCTTTTTTTCATACGATCAATTTTCTGGTTTTTATGGTCTTGGGGTGCGAATCCGCTTTTTTAGTGCCCTCAATTTCCTACTTTCAGGTTTTGAGGGTACTGTTCTCGCTCTTTCGTACCCTCAAGCTCCGATTTCCAGCATTTGAGGGCACCATTCTGCGTTTTTAGTGCCCCAATTTCCGACTTTTGATTTTTGAGGGTTCTAATCTGCGTTTTTAGTGCCCTCAAGCTCCGATTTACAGGTTTTCAGGGCACCATTCCTGCTCTTTAGTGCCCTTAATCTCCGGTTTCCAGGTTTTGAGGGCACCACTCCCGCTCTCCAGTACCCTCAAGCTCTGATTTCCAGGTTTTGAGGGCATCACTCCCCCGCTCTCCACTACCCCCAAGCCCAGTCTCCAAGGGTTTAAGGGTACGGTTGTTCCGCTATTCACCGCCCTTGATTACCGAAGAGCATGCGGTGCAGTCAGATTAGTCAAACGAAAACTCAATCTTCCCGTCCTTCAGGACAAGACTTGCATCAAAAGGCTTTTTGCCTTTGAAGCCTTTCAGCTTGTTTGTTTTTCCTTTTTGGCACAGTGTTTTAATCTGTGAGGCGGATATGGATTTTCCAAGCAGTTTTTTCGGAAAGGTCTGCTTGCATCCGCTTTTGTATTCTGTGCAGCCGTAGAACGTTTTTCGGTCCATGATGCTGCCCTTTAGACAGGCCGGGCAGGCGCAGATTGCAGCCCGGGTTTCCTGCTGGGGCGGAATGTCGACCTCAAGTTTTTCCATACTTTCCCCTGCCTGACTGATCAGGGTGTAGCAGAATTTTTTAGCCGTTTCGATAAAGACTTCTTTGGACTTTTCGCCGCTTCCGATTCCTTTTAGGTAGACTTCCCATTTTGCTGTCATTTCAGGCTTGGAGAGCAGAGTGCCGTCAACCGCTTCACAAAGAACTTCCCCTTTCGGCGTGACAAACACTTCATTTTTCTTCACTTCAATAAACTTCCTCATAAGAAGCGTATCAATAATTCCGGAGCGCGTTGCTTCTGTCCCGAGACCTTCTGTGCTGTTCAGCGCTTCTCTCATCTCTTTGTCTTCCACATGCTTGCCGGCTGTTTTCATGAGCGTGATCAGCTGTCCCTGGGTGTACGGTTTAGGTGGCTGTGTCATGCCGTCCTTCACACCGATTTCCGCTTTGGCAGGCTCTCCCGCCGCCACTTTTGGAAGCATTTGAAGATCTGCTTTTTCTTCCGGGCTGTCAGTCTCTCTTTGGTAAAGCGTCTTCCACCCTGGCTTTTTCATCGTTCTTCCCTTGCTGATAAAATCGTTTTTTCCGATGGACGTCAGGATGGTTGTTTCATCATAGACGTAATCCTCCATAAACATGCCGAGAGCTGTTTTGATGACTTCTTCGTATACAGCTTTTTGTTCACCGCTGAAGGAATTGTAAGCAGCTTGCGTGACTCTTTTTTCAGTAGGCACGATAGCATAGTGATCGCTCACTCGTTTGGCATCCACAAACCGTTTTGAAGGCGACAGTCTTGCAGGGGTAAACGAGAGGGACAGGGTTTCCTGATACTGGCCGATTCTTGCCTTAATGTAACTGAATTCTTCCTCTGTAATAAACTGTGAGTCTGTTCTCGGATACGAAATATACCCTTTTTCATAAAGAGACTGTGCTGTTTTCAGAACCCCGCTTGGGCTCATTTTTCTCTGTTTATTCAATTTCGCCTGAAGGGTTGATAAGCTGTGAAGCTTTGGCGGCGGTACTCTTTTCTCCGCTGTATCTGCACTTTTCACTGTCGCTTCATACAGCGTTTTTCCCTTTACAATGTCAGGACCAACAGCAGAAAACAATTCTTCCTGGCTTTTAAAGCGGCCCTTCAGCTTTCCAGTATAGTTTCCTGCGGCCACTTCAAAAGCAGCCTGAAGCTCGAAGAAAGGTTCAGGCTTAAAGTTTTCAATCTCCTTTTGCCTGTCATAAATCAGTTTCAGAACCGGAGTCTGTACTCTTCCCACACTGAAGACATCCCTTATCCCTTTCTTCTGAAGGTGAAGGGTATAAAGTCTGCTCGCATTTAAGCCTACAAGCCAGTCGGAGATCTGTCTCGCCTGCGCTTCGTGATAAAGATGAATGGTTTTGCTTCCGTCGTAAAGCTCTGTGAATCCTTTCATGATGGCATTTTCTGTTAACGAACTTGTCCAAAGACGCTTCACGCTCTTTTTTTCTGCACCGGCCATCATGATCAGAAGTCTTGCAATATTTTCCCCTTCACGGGCAGGATCAGTGCCGATGATAATTTCATCTGCTTCCTTTAATAACTCTTTGACAATCTTAAACTGCTTCGCTTTTCCTTTACTGACTTTATATGAAAAATGATCGGGAATAATCGGCAGTGTTTCAAACCGCCATTTTTTCCATTCGTCTTTATATTCATCAGGGTTTTTAAGTTCGACCAGATGGCCGATTGCCCACGTAACCTTTGCCCCGTCCGGAAAGACCGGGCATGGTTTAATCTCTAAATATCCCTCTTTTTTAACAGAAGGAAAAGGGGCTGCAAGCTTGCGGCCCTGATCTGGTTTTTCAGCTAGAATGACCACTTGGGACATGTTTGCATGGACCTCATTTCATTTAAGAAACAATAAATCTGCTTCTCTTGTATTCTTATCCAGTATGGATCATTTTGCTCTAAAAAGAAATAGCTTCAGCTTCAGTGAGAGCTGGCAAAACGTCTTTTTCTTGATGGAAAAAGGGTGAAAAATTACTTTTCGCGCTGCAGGAAAAATTCCGCTTTTATCACAAGTCTGCCTATCTTTCATACGATATGTTACAGGTGCCTTACTGCCTGAATGAAGCAAAGGATGTTGAATATGCCAGCCATTGTGGGAGCATTTAAAGTAAATGCCGTCGGAACTAGCAGCATTGTTCATGTCGGGGATGTTATTACCATCTCACCTTACAGCGAGGTCAAAACCTTTGCAGGGGCAGGATCGTTTAATACAGGTGACGGACTGAACATCTACAATCAAAACAGTGTAACGAACGCATACGATAACGACACTGTTGACCAGCCGATTGTCGGCAATGCATAAACGGGGTGAAAAAATGAATTTTTACATTAACCAGACCATTCAAATTAATTTTTTGAAAGTGGATGCCGTCAGCAATTCTTCCGTCCTGCAGATCGGAAGCGCAGGCATCATCAAGCCTCTTGCAAATCTTTATAACACCGGGGCTTTCACAACGCCTGCTCCTCCTGCAATCAGTCCGGGCGGCTCTCAGTCAGAAGGCCCGTTTGTCCCGCTTGCACCGAGTTAATTTCAATAGGCATTCACCCAAATTGGCAGCGTGCATATAATAGCCCATAATCGTTTTGCACGTGATCCATAGAAACGGGGTGAGTGAATTGTACTATGACCAGTCGATGATGCAGTGCATTCAGCATTTGTATGGAATGGTTCAGGCTCAAGATCAGAAGATTCAAAAACTTGAAGCCGCTGTTTCCGCTATGATGGAAGAAATAGAAGAACTAAAAAAACGCCCCAGTACAACGATTGAAAAGATTGAATATAAATTTGACCAGTTAAAAGTGGAGACGCTTGAAGGGACGTTGAATATCGGGCTGAATCCAACCGTTCCAGACCAGATTGAACAGTTTGACGTTGAACAGAACGGTCTGCAGGTGAACAACCAGACCACAAATCCAAAGCGCGAGGAAGAAATCTTTGATGCCGTTCAGTCAAATCTGCTTGTCTTCTTAACAGAAGACGTTGCCAAATACATCGAAACGCTTGCTGAGCAGAATAACTACCAGCTTGATAACGCACATAAAGAATTCATTATTGAAGACATCCGCAAACAAATTGACAGCCGGATCAAATTCTATTTGAAGCAGGGAGGATACAGCGAGTCTGTTCCTGCCGAAAAGCAGATAGAAGAAATTACGGCTAAAGTAAAACAGGAAGTGGAACGGTCAATCACTTACTTTATCCAGGCCCTGCCCCAAGAAGGAGCTGAAAGCGAAACATGAAATTCACGGTTGTAAACAAGGACATTTCAGTTGGTGCCATCAGAGTAACGGCTGTTGCGAGTTCAAGTGTCTTTCTCATAGGAGATGCAAACTGCATCACCATGTCATCGGTTTTTGATACGCCGCCTGAATCATTGATCATCGGTCCGTTTGTGCCGCTTGCCCCGGCATGATCCAGAATCGTTTATCCATCGTCAATGCGGCGTACATTGATTCGGTGGGGATCAGTTCGGTTTTTCAAGTCGGCGACAGCGTTGATATTATCCCGCGTGTAAAAGTTTATGCCGTTCAGAGGGAAGAAGAAATTGAACTCGGAAATGAAGGAGACCTGAGGCAGTATAATATTTATTCAGAAAACCTCCCCCGTCCGCTCATATATGAAAATGTTCAGACTGCATTTTTTCATGAATGTCCGGTCATCCGTGTCGGTGCTGTAAAAGTTACCTCTATATCCTCTGCCGGTGTTGTCCATTTCGGGTCAACCAATACGATAGACGGCGAATCAAGAGTGAAGCACATCAGACAATTGCGGAACAGGAATGAACGTTCCGATTCATAATGCATAGACTGAAAGTATGACAGAAAGACAAAGGGTGTTCGTTCATGCCAGCAATCATCGGTCCGATCTGCATTAACTCTGTCGGCGGCGGTGTCGTAAACTTTGGTGATTCCTTTTATCTGTCTCCAAAAAGCTCATCAAAGACAGCTTCCGGTTCTGGCGGCGGAAATACAGGCGACTTTATCATAGTCAACAACATCGTAAGTGCAACCAACTCGCTAGACCCAGATGTGAATGATCAGAATATTGTGGCTAATAATTAGAAATGCGGAAGCGCCTTGGTCAGCTCCGAAGGACAGAAAAGGATCCGACGGAAAAAGCCGGTTTTGCTTTTTGCGGCGGAGCCGTTCTGGCCGAGGAGTTAGGCGCTGGAGCTAGACACTGAGAAAAGCGGAAGCGCTCGTTTAGCTCCGGGAGTCAGATAAGGAAACGGCGGTAAAGGCGCTTTTTGCCTTTGCCGACGGTTCCGTTCTGACAGAGGAGTTGAGCGCTGGAGCTGGACACTAGAAAAGCGGAGCCGACTGTTCAGGCCTGGCAGTCAGAACAAAATCACCGGAAAAGTCCGATTTTGACTTTTTCGGGGATTATGTTCTGACAGAAGGACTAGGAGGCGCAGCTGGACACTAGAAAAGCGGAATCAGCCGTTTAGCTCCGACAGACAGAAAAGAAATCACCGGAAAAGTCCGGGTTTGACTTTTTCGGGGATTTTGTTCTGGCCGAGGAGTTAGGCGCTGGAGCTGGACACTGAGAAAAGCGGAATCACCAGACCACACAAAAAAGACGTGCCAAAACCAGGCACGTCTTTTTTCATTTCCGTTTCTTCCGCTCGTTTGATTTTCTTGTTCTGACAAGCTTTGAGGACGGCTGCTTGCGGATCCATTTGATGAAGCTTGAAATTTTCGGATCGCTTCTCAGGTCATGAATCGTATTCAGCCTTACAGCAAGCTCGTCATTTGTATAGAGGGCATGGATCTGTTTATGGCAAGGAATGCAGAGCATCGCGGTCGGCATGAAGGTTCCGCCCATTTCCTTCGGGGTTAAATGGTGTTCTGTTGTTTCAACCTCCTGCCTTTTGCACAGCTCGCATGTTCCAAGTTGTTTCTTTGCCATATTAAACCTATCCTCTCTACATCACTTCAATCTGGACCGATGTGCCGCTTCCTGTCGGCTCTGCAGGTGTTACGACCAGCTTTCTCGGAAGTCTTGCACGAAGCTCCTGCACATGGCTGATGACTCCGACTGAAAGGTTATCGGACTGCAGCTTTTCAAGAGCTGTTATGACTGTATCAAGCAAATCTGCATCAAGCGTCCCGAAACCTTCATCCAGGAAAAAGAACTGCAGCGGATATTCCCCCCGAAGCTGGATCTGAGATGAGAGGGAAAGCGCCAATGCCAGAGAGGTCAGGAACGTTTCTCCGCCTGAAAGGCTTGAAACGGGACGCCTTACTCCCCCGTTTGCATCATCACGCATGACAAATCCGCCGGAAGAATCCACCTCAATGGCATAGCGCTGTCTTGTAAGCTGCCCAAGCCGCTCAGAAGCATCCTCGCTCACAAGGTGAAGCTGTTCTTCTGCCAGGAATTCAACAAACGCGTTTCCTTTAAATACAGTCTGCAGCTTTTCAAGTCTTGCTGCAAGCTCTTCAAGCTCAAGACGTTTTTGTTCCAGTTCCATGTATCTTTCGTGCTTATCCTTCAGGATATGAAGAGCTTTTGCGGCAGCTCCGCGGGCTTCTGAAGCAGTATCTGCCAACTGTTTCGTTTCTGCTTTCAGCTCTTTAATGGACTCCCATTCTTCAGAGCTTACTGAGCGGTTTTTCCGTTTCGCTTCCACACGTTTAAAGTCTGCCATGACTTGTTTCTTTTTATCCTGATAGACGTCAAACTCTTCCTTCAGATTTTGTTTGACGGCTTGTGGCATAAAAGCAGCGGCAGCCTCAGAAGCATCTTTGAAAGGTGTCTTCTGTTTGATCTGCTCCCATTTTTCAGCTGCTTCGCGCAGTCTTGCTTCTGCCTGCTCAAACGTTTTTTCTGCTGCCGCGCTGCTGCTTTCTGCTTTTTGCAGAGCCTCCATCGCTTCCTGAAAGGATTTGTAGAGGCTTTGTTCCTTTGCAGAAAGTTCTTTTAGCATCATTTCGTTTTCCTGAAGCTGAAGGGAGAGGTCTTTCTCTCCTGTTTCTTTTTCAATCCGTTTTTGTTTTTCAGCCGCAGTTTGCCTCATGCTTGTCAGATAGGCTGTCAGCTCTGCGCGGCTGATGCTCAGCTGCTGGCATTCTCTCTCAAGCTGCTTGATCTCTTTCTCTTTTTCTTCAATGAAATCAATGCTCTTTGCAACTCTGGTTTTCAGCTCTTCAAATTGTTCATCTTTCTCCCGGATCAGCCGCTGCTCTTCTGCTGCCTGGTCAGCTGTAAGGTCACCAAACGTTTCTGTCCACTTTTCAAGTGCAGCATTGTGTTCCTTTTCTGCCTGTTGCCGTTTTTCTGCTGCTTCCTGATGCTCAGAAACAAGGGTGCCATGCGTAAACTCAAGCTGGCGAAGAGCTTCATTTTGCTTCCTTACGGATGAGTCAAGCTTTGTATACTGCTCTTTCATTTGAAGAAAATCCTGAGTTAATGATTTTGATTCTGTTAACACATCCATTTCATCATTCCTGTCTTTAACATCAGTTAAGACAGAGGATAAAAACGAATAGGATGAGACCATTTCTTTTGAGAGGTCTTCCCACTTTTCTTTTGCATTCTCCAATTGCAGCGTCAGAAGCGCATCTTGGCCTGCCTGCTTTTCAAGCATTTCAAGATTTGATCCATCTGAAGATTCCAACGCCTTGAAGTCAGCCGGCGCAGGGTGATGAACAGATCCGCATACAGGGCACGGCTCATCAGCGGTGAGGCTTTTTGCAAGCATTTCTGCCATGTTTCTCTGAACATTTTTCTTTTCCTGCTGGAGCAGCTGTTGTCTCGTCTCTGCAAGTTTTTTGTGCTGGTTCAGCACTTCGCAGCTTGCATGATAGCCCCATTGCACATTGTCATAGAGAGCTTTTAAGCTGCCTTCAGCTTCTTGAATTTCCCCCTTTGCCTGCTTCAGTATTTCATCAGATTGACCGATCTTCTGCTTCTTATGCTCTGCTTTATTCTTCCATTCAGCAAGGACCGACTCGGCATTTGCAAGGAACATTCTTTGTTCTGACGCAGCCCGTATTCGTTCTCTTTCTTTGCTTGTTACTGTATTTTTCTCCATCTGCTCTTTTAAAAGATTTTGCTTTTGAACAGCTTTTTTCAAAAGCTCATTTGCCCGCGCAGCAGTTTCCTCTTTTTCTGAGAGTTCAGTTGTCAGGCGATTGTGCTGTGCTTCCTTTTCTTCAAGCAGGCGGTTTTCATTTTTCAGTTCTTCTTCCAGAGCAAGCAGCTGCAGGAGCTGTTCTTTTCTTGAAGCAAGCGCGGGCTCATCGGCTGCCTTTTGTTTCCGTATCTGTTCATAGGCCGATGCCGCCGCAGCATAGGAGCGCTTTTGTCTTTGCCATTCCTGTGAAGACTCTTCCTTTATCCTGCTGCTGAGTTCTTTTTCCCGCTCAGCCGTTTGCAGTGCTTCGGCGTATGGTTTTGCCAAATCCGCTTTTTCTGCGCGGTCAAGTTTTGCTGCCAGCTGTTCGATGTCCGCTTTCCGCTTTTCAAGCTCTGCAAGTTCCTTTTCATAGCTTTCCTGTTCAAGCTGAAGTGCCCGGACTTCCTCAAGCTCTTGATGCTGCCTGACTGTTTCTTCATATTCCTTCTGCCTTTTTTCTAAAAGAAGATTTACGCCTTTCAGCTCTTCTTCCGCCAGTTTAACGGCTTCCTCTGAAGCATCTCCAAGACCTGCCTGTTCGGCTGAAATCTCGTTCTGCTCTCCCCTGGCATCCATCAGCCGTTTTCTGACCTTTTTGACAAGCTCTTCCCCGTATTGCTCCAAGTGGAAAAGCCGCTGCAGCATCTGTCTTCTTTCAGCTCCCTTGAGAGATAAAAATTCTGCAAACTTGCCCTGCGGAAGCACGACTGCCCTTGTGAAATCATCAATGGTCAAGCCTAAAAGAGCATGTACTTTTTCATTCACTTCCGCTGCTTTATCCGCAAGGACCGCTGTTTCCTCGCCATGCTCAAGAATTCTGCACAGCGCGGTTTTCACCCGGTGCTCATCTGTCCGCTTAAACATCCTTTCAACCGAATACCGCTTCAGGCTTTCGGCATTTTCCAGTTCAAATGTAAACGAGACATGAACAGTATCCTCGGCATGATTGATGATTCCGTGAGTGTTGTTTGCCGCCCGCTCCACTTTTCCGTACAGAGCGAGTGTCATGGCGTCAAGAATCGAGGATTTCCCGCTTCCGGTCGGTCCGAATATACCGAATACGCCGCCTTCGCAGAGAGAACTGAAATCTACGGTCTGTTTTTCTCTGAAGCTGTGAAGCCCCGAGATGGTAAGTGCGATTGGCTTCATCCTCTGTCCTCCTCATCTTTCGACTCATCATGAACCATATCAAGGAAAAGTTTCATCGTTTCCCCGTCCGGCTGAGCCCCACCGGTCTGTTTTTCATAAAACCTCGTAAAAAGCTCGTGAATGGGCAGGTTCGCCCTGCTTTCACGGATTTCTTCGTTCATGTTCTTTTCAAAAACCGGACGAATATGAACAAAGCCCGGATGTGATTTTCTCAACCTGTGAATTTCCTCAAGGGAAAGAGTATCCTTCAGGTGCACCTCAAGGTCAATCCAGGCAAGCCTGTCCTTCCCTTCATCCAGCCACTGATGAACCTGATGAAGACCTTCCTGGGCTCTCCATTTCACAAGAGGCTTTCCGCTTGAGAGGAGAATCTCGGATACCTGTGCCTGTCCTCCAGGATCTGCCTCCACCATCGTGACGGATTTCGCATAGCCAGATTCAGAAAAACTGTAGGCAAGCGGCGAGCCGGAATATCTGGCTACAGAGCTCGCCCGCTTCAGCGTTTGAGGACGGTGGAGGTGGCCTAGCGCCGTATACTGAGCAAGTTCCGGAAGGCTTGAGGCAGCGACCGTATATGCCCCGCCTACTTCAATCGGCCTTTCTGAGTCGGTCGAGCTCCCGCCTGCGACATAGATGTGGCTCATCGCAAGATTCACTGTGTCTTTTCTGAACTTTCCCGCCATCACGGCAAACAAATCTCTGATCCGCTCGTCATATGAGTTGCGGAGCAGTATTTCATCGTGGGTGTCTGAAAGAACCTCTTTAAGCCTTGCCTCAGAAGGATAGGCAAGAGCAGCCATGGCCATCGTCTGGCCGGCAGACGGCACATCAATTGTCAGTACATCCGCTGTCGGGTAGCCAACCAAGTAGATCCCCTGGGTATCTGCAAGGGGCGAAGCAGCCTGAACCCGTTCCGGATTGTCATGATTCCCTGCAATCACAACGACAGGCCGGTTTCCCTTGTCCGAAAGTCTTGAGATGCTCTCATAAAACAGCTGTTCAGCCGCTGCGGGCGGATTAACTGTGTCAAATACGTCTCCGGCCATGATAATGGCATCCGCTTTTTCATCCGCGGCGATCAGGGAGAGCTCATCTAAAAACTGGGCCTGCTCTTCAAGCCGGCTCCTTCCTTCAAGCGTCCTTCCAAGATGCCAGTCTGCTGTGTGCAGAATTCTCATAAGCTTCTCTCCTTTAAAAAAGCTCAAGCTGCGCCAAGAGGCGCACCCTGAGCTTGTTCTTTTTCTTTACATTTCCAGCACATGCCCTCCGTCAAAGAAATACAGCACCTTTGAAGAGAGCGGTTTTTTCGTTATTTTTTCAATGGCTTTGCCGTAGAGGTCAAGCTGCACGCTGTAGCGGCGTGCAAGGACAGGCTTTGCATCCTCGAAGCCTCCCGGAAATTTCCCGTGAATAGCATCTGTCTTGTAATCAAGCAGCACGACTCCTTCTTCGTCTTCAAACAGACAGTCAATAACCCCCTGGATAAGCACCTGTTCACCGCTTGCTGCCTCGTACAGCTCTTCAGCCGGCAGGGCATAGCTGAAGGGCACTTCCCGTTCGATGCGGTCTGCTTTTTGAAGGCGCATGCCGATATCTGTTTCAAAAAAATGGACAATGGCAGCAATATTGATGCTGTCCGCCTGCGCTCTTGTCAAAATTTCTTTTTCAACAAGCTCGTTTACTTTCAATGCAGTATTTTCTTTCGTCACAGGCTCTCTGACATTCAGCTGCTGCATGACGGCATGCATGGCTGTCCCTTTTTCGGCTGCTGTGAGAGTTTTCTTCTGCATGAATTTAGGGCGGTCAAACATATACGTATCCTTCTGATTTTCGAGAATCCGGATGTCGCTGAATTCATCCCGCGTTTCCTGCTGCCTCTTCACTTCTGAAACGGACTGCTTGGATCTGCACACAGAGGCGAACTGATGAGGATAGACCCATGAGAGCTGCTTTTCAATCTGATCGCGGTATGCTGACTGCTCTGCGATTGGCTCCAGATTTTTCAAGGCTGTGAGCATGTCCTCATCATATTTCTTTTCTTCTGCCCGGATATCGTAAAGGTCCGTTTCTTTCACCATGGAGATTAACCATCTGGAAGGATGTGTAAGCAGATGCTGAGCCCCTTCAGCCTGTTCTCTCAACAGTTCTGCGTCTTTGTGGCGGACAAGCGCCGGCCCGATCCAGTCCAGGTAGGACTTTGCCTGCGCCCGTTCAAAATCAGGCAGCAGCCAATCTTCCTGACCCAGCGCTGTCTGCCAGTCTGAAAGAGATTTTGCTGCATCTTTAACTGTTCCGATTAAAAAGAGCTTTTCCTTTGCACGGGTAAGCGCAACATACAAGACTCTGAGCTCTTCTGAAAGCAGCTCAATCTTCATTTTTTTCTTCATGGCTGAAAGCGCAAGCGTCGGATAGCTGATTCTGAGTGATGGTTTAATCAGCTTCGTGGCAAAGCCAAGCTCTTTATCCAGCAAATACTTTTTGTTCATATCCATCATATTAAACTGTCTTGCGAGCCCGGCAGTAAAGACCACCGGGAACTCTAGCCCTTTGCTGCTGTGGATGGTCATCAGCCTGACAACATCCTCCTGCTCGCCGAGTGCCCTTGCTGCACCGAGATCATCTCCGCGCTCCTGCATCCGTTCAATAAAGCGCAGAAACCGGAACAGTCCCCTGAACGAAGTCGCTTCATACTGTCTTGCCCTGTCATAAAGGGCACGCAGATTGGCCTGGCGCTGCTTTCCGCCCGGCATGCCGCCGACGTAGTTAAAGAACTTTGTATCTCTGTACAGCTGCCAGATCAGCTCTGAAACAGAGCCCATCCGCGCCCGTTCTCTCCACTCCTGGAGCTGATCATAAAATACTTGAAGCTGATCTCTTAAAGCCGCATCAGAGCCCTGAGCTTCAGAAAGAAACACCTTCAGCGCCTCAAAATAAGTGCCCTTTTTTGAATAGGTGCGGATAACAGCAAGTTCGTTCGTGCCAAGGCCCGCAACAGGAGACCTTAAAACAGACGCCAGAGGAACATCCTGATACGGGTTATCGATGACCTTCAGCAGCGACATCATGACAGCTACCTCCGCCGCTTCAAAATAACCGCCTGAGAGATTCGCATAGACAGGAATTCCTTCCTGCTTAAACTCTTCCATGATCTGCGGTGCCCACGGCATGGAACGGAGAAGCACGACAATATCTTTGTATGTGATATTTCGCGTGCCTCCAAGCTTTCGGTCATAGATCTGATATTTTGTCTGAACCATTTCCCGGATTTTTTTGGCCATCACTCTTGCTTCAAGCTGAACGGTTTCCAAATCCTCTGCAGCAAAAACATCTTCTTCAGAAGCATCATCTGATTCTTCTTTTCCTCGGTCCACAAGCAGAAGTTCCGCACTCATCGTTTCAGACTCCGGGTAGGACGCGCCAAGCTTCAGCTCAGCGGCTTCGTCATAGGCGACCTCTCCCACTTTTTCTCCCATCACCTGTTTAAAGAGAAAATTGGTGCCGTCTATCACTTCCGCACGGCTTCTGAAATTTTTTGACAGGTCAATTCTCAGACCGTCCTGTGCGTGATCGTCTTTGCCGAATGTCTTGTATTTGCTTAAAAACAGAAACGGCTCTGCAAGGCGGAAACGGTAAATGGACTGCTTGACATCGCCGACCATAAAGAGGTTTCCCGGCCCGCTTTTTGAAACAAGCTTCAGAATCGTTTCCTGAACAAGGTTTGTGTCCTGGTATTCATCAACAAGCACCTCTTCAAACTGCTGTCTGTAATCAAGGGCAGCTTCGCCCGGCTGCAGACGGCCGTGCTCATCTGGAACACCGAGAATCTGCAGGCAATAGTGCTCAAGGTCCGAGAAATCAACGATGCCTTTTTGTTTTTTCATCTCGTCAAAACGGATTCCGAACTGATGAACAAGCCCAATCAGTGTTTCTATGACAGGCTTCAGTTCCTTAAGGTCGTTCATGTGGCTTTCATAAGAGCGCGCAAACAATTCTTCCTGCAGCTGTTCAATCTGCTTTTTTGCGGAATTGCGGAGCGATGTCGCCTGTTCAAGCAGCTCTTTGCTGTATTCAGCCCCTCTGCATGCCTTGGCGCGGGAGAAAGAAATCAGCTTGATTTTCTCAGCAAGATCGTGCCACGACCCTTTCACCTCAAGCAGCCCCTGAACCTGTCTGATGTCATCTGTCAGATTTTCAGCTCTCGGTGCCGGACCTCCGGGCTTTTCAGTCAGGGCAAGCGCCCGTTTCAGCTTTTCGAGACTGCTCGTAAGCTGCATCGAGATGTCTTCAGCAAGATACGGGAAGAACGGCAGGTTTTCAAGCGGTTCTTCTCCGCCGTACATATCCAGCAGCCCATAAAGCCACCCTTCAGGATTCGGATGAGAGCGGGAAAAATCATACAGCGTCCGGATCAGTGTCTGAAGATCCGTATCGCTTCTGTCTGTTGTATACATATCAACAAGGTCAAAAAACCGCTCGTTATCGGGGATGCTGTACTGCTCTTCAAACAGATCATCAAGCACTTCATCGATCAGCAGCTGGCCTTCCGTCTGATCGGCAATCCGGAACCCGGGATCAAGGTCGATCAAATAATAATACTTTCTTACAACGTTTAAGCAGAACGAATGCAAGGTGGAAATGGCAGCCCTGTTCAGCAGTGAAAGCTGGCGTCTTAAATGCAGGGATGATGGATTTTCCTTCAGCGCCCTGTCAAGCGCTTCGCCGATCCGGTTTCTCATTTCAGCTGCAGACGCATTCGTAAACGTAGCAACAAGAAGGCCGTCAACGTCCACGGGATTTTCTTTTGAAATGATTTTCCGGATGATCCGTTCGACAAGCACCGCTGTTTTTCCTGAGCCGGCAGCTGCAGCAACCAGTATGTCCTGTCC
Source organism: Bacillus sp. FSL H8-0547 (assembly GCA_038002745.1). Lineage (NCBI taxonomy): Bacteria > Bacillati > Bacillota > Bacilli > Caryophanales > Bacillaceae > Bacillus > Bacillus sp. FSL H8-0547. The sequence goes on from JBBODD010000001.1 coordinate 801,209, forward strand.
GCTTGAGACAATGGCTTTCCACTGGTCATCTGTCCACTGGCTGTCTGCTGGTTTTTGCAGCATCATGATTCCTCCCTTCCCGCTTCGTTCTGAAGCCGTTTTAAAATCACATCATTCTTGTCATCTTTCAGAACACGGTACTGATTTTCAGAAAGCGACTGGTCAAACTGGCAGACCGATTTGAATGAACAGAAGGTACACGGTACTTTATCCTTCAGCTTGTAAGGAGAAATGTCCGTTTTCCCGTTCGTAATGTCCGTTCCGATCGATTGAAAAACGGATCTGACATGGCCTCTGAGCAGATCAAATTCGGCTTCGCTTGCAATGGCGGAATCTGACCTGAATCCGCCGTCTTTCTTAAGGCCTGCCGAGACGATTTTTGAGAGGCCGGATTCAAGTGTCTGATCCATCAGCCTTACAGCTTCCTCATCTCCAAGAAGCAGGCCTTTCATTTTAAACTTTTTGAAAATCTCTTCATCGATTTTATCCTGCGGCAGCATGGCTGAAGACTGGATCATCGGATCATGCACATGGAAATAGAGAACACCGGCAGGAGTCGCTTCGACACCAAGCCATGATTTTGAATGAGTAATGATGACGTCAAGATACGTCAGCATCTGCAGAGCGAGTCCGTAGTACACTTCCGATAAATTCAGCGTCTTATCACTTGATTTAAAATCAACAATCCTGAGAAGAACGCCTTTTGAACTTTCTGCTTTATCAACCCTGTCAATCCGGCCGACAAGCTCCATTGTGCATCCATTTTCAAGCTTAAAGCGGATTGGCGGCAGCGGGCCGCCTTTTCCGAATCCAAGCTCAAGGCCTGCGGGGGCAAAGCCGCTTGCCCTGGCATGCTCGCTCAAGATGGAGGATGCCCTCGTAATGATGGTGACGAGCTTTCTCTTTAAATAATGATGCCTGTTTGAGCTCAGCAGAATTTCGCGCTGAAGCCGCGGCGCCAGTGTTTCGACAGCATCATGGGAAAGACGGGAGCACTGATCTAAAGACAGGTCCTTCCAGCCGATTTTCAGCTGCTGCATCCGGTCTGAAATCAGTTTAAGCGCAGAGTGGAACAGCTGTCCGATATCAGGAGCCTCAAGACGGAACTGCTGCCTGTCCTTTAATTTCAGGCCGTGGGAAGCATAGTGGGAAAACGCACAGGCTTTGAACATTTCCATCCGGGACACACTTCCCTGAATGTGCTCTCCGTAAAGCTCTCTGCTGATTCCTTTTTCAAGTGTTTCTGCTTCATTCCGGTAAAACAGGCTTCCTGTCACTTTTGACAGCGCAGACCGCTCCTCTTTTTCTGCAAAATGTGTATAGGCATCCCACCAGATCGGGCTGATCGGATAGCTTCTTTTCCAGTTTTGAAGCTGAGATGTTAAGTAAGAAAGAGTGACCTCCTCATTTACGATAAAGGAAAGCTGTTCCTCTTCTGGAAGCTCTTCCGGCTCATTGATAAAAATCTCAGTTTTGATATCAGGAAATAAATCTCTTAATCGTTTCACGATGATGGAAGGCAGCATCGCCTTTCCTTCCTCATCTGCGAGAGGATACGAGATATACAGCTCGCGGGATGCACTTGAGAGGGCCATGTACAAAACAAAGGTTTCATCAAGCAGCTGCTCCCTTGCAGTCGGGGCAAGTTCAATGCCCTGATGATGAAGGGAGATGCGGTCTTCCTCCGTCAGCACGCCTTCTTCCATCGGTCTTGCAGGCAGTACACCGTCATTTGCTCCTGCAACAAACGCAACGCTCACATTCAGCAGCCTTGAACGTTCCAGGCTTGCAATCACTACCTGGTCCATCGCAGGCGGTACAAGAGCAAACTTCATGGCTTCAAGCCCGGTGTCAATCATATCCGCGAACAGACTGCGTGATACACGGTGTTCATTCATCATCTCGGCAAATTCATCAAGCATTCCGATGACCGCGCTCCACACCTGAGCATGCTCTCTCGCCTCAACGAGTCTCCCCGCTTCCTCTGCTTCCGCTCTCATCTGTTCGAGTTTATATGGAATATGGAGTTCTTCGAGGAATAGATAAAGAGCCTCTGCCATACCGGATGCATCTTTCGCACGCTTCATCCGTTCACCGAGCGTCTGGATCGGCGGTACAACGATGTCTTTCAGCTCATTAATCATCTCTTCCGTTTCATTTTCTTCATCTGTTCTGACGTATTCATCATCAAGAGAATAATAGCGGCGGTAGACAAACCGTTCACCGTTCGTCCATTTGCTGCCCTGAACGCCGTAGGAAAGAACATAGTTTTCAAACTGGTCCATTTTTTCTCTCATGCTGCGCTTATCCGTTTCAGCAGGGAACAGGAGCTCGGTTTTAACCGCCCTGAAAACAGCCTCATAACGCCAGCCCCCATTCAGCACTTCAAGAGCCGAGCGAATCAATTCTATGACCGGATGATTCAGCATCGATCTCTTTTGATCGATGAAAAAAGGAATCTCGTAATCTTTGAATACCTGTTCGATGACATCCTGATAGTCTCCGATATTCCGGATCAAAACAGCAAGGTCCTTATACCGGTAGCCATCATCCATGACAAATCCTCTTATTTTTCTGGCAATGCCCTCAATTTCCGCCCTTCGTGAGGAAGCTTGTGCAAGCACGGCATTTGTCTCTCCCTCATAAGGCTTCACCGGTCGTGACTCAAGGAAGCGCTCCAGATGGGCAAGGGACGGCCGCTCTGCAAAACGGGGCATTTCGTTCAGCACCGTCACATCCTCGATTTCGGCACCGTTATCCGCGGCAAGAACAGAAAGCCTGTGATAGGTCATGCCTGTCATCCTGAAAAGATGCAGTTCATGAGGCAGATGTTCATGAAACGGCTTGTCTGCTGTCAGCGCAATCGTTACACTCTTTGCATGTTTCATTAACGCGCCGATCACCATGTATTCCTGAGGCGTAAAGCTGTGAAAACCATCGAGGTAAATATCCGCCTTCTGAATATAGGATGAATCCTGAATTTTTTCAGCCAGAAGACGCAGATAATCCTCTGAATCGACGTATGTGCCGCTCAGTTCCTTTTCCATCTGCTTATACAGCAGAACAACGTCATGAAGTTTGTCAGCGAGCGCCTGCTCCTGTCTCGTGGCGTTGACTGACATCCCGTTTATCTTCTCTTCCATCTCCTGCGGCGTGAGGCAATAGCGTTTAAGCTCCGTAATCATCGCTTCCATATGATCAATAAAACCGCTTTTGCCGCTTGCTTTTGCAAAGAGCCTGAAGTCCTGCTTGTGCTGCTCAATCAGCTTTCTCAGCATCATCTGAATGCCTGTCCCGGTTATATGATAGCGGCTGATCCCGCCTGTTTCCTGAAGAATTCTCCACGCAAGACGGCTGAAGCTGAACGTCTGCGCCCTCATCATGCCGCCAAGCCCTGGCGTTTTGGCAAGCTCATATTCTATGCCGAATGTCATCTGATCGGGCACAAGATAGACAACCGGATCCCCTTCAGGCTTCCTGAAAAGCTCTGAACGGATTTCATTCAGCATGCGGTGTGTTTTTCCGCTTCCCGATCTTCCCAAAATAAACTTGACACCCACCGTCAGAACCCCTTTCTATGTAAAAAAAGGCATACGATCATACGCCTTTCTGTTCCGTTTCACTCTCTTTTTTCTATCTCTCTATTTTACTTGAAAACAATAGGGAATGCCATTCTCCCGGGACTTCCAAGTTTTGCAGAAGCCCCGTGACCGCTGTGCCGGCACATGCATAGGCTGTTTTTAAAGGAGGCAGTCTGATGAAAAAAATCCATCTGCTCTCGGCCTTTTTTCTCGTGACGGCCGTTATGGTCGCAAGCAGCATCTATGTCCTTATTCCCCTGTATGCATCTATATCGGAGGATACGGGCCTTTCCTTCAATGAAGCCGTTCTCGGCAGCACCTTTTTTACATTCTTTTATGCGGCCGGCCTTTTCACGTTCGGTCCGCTCACAGAAAAAGCCGGAAAGAAAAACGTCCTGATCGGAGGCTTTGCCATCGCGATTGCAGCAACCGCCATGCTCGCGTTTTCCTCATCCGCCACATTTATTCCGCTCAGATCCCTGCAGGGTTTTTGCCTCGGCTGCTTTGCGCCCGTTGCCTATGCCTATTGCTTTGAATCGTTCAGGGAAAAAGAGGCAACCATGCTCATCTCCCTGATTAATATGGGATTTTTAATGTCCGGCATGATCGGGCAGCTGATCAGCTCAGTCATAGCCATTTCGTATGACTGGAGAACGGTCTTTCTCTTTTTCGCCGTCGCCTATGCCCTGCTTACAGGATGTCTGGCATGGCTGATAGACGGCAGGAAAAAAAACACCGAGCCAAAGAGCCTGATCTCCTCGTTCCGGTCCATTTTCCGTAATGGGAAGCTTGTTCTGTGCTATATTTTGACGTTTGCCATGCTGATGTCATTTGTCTCCTATTATGAGGGGTTTCACCGTGCCTATTCGGGGATTGTCTCTGAAGAAGTCCTGTTCTGGTGCAAAGCAGCAGGACTTGCCGGGGCGCTGTTTTCCTTGTTCAGCGTAAAGTGGATCGGAAGGTTCGGGAAAACAGCTGCTGTCAGGTACGCCATGCTGTTGATCATTCTGGCTTTTCTGCTGAACTATGCAAGCGGAAGCCTCTTCATGTCCGCCGCTTTATCTGTCCTGTTCACTGCCTCTCTTTCCATTTGTATACCGGCGGTTATTTCCATGATCGGAGAGGCTGCGGGAAGAGACAGGGCAACAGCCGTCTCACTGTATTCCTGTATTTTGCTCACAGGTGCAAGCATAGGGCCTTTGCTTGCGGGAGTTCTGTCTTTTCAAAGCATGCTGCTTGGGTTCTCGGTGTTTTACGGGATTGCTGCTGCGGTTACTTTATTTGAATCAGGGAATCAAAAAAGTGCACGATGATCATGATCGTGCACTTTTACTGAGGTATTCCCTATTCTTTTGAAGCCTTGCCAATCACATAATCTGTGCTGATCAGGCCAAACTGTCTGCTGTCCCTGCTGGCAAGACGGTTGTCACCCATAACGAAAAGACAGCCTTCGGGAATTGTTTTTTTTCCCGTAATCTCCTCAAGCGTGAAATTGCCAGTCAGTTTTCCTATGCTCATGTCTTTTTTCACCGGATTCAGATAAGGTTCTTTCACTGCTTTTCCGTTAATGTAAAGCTTATCGTTCTTATATTCCAGCTCATCTCCAGGCAGACCGATAATTCTCTTGATGTAGGCCTCTTTTTCCCCTGGAGGCTGAAAGACAACAATATCAAATCGTTTCAGGTCAAAAAGCCGGTGGTTTACTTTATTAATAGACAGAAGGTGGCCCGCTGTCAGAGTAGGCTGCATCGAAACCCCTTCCACCCTGTAGTCGACAAACAGAAGATTTTTTATAGTAAGTATGAGCAAAAAGGTGATGACGGCAGACATAAACCAGTATCTTTTTCCCATCTTTACTCCCCCGTAAAAAAATTAGTGGCTTCGTTTCCTCTCAAGCATTCTGACATTCAGCCTCTTTTCCACCTGCTTGCCAATCAGCCAGAGCAGAAAAATAACAACCGCAGCGATGAGCGTTCTTTCAGGCTGCGTGATGATGGCACGCAGGTCATATCCAATAAAGCTGACCAGGAAAATCATCACGAGCTTTCCGGACATCACAGCAAGACAGAACTGCCAGATGCTGACCTTCGACAGGCCGGCCACCACATTGACGGCAGCAGACGGTGTAAATGGAAAGCACAGCAGGATAAACAAAGGTCCGAAACCATGTCTCTCAATCCAGCCCATCATTTTCTGCACCGATTGATGACGGCTTATAAATCTGAAAAACCGCTCCTGCCCGTACTTTCTTACAAGAAAAAACAGGATGAGCGCCCCGAGACAGCTTCCAATCCAGGAATACAAGAAGCCGAACCATAACCCGTATGAATTGGCATTCGCCACAATAAACACAACCAGAGGCAAAAACGGAAGAAATGCCTCGAGCAAAGGAAGCCCAATGCCAAGCAGCGGTCCAAACGATCTGTAATCCTTAAAGAATTCCATCATTCTTTCAATTGTAAAATAATCCATTATTGCCTGAAGTTCCATCCTGCAAGCTCCTTCTATCTTTCTCTATGCTCATATTCTACACGTTTGTGCAAAGACTTTAAACATGGAGCATTTTTTCAGGAACTGCCTGCATAAAAGCAGCTTGCATTTCGTATACTGATAAAGTAAAATAAAACCGAACATACGTTCCTTTTATCATGTTAAAGCGAGGTTTTTGCGATGACAAGAATTCCCTCAGACCTGCGAGATGCCATTGAGATGTCCATCTACCTCCCCATGACCATCTCCATCTTCAGCAGGGATCTGTTAATCATTGAAAAAAGTCCATTCAAGCTGCAGCAGCCCTATTTGAACCTCGTGGAGGAATCACTGAAGCTTGCACAGAAAGACCTTGCTGCAGTGCGCCGCGAGCTGAAAAAAAACAGCATCAAAGTAAGTGAAGTGAAAAGGGATGAAGCTTTTACGATGTATTCCTTTATCTTCAGAGGCTACGAAGAGCAGCACAACTATTTTAATCCAAGAATACGCAATAAGGTATGCGAGCTGATGGAAGAATATTTGTTTAAAGCGGTAAAAGCCTGATTAGTGTTTGTTGAGTTCACGGATAATCTGTTCGTAAATGAAATTTGTCTGCTTTTCCTTTGGAAACATCAGCATATTCATTTTGCGGTGCTCCTCTTCAATTCTTGCCGTAATAATGGTTCGCAGCTGAGCTGTTCTGTAAAGCTGATTTTCAAATGACGAAGAGGAAATCGGTATGGTTTCAATCAGTCCGTTCGTAAACATCACTTCTGTATTGTCAAAATCCGAAGCCGTATAATGCTGGATATGGGCGTGCGATATCCAGGCGCACTGACTCCTGGTTGAGGCCAGTGTAGGAAAAAAGAACATATAGTTTCCGGGGTCAATGACAATCGGCGGCTTGTGTGTAATTCCCATAAGGTCCCGTGTCCCCGCCTTTCTTCCTTCATAGCTGCTGCCGAAGTACATGCAGCTCTTGCTTACAATCTCCTGGGGGCTGAGCTTAACTGCAATCTCTTTCTCCGTCTCAATCACCCTCGAATAAAGCTTTCCCATATGCGGATCAGGAAGAATGGCCATCGTGAACCGGTTTGCTATGTAGTCCTTCATAAACATATTTTCCATCGCTATCACCTCAATTTTAATAGGAGTAAAGAACTACTTTCAATCTAGCACAATCCCTCTCTGTATTTCTACATTTTTACAATATTTTTACATTATTGCGGTTTGATCCCCAACGACAAGAATCCCTCTTTGACGCTTTTTATGAAAAAGGAAAAACGTGCAAAATTTGGTGAAATAAGTTTTCTAAAAATTTTAAATATTTAGTTGATTTATAGGCCCATTATCCATATAATTAAAAAAAGGCATCAGGGGTGATCTTTCTTGAAAAACAGGAAAACGTATACCGAGATCATGAAGTCCCGTAACACGCTCAAGATGGAAAAGAAACAGGAAACCGTACTTGATATTTACATTCAAATGGTGTTGGATGAAGCTGTGTTGACCCGGAAACTGTCCCTCCTTCAGGAAAAGATCGATGAGTCCTTAGACCGAAATGACAAACCGCTGTTTTTTAAACTGGCAAAAGAATATGCAGAATTGAGACTGCTTATTTAAAAGAGGCTACGATCATAACTAGCTCCGAATAATGAAAAAGGTGAATTTGAGCAAGCTCAAATTCACCTTTTTCTGTTTTTTGAAGAAAGTTATCTGCTTCCTTAGTGGTCGGATGTAAGATCCGGACAGGGCCCTGTTTACTTATAAAAAACATTTAAAAGATTGAACCAAAAAAGATCCGGGTATCACTTATCTAAAGGATGACACGAGCCGTCTTTTCTCAGTGCCTGTTTGTCATTCACATTTTGTTTGGAGGGATTAGTATGGCGATGCTTAAAGTTGGCAATGAAAACGATGCTCCAATTGACATTTACTATGAAGATCAAGGAACCGGAAAACCGGTTGTACTCATTCACGGATGGCCGCTGAGCGGACGATCATGGGAAAGCCAGGTGCCCGCTCTCATTGATGCCGGCTACAGGGTGATTACATACGACCGCAGAGGGTTTGGAAAATCCTCTCAGCCCTACAACGGCTATGAATATGATACATTCGCAGCGGACCTGAACAGTTTGCTTGAGCATTTAGATCTCCGTGAAGCCACACTTGTCGGATTCTCAATGGGCGGCGGAGAAGTAGCGCGCTACATCAGCACATATGGAACAGAACGTGTGAACAAAGCGGTGTTCGCTGCAGCGGTTCCTCCATATTTGTACAAGGCTTCGGATAACCCTGATGGTGGTCTGGATGATGGGGCAATTGAAGAGTTCCAGAACGGTGTAAAAGGCGACCGAATCGCGTTCCTTGATACGTTTACGCAAAATTTCTTTGCAGCCGGTGACAAGACAGACCTTGTCAGCGAGCCATTCCGTCTCTACAACAGGGATATTGCAGCAATGGCGTCTCCAAAAGGCACCCTTGAATGTATCGCAGCGTTCGCTAAAACCGATTTCCGGGGCGACTTGGAGAAAATAACTGTTCCAACACTCATCATTCATGGGGATTCAGACGGGACTGTCCCGTTCGAAGTGAGCGGCAAGCGTACCCATGAAATGATTCCAGGTAGTGAGCTTGTTGTGATTGAAGGCGCTCCTCACGGATTCAACGCTACGCATGCCGAGGAATTTAACCGGGGTCTAATCAGCTTCCTTAATTCTTAATGATGGAATAGCTATAATGGGCAAAAAAACCAGTTTAATTTTAGAACTGGTTTTTTTCTTTGTTTAACCTGTAAAAAGGGTAAGTGCAGCCTAACCGCAAACACCCTTTCGGCACTGCTAATTAGAGATAGGGCAATTAATGGATAATCCTAAAGAGGCCTGCATCAATCATAGTAATCCGGTTCTTCGATTTTCACGGCAGTAGGACGCTTCCATGCAGGTCACGCTTTTAGAGCCTGACCTTTTTTAGTATGCTAAAACAAAAACGGAGGGCGATTCTATGGGAACAAAACGATTGCAGATCCAGGAAATACCCGGCTGGGGAACGTATCTGCGAGGCCAGTGGGAGGCCCGGTTTACCGGCCATCTCTCTGCTGAGGAAAAAGAAGAAATTTATTTAGACTCCTTTTTATGGCATGTGTGCAGCTATCAAAAGATAGTCTGTCTGGAGAAGCAGGAAGCGATCCAGGCGTTTCAGGATCAGAAAAAGGAGAAGTGCACCTTCTTCTATCAGTTTGTAAATGATGCCTGCCTCATCAATCATGCTGCTTCCTTAACAATGGAAGACCTGCCTTATGATCGGCTCCATATGGATTTTGGGGATTTGTATGTAATGGACTGGGAACAGAAGTGGACATTTGTGATGACGCATGAGTCAAGCTGCGGACCTTATTTCATCCGTTTGTAAAGGATTTCAAATTCAGTGCGATTTCTCTTCCCATCTTGTTCAAGGCCGCTTTTGTCCCGTATTTTCCATGACTCTGGCCATTTTTATCCTGTCCCCCTCCTAACCCAAGAAATTGCTCGGACGGTTTGAAATGGAGGCCTAGCAGCGGAATTCCAAGCCTATGATGAAAGCCAAGCTGATAGGCGGCGCCCGGGTAAGATTCAATCGCTTTCGGCGGATCAAATCCAATCCCAGGTTCGACTCTTTCAAACAGTGCGCAGTGCTCTCTGCCTAGAAGAATGACCATGCCCGGTCTTAAGAACTCGAGCTTTGACCGCAAAAACTCCCGTGAAAAATCAGAACCGAGCAAACTAAGTTTCTCTTTAATCCTCCCCATATGCGTACGCGTCGCAAAAGGAAAAAAGTCCGAATGAACTACGTTTTGAAAATGGGGAGAGCCGTAAAAAGAACCGCCCATTCCATTTAAGAAACCTTCCAGTTTCGCTCCACCAGGTTTGCCAAACCATGTGCGGTACGTCTTCCCCTCCTTAAAATAGGTTTGATAGAATTCAACGGCTGATTCCAACTGAGCGTCGTCCTTTGCAAACTCTGCTAATGATTGTCCGTTTTCCAGGATATGAAATCTTGCTTGTTCTCCAAGAAGCAGCTGATTGTTCCGATTGAGGAATTCTTTAGGAGACGGATTGGTGGCCATTGTGACCCAGCTGCCCGGAATCGCCTCTCCCAGCCACGCAACCGGTGTGGCTCTTTCGATAAATTCAGGAGCAATCGTTTCCCCGAGCAGCTCTTCCTGATGCAGGGAAGCTTTGGCTATTAATGATTTAGCTTTGCTTAATCCTTCTTTGCCAAGAGAGAATGAGCTCATAGCGGTTCGCCTCCTTTTTTCAGGACATGTGGTATATAAACCATCTCCTAACGGATGGCTTGTTAAACCTTACGACCTTCTAAAGCCGATGGAATTTGAGGACCAGTCACACACAAATAACACATATTGCAGACTGAGGATGTGTCATGTATGAATCCTCAGCAAATCGTGGAGATCCTCTTCGGTCAGGGTAAACGGCCTTTTTTCATCGATATCCACTATTTCATTAATAAGCTGCCTTTTCTTATCCTGCAGCTCGTTCATTTTTTCCTCAATCGTTCCGCGGGTGATAAGCTTGATGACATTCACTTTATTAGTTTGGCCTATCCGGTGAGCACGGTCTGCCGCCTGCTCCTCTACCGCGGGATTCCACCAAGTATCGAAATGAACGACTGTATCTGCACCCGTTAAGTTTAAACCCGTACCTCCCGCCTTCAGCGAAATGAGAAACAGATCCCGTTCCCCTTCATTAAAGCGTCTGCACAGATCCACCCTTTCCGGCATTGCGGTTTGACCATCGAGATAAAAGTAGGGCATACCCAGTACTGCGAGTTTTCTTCCAATCAAATTGAGCATAGAGGTAAACTGGGAAAAAATCAGCACTCTTCTTCCTGACTGCCTGGCCTCCTCCAAAATCTTGAGGAGCTGGTCAAATTTTGCCGACCCTCCGCTGTATCCATCAACGAACAGAGAAGGATGGCAGCAGATCTGCCTAAGTCTTGTGATTCCGGCCAGGATTTTCATCCGGTTTTTCTGAAGTGTGTCTTTATCCAAATGCTTCAGGGTATCCTCGCGAAGCTTTGCCAGACAGGCAGCATAAAGCTTCTTCTGCTCCGGGAACAGCTCGACGATTTCCATTGACTCAATCTTTTCCGGAAGCTCAGGCAGTACATCCTCCTTCATTCTGCGGAGCATAAAAGGGCGGATTCTCCTTGCGATCTTTTTTCTTGTGAGCGTGCTGTATTCCTTTAATCCCATGAACAGCTCCGGAAAGACAACATGAAAGATTGACCATAGTTCTTCCCTCGAATTCTCAACAGGTGTGCCTGTCAGCGCGAACCGGTGCGAGGCCTGAATTCTTTTCACCGCTCTTGCCGTTTGGGTCAGCGGATTTTTAAAGGCCTGCGCCTCATCATAAAAAACCGTATAAAAAAGCCGTTTTTCATACTCATGGATGTCCCGTCTGATGAGCGGATAGGAAGTAATGAGAACATCTGCCGCTGCATGATCCTGAAAGTGCCCCGTCCTCTCTTTCCGGCTGCCATCGATAATCATGGTTTTGATGTCAGGCGCAAAGGATTCAATTTCATTTTTCCAGTTATACAGAAGAGAGGATGGACAAATAATCAGGACCGGCCTTTTTAACCGGCGGATTTCAGGAAGAACCGACACAATATACGTGATGCTCTGCAAGGTCTTCCCAAGACCCATATCATCTGCCAGAATTCCTCCAAAACCGTGCTTCGCAAGAGATTTCATCCACTTGTATCCGGTCTTCTGATAATTCCTCAGCACCGGTTCGAGCTTCACTGGAACCGCAAATTCCTTCTCGTCCGGGTGGAGAAGTCCATTAAGCAGCTGCTGAACCGAATCACCGAGCGTCATTGTGCCGGAAACAGGAACCGAATCGAGAAGCTGAAGTCCTTTGATCAAAGGCATTTCAAGCTCTTGTTCCCAGTCCTCCGCCTGTACCGGTGCCGCATTTAAAAACCGGTAAATCTCCTCATATTCCCGTTTTTCAAGAGAAAGCAGCGCCCCGCTCCTTAACCGGTAATACTTCCGTTTTTCCTCGAGGGCCGCAAGTACATTGCGGATTTCCTTTTCAGAAATTCCATCCATCTCAAACTTGAATTCCAGCCAGTTCGTCCTCTCCTTATTCGCCTCCACCTTGATTCTCGGCGGGGCTGCTTCTTTAAATATCCTGCTCCGGACAGCAGTGGTTGCAAGTACCTTGGCCACCTTTTCAACCTTCGGCAGGACATGATACAGGAACTCATATTCCAGTAGTTCATTTTGGAGATAATAGCCGCTGTCCGTCCGGGTAAATGAGCTTTCCTCCATCAGTTTAAGAATCAGATCCTCTTTTTCAATATCCCGGATGACCACCTGCAGAGAGCGTACCTCTTGTTCATCCAGGGGATTAAAAACGATGTTTCCGTAATGAAATTCAAGTCCCGCAAGCAGCCGGTTTTTCACACGGTCTAGATAGAGCTTCGCAGTAAGAGAAGTTTCCGCTAACCGCCTGGAAATTGTTTCAGATACGGTTACGTCCCCCAGTCTCCGAAGACCAGGCACCACTTTCTCCAGATACAGGCTGACCTGATGCGGCGGGATTGGGACTGTATTTTTTCCGGATGCGAGGATGACCCGATCCAATTCGGCCAAGCGCTCGAAATTTTCAGGTTCTAAGTGATACCATGTTCCTGCGGAAAACACCGATTCATAAGGCTCCAACAGGAGCAGATCCTTTAAGCCGTTCACTCTCAGCACATATCCCGATCCTTCTTCATACAAATCAAATTGAAGCGGCAGGATGCCTTCTGACAAATGAAGTCCCGAATAAATCTCTCCGTTGACCTCAAGCTCTACATTTGGCGCTTTTATAAGGACAGGCAGGAGCAGATTCCATGAAATAGGAGAGAGGAGAAGCTGAGGATCTTCCTCAGTCCTCTCATTCCGTACGATCTTGACAAGCTGCTGAAAGACAGCATCCGTCTCTTTTGTGAAGCAATAAGACTCTGGATCAAACAGGAAGCCTGGCGCAATCTGAAAGGACTGTCCGCTATTAAGCTGTTCAAGAAAAGCCCTCGGTTTCCCGATTTTCACCGGTCCAACCGTGAGATCCAGTGCAAGTAAGAGCCCACCGTCTCCCTTTGATGCCGGCTTGAACGTAAACACGGCAGGCAGTACGGTTCGAGTTTCAAAATAATTTTGCGCCTCTGTTATACGGTCTTTTCGCTCCTTAAAGGCCGTCAGCAATTCATCTGTCAGCGCATAGTCAGGGTTACTGGAGACCTCTCCCTCGATCGGAACAGGAGGAATCGTCCCTTGTTTCTGATGTTCTTCTATCTCAAGCAATACCGCCGCAACATGCTGGCATTCCTGTTTAAAGGAGATCAGCTTCGGACAGCTGCAGGCTGCCTGAAAAACGCCGCCTTTGTCCACCGTTATCGAAACACAGAAATCTTCCTTACTTTTAACAACTGCATGACAGCGATCTTCATGGTACTCCCGGAACTTTACTTTATTGGAGCGGCGCAGCGAATCCCCGCTTTTCAAAGAGACGCGGCCGCAGAGGTTTTCAATCATTTTTTTGTTCAGCTTCCTATTCAAGGCAAAAGCTCCTCAAAGTTAAATTTCGGTCTTGCATACTGTTCTTTATCTACCATTTTAACAGAGAGGGAACAAATGCATAAAAAAACTGCCGCACCCCGATGGATGCAGCAGCTTTTTTTTAGGACTGTGCTGTAAACTGCTCTTCTTCTGTTGAACCTTTAAGTGCAGTTGTGGAGGATGTGCCTCCTGTGATAACCTGTGACACTTCATCAAAGTAGCCTGTTCCGACTTCACGCTGATGTCTTGTCGCTGTGTAGCCGTATTGTTCGCTTGCAAACTCTGCCTGCTGAAGCTCCGAATAGGCTGCCATTCCGTTATCGCGGTATTTTCTGGCGAGCTCGAACATGCCGTAGTTGAGGGCATGGAATCCGGCAAGAGTAACGAACTGGAATTTATAGCCCATTTTCGCGATTTCTCTTTGGAATTTCGCAATTGTTTCTTCGTCCAATTTCTTTTTCCAGTTAAAGGATGGGGAGCAGTTGTAGGCAAGAAGCTTCCCAGGAAACTTCGCATGAATGGCATCCGCAAACTTCTGAGCCTGATCAAGGTTCGGCTCTGACGTTTCGCACCAAATAAGGTCGGCATAAGGCGCATAAGCAAGTCCGCGGGCAATCGCCTGATCGATCCCGGCTGTTGTCCGGAAAAATCCTTCTGCCGTGCGCTCGCCTGTAATAAATGCCTGATCTTCAGGATCAACATCACTTGTAATTAAATCTGCTGCGTCAGCATCCGTGCGGGCAATAATGATCGTCGGAACACCCGAAACATCCGCTGCAAGGCGGGCAGAAATCAAATTCTTCACAGCTGTTTGTGTAGGCAGAAGCACTTTGCCGCCAAGGTGACCGCATTTTTTCTCAGAAGAAAGCTGGTCTTCAAAATGAACAGCAGCTGCTCCGGCTTCAATCATGCCCTTCATCAGTTCAAATACATTAAGCTGTCCGCCAAAACCTGCTTCAGCATCTGCAATGATTGGAGCAAACCAGTCAATATCTCCTTCTCCTTCCATATGCTGAATCTGATCTGCACGCTGAAGGGCCTGGTTGATTCGTTTCACAACGGCCGGAACGCTGTTTGCCGGATAAAGGCTTTGGTCAGGGTACATATGGCCTGAAAGGTTTGCATCAGCCGCAACCTGCCAGCCGCTTAAATAAATCGCTTTCAATCCTGCCTTTACCTGTTGAACGGCCTGATTGCCGGTTAATGCTCCCAGTGCATGAATGTAGTCTTCAGTCTGAAGCAAATTCCAGAACTTTTCTGCACCTCTGCGTGCAAGAGTATGTTCAATATCAATCGATCCGCGCAGACGAATGACTTCTTCCGCCGAATACGGTCTTTCTACTCCATTCCATCTTGCATCCATTGCCCAGCTTTCTTCCAGTTTTCGCGCTCTTTCGTTTGTCATTTCCAGTCCCTCCAATAGTCTGTACGTTTTGTTATAATACAGTTTGTATTTTATAGTATTAATATATAACAGATTAATTGAAAATGGAATCTTTTTCTTTTAAATTTTTTGAATTTTTTTAGATTTATTGATTGAAAGCTTGATATTACTGGGTTTTATAAGATTCATAAAGAAGAGGAGCCAGTCTACCGCTGTATGATAACAGCAGGAAAGCAGGAGAAAGTTTCACTCAAAACGAAAAAAATCCGAACTAACAGCCAGTTCGGATTTTTTAAAAGTAATAATCAGTTTCTTATTATTCTTCCCTCCCGCTGCCCCATTCTTCAAGATAGTTGATTCTTTCCAAAATGGTCGGGTGGCTGTATCTGAAGATTTTCACGAGCCCCGGCGGATTGACCTGGCTTAAACCGGCACGCGTCAGTTCCTGGAATGTGTTTACCGCAGCCTCCGGGTTCTCTGTCATTTCTATGGCATACAGATCTGCGTCCTTTTCCTGGTGGCGCGATATGATATTTGAAAAAGGATCAGAGGCAAAGCTCAGCATGCCGAGCAGCATGAGAAAAAGCGGGAGTGAGGCAAGCTGTTTTTTCCCGTCAAGCTTCAGAACGTGCCCGTAACGCCTGATGGAGAAATTCATGAGCCTGTTGATCATATAAAGACCAAGCAAAGTGAGCACGAGATAGCCGCCTATCCCGATATAAATATGCTTCATCACATAGTGCCCCATCTCATGCGCCATGATAAACAGAATTTCTTCTTCGCTCAGTTTATTTAACGTTGTATCCCAAAGAACAATCCTTGAGTTGTCTCCAATTCCTGTGACGTATGCGTTCAAAGCATTTGTCTTCTCAGACATGTTCACTTCAAACACATGATCTGCCGGAATGTTGGCCTCCTCGGCAATCGCGAGGATCTTCGTTTCAAGCTCTTTATTTTTAAGAGGCGTAAACTCATTGTACAGCGGGTCGATCAGGACCGGCTGAATAAACATCAGGAACAGGCTGAACGGTACAGAGAGAATCCACGCAAACAGCCACCATTTCCTTGAAAATTTTCTGATCAGGCCGTACAATACGGCAACAATCAGCACCATAATTGCGCAGTTCACCCAGAAATCAATCAGCTGATCCTTCATCCACCCTGAAAAAGTCTGGGTCGTAATGTGATAGGACAGCGAAATTTTATAGCGCAGCCATTCAAGCGGAAAAGCACAGACCGTTACAAGCAAAGACAATCCAAAGACAAACACGGCCGTCTGGATAATAAAAAACCTGGAGATACTTTCAGCCCAGCGCTGCATCTTCTTTGCAAACCCGGTAACGAGGACAACAAAAAAGATAAACCATTCAAACGGAGCGGCGGCAAAAAACATAAAATCCCTCAGCTTCGAGTATTCACCCGAGAGCATCAGCTCCCTGCTGTTCATAAACGTATTCGGGTCGGCTGAACCGCCCTGGAATTGTGCCGGAAGTGTGGAGTCCGCTCCCATATAGATATACCAGTAGACAAACAGGCCGTATAAAAAATAAATCAGGACTGATACAGTAAGCCATTTGCGCATGATGTTGTCCTCCCCCGAACAAGCTCTTTGTACTAGTGTAGTGTGAAAGCGGCAGAGTTAGAACTTATTCGTACGGATTAAAACAATAGCCCGTACACGATAAGGGTAAAAATGGAACTCATGACGACAATGATGACATTCACACCAAAATAGGCCACTGCAAATGCTGCCGCGGCGCCAACTGCCCCAAACCAAATATCCTCCTGGATAAAAAAGACACCGGGCACAATCAGGGCTCCGAGCGTTGCAAACGGAACATTCCGCAATACATTCTGAACAAAAGGCGGCAGATCTATACCGCTTAGCGCAACAAGCGGAATCATTCTTGGGAGATAGGTTACTATAGCCATTCCGAGGATCATCATCATCATATTACTCATCATGCCGCTTGGCCCCCTTTGAATAAGCAAGTTCAACTAAGACAGCGGATAACAGGGTGGACAGGACAATTGACCAGCCTGTTGAAAGAGAGCCTGTCAGATAGAAAACGGAATTAAAAACCGCTGCCGCGCCCGCTAAAAAGACGACCTTCCGCTGCTTTTTCATTGACGGGACGAGCAGGCCGATAAACATCGCATACAGCGCAACAGACATACTTTCCTGCAGGGTTTCCGGAAGATTTGCGCCAATCAGATGACCGACACCGGAAAAAACAACCCAGCTTGAATATGAAATAAAAATAAGTCCGAACATATATCCAGCAGATACCGTTCCCTCTTTAACCGAAGCTACGGAAAAGGTTTCATCTGTGATACCGAAAGAATAGAGCGCCTTTTTCCAAAGACTGTCCCCCTCCACCTTTTCATTCAGGGAGGCTGACATTAAAAAATGCCGGATGTTCACAATGAACGTCGTAAACACAATTTCAAAAGTGCCCGTGCCTGCCGCAAGCAGGCTGAGCGATATGTATTGGGCAGCACCTGCAAACACAAAAATGCTCATCATCACCGTTTCAGAAAGGGTCAGTCCTGTTTCCCCCGCAAGCAGCCCGAATGTCAGCGCCACCGGCATATACCCGACCGCAATGCTGAGCCCCGCTGTCATCCCCTCTGAAAAGTGCGTCTGTTTTCTGATAAACGCTGTTTCTGCCATTGTGTTTCCTCCTCTCTCCCTATGAATAATAGATAAGCAGAAAGCATCTTGAAACTGCTTCTGTCTTATTTTCGTAAACGTGCTCCCGGTTAGCAGTAAATTTGATTGAATCTCCTTTTCCCAGTTCATAGTGATCGTCACCGATTGAGACAAAAAGTTCACCTTCACTGACAAACAAGTACTCTTCCACTCCGCTCAAATGCTGCTGCGAAACATGTCTGCAGCCCGGAAGAAGCTCAAGCAAAAATACTTCAAACTTCTTCTGCTGATCATAAGGAAAATAAGGATACACACGATATTTCTCGTTTACATCCTGCAAAGCGGTCTTTTCCTCTTTGCGGACAATAGAGATTCCGGCGTTTTCTTCTTCAACGAGAGATGAAAAAGAGACTCCAAGACCATTTGCAATTTTCCACAGGGTGTTGACGGTCGGACTTGACTGCCCTTTTTCAATTTGGGCAAGCATCCCCTTGCTCACACCTGTGACGGCTGAAAGCTGATCAAGACTGTACTGGCGCATTTTCCGGATGCTTTTTAAGTTGTAGCCAATCTGCTCCTGCAAGGATTTCATATCTGTCTCCTTTCGTTAATGTTTTTTATAGTATACATTTGTATAATATTTTGAACAATAGGAAATATTCAGACACAAGAACAAAAGCGCAAGCGCCTTGGTCAGATCCGATAGGCAGATAAGAATCCGTCGGAAAAGTCCGGGTTTGACTTTTTTGACGGATTTGTTCTGACTGAGGATTTAGGCGCTTACGCTTGCCGATGATAACTTTGTTATGTTATCCACAGCCCTATTATTCTTTATTATTTGCTGAACAAGAAAAAGCAGCCGGCCGGCTGCTTTTTCTTACTTTCCTTTGAAAACGGGTTTTCTTTTTTCACTGAAGGCTGCTAATGCCTCCAGACGGTCCTCCGTTGGAATAGTCACTTCATATGCTTTGCGTTCAATATGAAGGCCTGTCTGAAGATCTGCATTCATTCCCTGTTTGACGGCAAACTTTGCCTGCTGCAGGGCAATTGGCGCATTTTTAAGAATTTCCTCTGCGAGCTCCTTAGCAGCTTCGAGCGCATTCGGAGCTGTTTTTAAGGCAAGTCCATAGGCTGCTGCCTGCTCGGAAGTGATTTTCCTCGCAGTCAAAATCAGCTCCAGCGCCTTCGCCTCCCCAATAATTCTCGGAAGACGCTGCGTTCCTCCTGCACCCGGAATAATTCCGAGTCCAGTCTCTGTGAGGCCCACTGACGTTCGCTCAGCAATGATTCTGAAATCGCATGAAAGAGCAAGCTCCATGCCGCCCCCGAATGCATAGCCGTTAATGGCGGCAATGGTTGGCTGAGGAAGTGAATCAATTTTCGTGAAAACTTCACCTATTTTAAAGAGGTTCCGTTTCACCTGCTGGTCAGTCAGCATTTTTCGTTCCTTTAAATCAGCTCCGGCACAAAAGGCTTTATCTCCTGATCCTGTAAAAATAACGGCCCTTACTTCTTCGTTTGTCCGGATATCCTCTACTGCCTCCTCAAGCTGAAGAAGCGTTTCGTAGTTGAAACAGTTGAACACTTCCGGTCTGTTCAGCGTGACGACCGCAAGATTCTTTTCTACCGTATATAGAATAGTTGTCAAAACAGACTTCCCCCCGGCTATTTTTGAAGAACTTGATCCTTAAGCGCTCTGCGCAGGATTTTTCCAGTCGTATTCTTTGGAAGCTCCTCCAGGAATTCAATGGAGCCAGGGACTTTATACTTCGCCAGATGCTCACGGCAGTGCGCTTTCAGGCCTTCTTCTGTCAGCGATTTGTCTTTTACAACAACAAAGCATTTCACCGCTTCTCCCTGATTCGGGTCAGGCACGCCGACAACCGCAGCTTCCACTACACCCGGGTGGCTGTAGAGAACTTCCTCAACTTCACGGGGATAAACATTATAGCCGCCGACGATGACCATATCTTTTTTACGGTCAACAATTGTAAAATAGCCTTCTTCATCCATTGTGGCAAGGTCGCCTGTATAAAGCCAGCCATTGCGGATTGTATGGGCTGTTTCCTCAGGCATGTTATAGTAGCCCTTCATGACATTCGGGCCCTTGACGATCAGTTCTCCAACCTGTCCTGGAGGCACTTCCTCTCCAAGCTCATTCACCACTTTATTTTCAACGTTTAAAATGTTTGTCCCGATGGATCCTGCCTTTCTCGGACGGTCCAGCGGATTAAAGCAGGTGACAGGAGAAGCTTCCGATAAACCATAGCCTTCCGACACAACCACATTAAATTTCTGTTCAAAGCCTTTTAAAAGAGCAACCGGCATCGAAGCTCCGCCGGAAATGCACAATCTGAGCGTCCGAAGATCCTCTTTGTCCCCGCCTTCATGCTGAAGAAGGAAATTATACATCGTCGGTACTCCTGCAAAAACAGTTGCTTCATACGTTTTTACAAGCTTAAAGATTTCAGCAGGGCTAAAGCGCGGAACAATCAGCAATGTTGCACCGCTGATCAGCGGCGCGTTCAGCGAAACCGTCAGACAGAACACGTGGAACATCGGTAGAGTCGCTACGATTTTGTCCCCGTCGTTCATTTTCAAGTAAGAACCTACATCACGTGCATTGCTGTACAGGTTTTTGTGCGTCAGCATAGCGCCTTTCGGCTTTCCTGTCGTGCCTGATGTATAGAGAATGACAGCCGTGTCATCGTCCTCAAGCGTAACTTCAGCCGGGTTTGCGCCTGCCTGGGCCACAATACTTGTAAACGATTTCAATTTTGGACTGATTGAAAGCGAAGACACATCAAACCCGCTCTTAGCTTCTGACGGAGGTGTTTCACATGAGATAATGTGCTCGACCTGAGGCAGAACCCCATTCATTTTTTCAAAAAGCGGCAGCAGCACATCCAGTGTGACAATTGTCTTTACATCACCGTTATTCAATATGTACCCGATTTCATCCGGTGTGTAAATTGGATTGATTGGTATAACCGTAGCCCCCGCGCGCATTGCCCCGTAAAGAGAAATCACGAAATACGGAGAATTGCCAAGCACAAGCGCAAGATGATCCCCCTTTTTGACCCCAAGCTGCTGCAGACTGTCAGCAAATTTGCTGATCAGCACATCAAGTTCCCCGTACGACGTTTCTTTCCCTTCAAAAATAAACGCCGGCTTGCCTCCGTACTTCTGTGCAGACAGAGACAGCTGTGATAGTAAATTCATTCTCCCACCCCTTGCGAAAATGAATGAACAGCCATTCATTTTCTAAAAATTTAAAACTATAAATCTATTATATTTTATGACGGAAAAATTCTCAACAAACGGCTTGGCGGATGTGGGAGAAATTTGCTGAATTGTGAACGTATATCACCTGCCCAACAATAAAAAAGCGCCCTAAAAAAGGACGCGCTCCGTAATCAATAGATAAGCTCAATAAATTGTTCTTTTTCAATATTGCCGAAATAATGCTTGATATCTGTGTCCCTCAAAGCTGTTTCAATGGAAGAACGGTCATATTGCAGGCCGGTAAGAAGGTTTTCGATCTCTTCAACTTCACCTACCCCGAAGAAGTCTCCGAAGATTTTGCAGTTTTCGATTTTACCTTTCTTCACTTCCAGGCGGATGTCAATCTGTCCGATCGGAAAGCGGTGCGAATGCTGGAGGTTAAAGGATGGCGATTTGCCGTAGTTCCAGTTCCAGTTCTGATAGCGTTCCTCAGACAGAGCATGGATTTTTTCCCAATCCGCTTCTGTTAAAACGTATTGCGGAATTTCGCCGTCTGTATCGAAGATGTAGCGCAGAATCAGTTCTCTGAATTCCTCAATCGTGATTTTCTCTTCAAGAAATTCGCTGATGTTTGCCACACGGCTGCGAATGGATTTGATTCCTTTTGACTCGATCTTGTCCTTTTTCACTTTCAGCGCGGACACGACGTTTTCCATTTCCGAATCAAACAGCAGCGTTCCATGGCTGAACATTCTGCCCTTTGTAGAAAACTGGGCATTTCCTGAAATCTTTCTGCCTTCAGCAAGGATATCATTGCGGCCGCTAAGCTCCGCATCTACACCAAGACGCTTTAATGCGCGCGTCACGGGTTCAGTGAATTTTTTGAAATTGTGAAAGCTGTTTCCGTCATCTTTTGTAATAAAGCTGAAGTTCAGGTTACCAAGGTCATGATAAACCGCACCCCCGCCTGAAAGCCTCCGCACAACATGAAGACCCTGCTCTTCCACATACTTTGTGTTGATTTCTTCTATTGTATTTTGATTCTTCCCGATGATAATGGAAGGTTCGTTAATATAAAAAAGCAAATACGATTGCTCAGGATCGAGATTTTTCAGGCAATATTCTTCGATTGCCAGATTGATTCTCGGATCTGTAATTCCTTTATTATCAATAAACAGCATGTACTTTTCCTCCTAATTGCCCTTCGTCCATTGCAGGCCGGATGCTGCAAGACGGACGGGACCTTTGTAGATCGTTTTAGCCTCACTTACGAGATTTGCCACGGTTCCGAAATGAGGAAGGTGCGTCAGGATCAATTCTTTTACCGAGGCACGCTCAGCAAGTCTACCGGCATCAAGACTGTTCATATGCCCGGCAGACGAGCCGTCCATATCCCCGTAAAAATTGCATTCGCACAGCAGAAGGTCTGCATCTTTTGAAAATGGGACAAATTCTTCCCGGTAACTGGAATCAGCCGTGTAAACAACCTCTGCTTCGCCATCTGAAATCCTCATCGCATAGCAGTCTACCGGATGCTTTGTTTTCATAAAACGGATGTGAAACGGTCCAATCTGGATTGGTTCTTCCGGATTGTAGGCTTTTCCTGCACTTACTTCTTTGTATGTAAGCCCTGCAAATGCTTCTGCATCAGCTGAATGGCCGTATATAGGCAGCGTCCTGGTGCTTTTATTCATAAAGGATCCAACAAGTCTTGCAAATTGCAGCGGCCCTACATCAGCAATATGATCATGATGATAATGAGACAGGATCACCGCATCAAGTTCTTCCGGTTTTGCGTAATTCTGCAGCTGGGATAAAACCGCGCTTCCGCAGTCAACTAAAAGCCGGAAACCATCTGATTCAAACAGATAGCCTGAAGAAGCTTCATTTACAGCAGGAAATCCTCCCCAAAAACCAACAACCGTTATTTTCATGTGAATCCTCCCTCGCTCATTCCTATCTTACAATATACCCATTTTTCGCTGACAAGCGCAAGCTGAGGCGCCTCTAAACCTGTAGACAGCAGCCCATTTTTTGAAAAGAAGCATATTGTTACAAAACAGATGTTGACATACCTCCATCTGTTATAATACAATGAGTGTAATAACAACTTGGAGGGGATACCAATGTTAGTTAAAATGACTGAATTTTTCAAAAACCTGCCGGCAAAAAAATGTCTTGAGTGCGGGGAAAAGATTGAAGAGCAGCACGAGTGCTACGGCAATACATGCGATAAGTGCATGAACGTCGGCAGCCTGTAACCATACCAATCCTATACCTATATTTTTGAGAAAGGACTCATTGTCCTTTCTTTTTTTTTTGCGAACATTTACAGCACTTTCCCGATTTTCTATACCCGCGTTTCTGTTCTTAACTGCCTGCAGCTGCACTTTCTTCTTTTCCCATAACCACGTTTGTGTTCTTAATCCCCGCTAACAGCACTTTCTCCCTTTCACATAACCGCGTTTGTGTTCTTAACTGCCTTTAGCAGCACTTTCTCCATTTTCTATAACCGCGTTTGTGCGCTTAACCGCCTCTAACAGCACTTTCTCTATTTTCCATAACCCCGTTTGTGCGCTTAACCGCCGCTAACAGCACTTTCTTCTTTTCCCATAACCACGTTTGTGTTCTTAACCCCCGCTAACAGCACTTTCTCCCTTTCACATAACCGCGTTTGTGCGCTTAACCCCCGCTAACAGCACTTTCTCCTTTTCCCATAACCACATTTGTGCGCTTAATCGCCGCTAACAGCACTTTCTCTTATTCCCATAACCACGTTTGTGCGCTTAACCGCCTCTAACAGCACTTTCTCTATTTTCCATAACCCCGTTTGTGCGCTTAACCGCCGCTAACAGCACTTTCTTCTTTTCCCATAATCACGTTTGTGTTCTTAACCCCCACTAACAGCACTTTCTCATTTTCCCATAACCACATTTGTGTGCTTAACCCCCGCTAACAGCACTTTCTAATCTCCCCATGATTAATAAGTGCTGCAATAAAGCTTTACTATAAATAAAAAAAGACACTGAAAATCTCAGTGTCTCTCCTGTCATACTTCCCTGTCCCAATGACGGTGCTCGGCTGCGGCACTGATAAATGCATCAGAGAATACCGCAGGATCTTGTGTTTGTTCTGCTACAATCACGCCGGGACCATTAGCGATTCCCGCTGCTTCAAGTACTTCTGCAGCTTCATAGGCAGCTCCAATTGGCTTAAAGTGACTGAATCCTTCTTTTAGAAATGCTGCGGCGTCTTTTTTGCCGAGCAGAAGCTCTTTGTTCTTCTGCCCGCCCGCTACATAAAAAGCGTCGAACAGAATGGAATCACTTGTGAGGAAGGTATGATTAACCTCAAGCTCTTCGCCGCCCTCACTTTTCAGCGGGCTCAGCGTATGGCTGATGACTTCAGGCATCATGCCTGTTTCTTTCATTTTTCCAATAAAAGCGTTCAGGGAAGCCGAATCGTAGCCGTCTTCGGCAAGCACTGCCACTTTACGCGTATCGGGAACTTTGACCGTTTTCTCCTGGCTCAGTGCAGGTGACTCAAGTGTGACGCCAGACTCCGTTTGCTCATTTGGAACCGAAGCGCCAATCCCCTCAGCCACTTCACCGGCAAGTCTGGTGTCAATGCAGCTGATCATATTGACGACCTGCTGCTGAACGCTTTTGCTTTTTACTTTGCCGAGCTCAAAGCGGAAGGCAGAGATCATATGCTGCTTTTCCACTTCTGACATGCTGTTCCAGAACAGCTTTGCCTGTGAGAAATGATCTTTAAAGCTCTCGCTGCGCTGGCGGATCTTCCGTCCATCCACTTTTTCCTGATAGTGGACATATCCGCCTTGCTCGCGCGCGGCAGGACGCGGAGCGTTTTGGGCAAGCGAATTCTGATGATAGGCTGTCTGCCCGCGGTTTATGGTCATGCGGTGCATGCCGTCCCGCTGATTGTTATGAAACGGACAGACAGGACGATTGATTGGAATCTCATGGAAGTTCGGACCGCCAAGTCTTGTAATCTGTGTATCTGTATAGGAAAAGAGGCGCCCCTGCAGCAGCGGATCATTTGTAAAATCGATGCCCGGCACTACGTGTCCCGGATGGAACGCAACCTGCTCAGATTCGGCAAATACATTATCCTGATTGCGGTCGAGCGTCATTTTGCCGATGATTTTAACTGGGACGATTTCCTCCGGCCACAGTTTTGTTGCGTCAAGAAGATCAAAATCAAAGTTAAATTCGTCCTCTTCCTCAATCATCTGAACCCCAAGCTCGTACTCAGGATAGTCACCGTTCTCAATAGATTCGTAGAGATCTCTTCTGTGAAAATCAGGATCTTTTCCGGCAAGCTTCTGGGCTTCGTCCCATACGAGCGAATGAACGCCGAGCTTCGGTTTCCAGTGGAATTTTACGAAGCGCGCTTTTCCTTCTTCATTGACAAACCTGAAAGTATGTACGCCAAACCCTTCCATCATCCGGTAGCTGCGGGGAATCGCCCGGTCAGACATCGCCCACATCATCATGTGTGCAGATTCCTGATTGTTGGCAATGAAGTCCCAGAACGTGTCATGAGCAGATGAGGCCTGGGGCATTTCGTTATGAGGCTCCGGCTTTACGGCATGGACGAGATCCGGAAATTTAATCGCATCCTGGATGAAAAAGACAGGGATATTGTTCCCGACGAGATCATAGTTTCCTTCTTCCGTATAAAATTTAACGGCAAATCCCCTGACATCCCTGACCGTATCTGCAGACCCCTTAGAGCCCGCCACCGTTGAAAACCGCACGAATACAGGTGTTTTGACAGAAGGGTCCTGCAAAAATCCCGCCATTGTAAATTCTTTCATCGGCTCGTAAACCTGAAAATACCCGTGTGCTCCGTATCCCATTGCATGGACAGCCCTCTCCAGAATCCGCTCGTGGTCGAAATGGGTCATCTTTTCCCGGAAATGAAAGTCCTCCATCAGGGTCGGTCCGCGGTCGCCTGCCTTAAGAGAGTGCTCGTCATCTGAAACCTTAAGTCCCTGATTTGTCGTCATGTTCCCGTCTTTATCATCAACCCGGTATGCTTCCAGCTGCTCATCCTTGCTGTTTTTACTCTGCTTGTCCAAATCTCTCATCCCTTCCGTACAGTAATAGTCACCCTTTTGAATTACCACACTTTTCTTTCCAGTAAACATTGAAGGCGTATGCACATAAAAAGTGGACTGGACAAAAACATTTCCGCAGAGGTTATACCGCAATAAGCACTTGTATCTTATGCTATCTTGACACCGGCAGCTGATTATACCTTACGAATGAGACGGTTTCTTATGCTATCTTGACACCGGCGGATGATTATACCGTACGAATGAGACGGTTTCTTATGCTATCTTGGCACCGGCGGATGATTATACCGTACGAATATGGCTGATTCTTATGTTATCTTGGCACCGGCGGATGATTATACCGTACGAATATGGCTGATTCTAATGTTATCTTGGCACCGGCGGATGATTATACCGTACGAATATGGCTGTTTCTTATGTTATCTTGGCACCGGCGGATGATTATACCGTACGAATATGGCTGTTTCTTATGTTATCTTGGCACCGGCAGCTGATTATACCGTACGAATGAGACGGTTTCTTATGTTATCTCTGCACCTGTGGCTGATTATACCGTACAAACGAGCATGCATAAAAAAGGGTGAATTTGAGTTGAACTCAAATTCACCCTTTTATGCTACTGGCCCAGCCTCTTACTCTCTTAAACGTTTGCGAGCTTTTTGCCGGCCGTTGAATCTCTTATAATCAGTTTTAGCGGAAACTGATAGATTTCACGGGCAGCATAAGATTTTCTGTTTATTTTTTCAATCATGATGTCCATGGCTTTTTGGGCCATTTCGCAGACAGGCTGCTGTACGGTTGTAATCATGGGGTCGAGCAGTTCTGTGATGGCCTGATTATCAAAGCCCACAACTGCAAGGTCAGAAGGAATGCTCCAGCCGTTTTTTTTCGCTTCAGAGATGACTCCTGCAGCCACTTCATCTGCTCCGGTAAAAAGAGCGGACGGCCGATTCTCCAAAGCAGCCAGCTCATGAAAAACACGTTTTCCGTCTTCAATATTAAATGCATTCCGGAATGCGGCGTTTTCATCAAACGTTAATCCAGCTTCCTTCAGTGCCTGCCTGAAGCCTCTTTCCCGCTCTTTGGCAACGTTGCTTCTGTGCCCGCCGCAGCAATAGCCGATATGGGTATGCCCCTGTTCAATCAGATGCTTGGTTGCTATGTATCCTCCAAACGTCTGATCAAGCCTGATCATCGGCACAGACGCATCCTCTTCAAACTCATTGCAAAGAACAATCGGACCGTAATCTGTGAATGGCTCGATTTTGCTCCAGTCGTTCTCCAGGGATGCAAGTATCACACCATCCACCTGCTTTGTTTTAAGAAGGTTTAAATAGGTGAGCTCTTTTGTTTTGGAATATTGAGTCTGGCACACAATCAGCTGATAATTCCTGGCTGACGACGCCATTTCAAGTGATTCGATAAACTGGCTGAAAAAAGGATTTAGAACCCGCGGTATAAAAACAGCAATAATTTCAGTTTTTTGATTTCGAAGACTTCTTGCAGATGAATTTGGAACATATCCAAGCTCATCCATTGCTTCTAAGACAACTTTTTTCTTCGAATCGGAAACGTACGGATGATTGTTGATGACCCGGGAAACAGTGGTCCTTGACAGTCCTGCAAGTCTGGCAACATCCTCGATTGTTGACACGTTCACTCCTCCTCATCTTGCGAACGAACAGCGTACCCACGGTGAAATCGTTCTCATTTTTCTATTATATGTTAAAATGTAAGGGCTTTCAATAATAGTTTTATAGATTTTTCCATTGCAAAAAAACACCCGAAGCTTTTTGCTTCGGGTGTTTAAGGTTATGCTGCAGCTTCCTCAGTGAGGCTGTTCTTGTTTTTTCTCATGGCCACGAAGAAGTAGGCAATGGTTCCTGCAATCATCGCTGCGATGAAGATGCCGAGGATACCTGCCTGCTGCCACATGAAGCTGTAATCACCTGATGAGATGACCGCTTTGAAACCTGAGACTGTATAGGTCATCGGCAGCCATGCATTAAAGATCTGCAATGGCTCTGGAATCAATTCCAGAGGGAATGTTCCGGCGCTTGTAGTAAGCTGGAGAATCAGGATAATAATAGCCACAAATCTTCCCGGATCTCCTAGTGATGTCACAAAGAATTGTACCAGTGTAAGGAATGCTATGCTTGTGATGATGCTGAATAAAATAAACAATGGAACACTTTGTACTTCGATATCAAGTCCATAGAGTAAAACGGCATCAGACAGCAAAGCCTGGATGACTCCGACTGCAGCCAGTACACCAAACTTGCTCATGAACCACCCAATTGCGCTCTTAGGCGTTCCGGCTGCCTGTCTTAACGGGAATACGATGGAAAGCAGCAGGGCTCCAACGAATAGTCCGAGTGACAGGAAGTATGGTGCAAAACCGGTTCCGTAGTTTGGAACGGCGTTGATTTTTTCATCTTTTACTTTTACCGGCTCTGAAATCATGTCATAGGTTTCGTCAGAGCCTCCGGCATCTTTTGTTTCCTCTGCTGCGTCACCAAGTTTAGATGACAGCTCGCCTGTCCCTTCAGAGAGTTTGCCGACGCCGTCGTCCACTTTTCCGGCACCGTCAGCAAGCTTGTTTGTGCCGTCCTGAAGCGCACTTGACCCTTCAGCAAGCTTTGAAATTCCGGAACCGAGTTCATTATTTCCGGCAGCAAGTTCAGCTGAGCCGGCTTTTGCTTTCGCGAATTCCTGATTAAACGTCTTTTGTCCTTCGGTTAATTGTTTTTGCCCATTCAGCAGTTCACCTGAGCCTGCATACAGTTTTTCCTGTCCGGCCACAAGCTGATTGATGCCTTCTTCTGCTTTCTTTTGGCCTGCTGCAAGTTCAGAAGAACCTTTTGAAAGCTTGGAAGCACCTTCCTGAAGCTCTCCGGCTCCTGCTGAAAGTTCTGCACTTTTACCAGCAAGAGTAGATGCTCCCTTTTGTGCATCGGCAGCTCCCGCAGAAAGCTGTCCGAGACTTGACTCCAGCTGTTTGCTTCCTTCAGAAAGCTGGCTGACGCCTTTTGCCGCTTCAATCAGTTTTTGTTTCTCAGCTTCCGGAAGAGGAAGCTTCTCGATTTGCGGCAGCATGACTGCCAGCTGGTCATTTAACTGAGTCAGGCCTGCAGAGAGTTCTCCGGCTCCTTTATAGGCAGCCTGATTACCGGCAGAAAGCTTATCGAGACCTGTAGATAATTCACCTGCTCCGGCAGCTAATGCCGTGCTTCCGTCAGAAAGGCGGTTAACTCCTCCGGATAATTCACCTGCTCCGGCACTGATTCCCTCAGCTCCGGCAGTAAGTTTTGGAACATTGCTTTGCAGCTCTTTCATTCCGGATAGAGACGTTCCAAGACCTTCGTTCAGCTGGGCAGCTCCTTTTTCAGCGCTCACTGATCCGCTGTAAAGCTTTCCGCTGCCATCCTGAAGCTGTCCCAGACCGCTGTCAAGCTCTTGGGCTCCGTCTGCCAGTTTCTTTGCTCCGGCAGAAGCGTCATTCAATCCGTCCTTAAACGTGATCGATTTTCCTGCAAGCAGCTCAAGCTTTTCTTTCAGTTCAGCTGAACCGCCTTTCAGATCGACGACACCCTCATCGATCTTGCCTGCTCCATCACTTGCATCGCCAAGTCCGTCTGCAAGCTTGTCAATGTTTTCAAAGATGCTTTCTGCATAGGTTTTCGTAATCGTATTTGAGACTTCTTCTTTAATTTGAGCAACTGCTGTTCCGCCAATTTGCCCTGACAAAAAGTTAAAGCCTTCATTCGGAACATATTTCAGTTCAAGTGACTGAGGATCCTCATCCATCAGTGTTGTCGCATTTTCCGAAAAATTCTCGGGTATTTCAATCATCATATAGTACTGCTCGTTTTCAAGGCCTCTCACAGCCTCATCCTTTGAAACAAATTTCCATTTGAACTTTGGATTTGCTTTCAAATTATCAACAAGCTCAGATCCAATCTGAAGCTCTGTTCCATCATAATCTGCTCCAGTATCTTCGTTGACTACGGCAACAGGAAGCTGATCAAGCTGCTCATACGGATCCCAGAACGCCCAAAGGAACATCCCTGCATACATGAGCGGGATGAATAAAACAGCAAGGACCGGAATCAGCACTTTTTTATTGGAAACTAACGCTTTCCACTCTTTAGCCATTAAACTCATTGCATTTCCTCCTAATTTAATACAAATTGACCAATTTGTTCAATTAGTCACTTTTCCCCAAAAAGATAGGACCATCTATGTTGATAATCCTTTGAGTAAGTATAATTCAAATAAATGCGCAATTTCTTCTTTCTCAAGCGGTTCATGGTGCTTTTCCCAGTCAAAAATGAGAGAGATATACAGTTTCAGCATCACGAATGCTGTTACTTCAGGGTTGCACTCTCGAAGTTCTCCTTTATTTACAGCTGCTTCTATTTTGGCAGCGATAAACTGCAGGATCATCTTTTCAAGCCTCTGAACAACTTCCTGAACGGCAGGTGTGCCGACATCTGTGCTTTCCTGAAAAATTTTAATCGTGAATTGATGCTTTTTTCGAAATTCAAGCAGATTGTACAGGGCACGATGAACATTTTCAAAGAATGGAAGATCTTCATCCATTGCCTCTTCAGCAGCAACCCGCATTTCCGTCAGCAAAGATGAGACAATCTCATCAAACAGCTCTTCCTTGTTTTTAAAGAAGGTATAGATCGTTCCTTTTCCCACATTTGCAAGCTTTGCAACAGAATCCATTGTCGTTGCTTTGTAGCCATAGTGGGTAAATGATCTTGTTGCTGCTTCTAAAATAAGCTGTTTGCGGTCCACGCTCAACCCTCTCACCTCCTAAAAATGACCGAATGACATTTTTGGTCATTTAGTACAAAAAGAAATATATCATACATTTTTTAAAGAAGCAACTGCTGTTATAAAGACAATAATACTTTCTCCGGGTTTATATAAACATACCCGTTCCCTTCCGCTCCGGGCACTGGAGTTTTGTGCTTTGCTATATCTCTGAGGGCCTCGCTTTTTGCAAAATCTTTTGGATAAAAGAAGCTTTGTTCTCCGTATAAGCAATTCTGTCAAACCGGTATTTTTTTGCCAGGTACACTTTCAGGTGATGATATGTTCTTGCTTCATCAGGATTTTTCCTCAAGTAATCTCTAAACAATAGTTGATTATTCCAGTGTTTTCCCTCAAATTCATAAAAGTGCAAGTGATGTGTACCCGCTCTCCGCTGGCCTTTTCTAAAAAAACGTCTTTGAGGAAATTCTTTATGGTGAACAAATTCATAATGAATTTGTTTTAAAGGTTCAATAAATTCACTGACTGTCTCCAGATTATTTACTCCAGCAGCAATATCTATGACAGGTTTTGCTCCAAGGCCCTCAACGGCTGTACTTCCTATATGTTCAATGGATTGAACCCTGTCCCTTAGAATATCGTTAAGCTTTTTCTTTTCTTGTTCGAATTGTCTCGACCAATTCATGCTGTATTCTTCTATAATAATGGCTTTATACACGTTTTTACTCCTTGATTGGGCAACTTCAGTAGCAGTGCATTTAAATAACAATTCTTAAATTAACTAGTAACGGGTTCGGTTGCCTTTTCCTTATTACTCAAAGTATTTTCCTCCTGATGTCACTTACCCATTTTCTAATTTGTTGAATTTCAACATAAAAAGCATTAATCCTTCTTCAATTAATGCCCCCGTTCGTTCATATGGGAATAAAAAAACTCTATCATCAATTTTCAAAAATACTTTGAATAAGAAAAACATAGGGAGATTTTAGTCTTCCTATGTTTTCATTCATATTATTTATCTGTTTGTTTTTGCTTCTTTTTCAAATATTCCGCACGTATTTTTTCAAGTTGCTGCTTTTTATCAAATTTGGCAGGCGTCTGTTTTTCATGAAACTTTGTCACAGCTACCTGACCTTTAGTATCCAATTGATATTTTCCCACTTTGTTCACCTACTTTTCTTGTCTTTAAAGAGATGCTATTCAACAAATATAATATACCTTATTTTACTGAAGTAAACCTTATTAGTTTATTAGTTGTACTGCAAACTTTGCATATATCAGTAAAAACATTAAAAACTGAGTAAAATAATTCATTGCCCAATTGTTTATCAGAACAATGATATTGAAGCTTCTTTAAATATTTTTTACTTAGCCGTATAATTTCTCTATATTTAAACGTCTTATTAATGTAAGTATTTTAGGAGGGAAATAGTATGGAGCTAACAAAGAACATTGACAAGGATTTAGTGGATGAAGCTCGAAAATTAAGAAATGAATTTACAGAAATCGTTTCAGTATATTCCACAGATCTGTGGAATTATTGTAAATACGTCACTGGTTCCCCTTGGGACGGAGAAGATCTTTATCAAGAAACGATGATAAAGTCTTTAGGGTTACTTCCTCAAAGGTGGAGTGATATTACTGACAAAAAATACTACCTGTTCAGAGTTGCAACAAACACTTGGCTTGATCAGTGCAGAAAGCTAAAACGTGAAGTAGGGTCTTTAGATGAAGTACCCGAACCGAATATTGATTTTTCAGATCGTCTATTCCTGGAAGAAATCCTAACATCCTTGGAATCAAATTTGACTCCTAAACAAACAACAGCATTCCTGCTATTGGATATTTTTCAGTTTAGTGCAGAAGAGGTAGCTGGGATTGTCCAAAGTACTCCAGGAGGTGTCTATTCAGCTGTGCAACGTGCGAGAAGAAATATAGCTTCCATAGACTTTTCGAAATCCGATACTAGAGTGAATAAACACAGTCAAAACGAAACCATCCAAGCATACTTAGAAGCCTTTAATAATGGCGATTTAGATAGTATGTTGAGTTTATTTAGTGAGCAAGCACAAAATGAAGCGTTCTTTGGTTTCCAGGAATTTTCTAAGAAGGAAATGCTTAAAGGGTCTCTGAGATTTGGATTGCCCGGCCATACAGCTCAAGAAATCATCCTTTGGGGTAAACCAGTTATCATTGTTTTAACTGATCATGGTCGTGAAATACATGACATACAAATGCAAGAGATTGAAAATGGAAAAATAGTAAGCCATAAAAGTTACTTTTTCAGAAAAGAATTTATTTTAGCTGCAGCTGAAGAGCTTGGCATGAAGGCACAGTTAGTAAAACCACCAGTAGATTGGAACTGAAACCTTTAGGGATGACAATTGTCATCCCTTTTAATTCATTTAAAACTTTCCATCAAAAGCTTCTTTTCTGGCCATAGAAGGTTCTAAACAGTAGTAATAGTAATTTTATAAATACACTAATATTATTCTATTAAAGCCCCTTTAGTTGAAGTAATCTTCAACCAGCTTAAAGTTATCACATGAATTTTTACTGCCATCTACTTGTAGTACATTTAATTTTAAATCAGTCGCTTTTTGATAAACTAACTTTGCAAACAAAGCGTCTCTTGTCATCCAATTATTAAAAGCCATCTCTGGATCTTCTGTGTCTTCTAAAACCTTTTCTATCCAATTTCTTCTCTTATAATATTCTCTTTGGAAATTTTCAGTAGGTATTAACCAGATTGCCTTATCTTTATCATTTAGATATGGCAGTACTAAAGAGGGTAGCAGTTGGTTTCCTTCTACGACAATTGGTCTATCACTCATTTTTGCAAGGTCATTTATAACAAATAAAAAGTCTTCTTTAAAAGATAGAATATAAACTCTTAATTGTTCAGCTATTTCCCTTTTGTAAAACGCTTCGTTTGCGGTCATCTTAGAAACTTTGTACATTGCAGGTTGTGTTAATTTAGATATGTTTTTCAAATGTTCATAAAAATGCTCATCACAAGAATAAAGATCTAATCCATACTTTTTTGCGTACATCTGAGCTAATGTACTTTTCCCAGCACAAGCTGAACCCCCTATCCAATAAATCATTTCTTTTCCTCGCATCTTTCACCTCGTGATTTTTATAGTTTTCTTATTTAACTATCCTGCCAAAGTCTTCTATAAAAAAAGAAAATCCACTTTACTGCAATTGCCCCCGATTGTGGAATAAGGTATTTAAAATCTGTTAGTTCCCTTCAAGTAAAATACTGTTGTACTTAGTCTTGTGAGCACGTGTGAACAATGCCACTTCCTTATCACTCAACCATACTAATTTCTCAAGAAAATAATCTATTTCAGCGATGTTAGGTTTCGTTTTTACGATATGTTTTCTTGCAATGATATTCCCCTTTCGATCCTCAACAACTAAACCTAGAGTACAATCTAATAAATCAATATTAAGTAAAGGATATGCTTTCAATTTTCTATTAGGCGATAGTTTAGGTTTCCAAACCTTGAAAGTATGAATGAATTCTTTCTTAGACATTGCCCTAAAAGCTTCATTTATTTTATCTAGATCCCATTTTTTTAATTCTGTAAGATATATCATTCCTTTTTGCAAACAATCTGTTAGCATTTTTTTCTTATCGATTATTGACAAGGAAAAATAAACTTCTGTATCAAAAGGTATCTCTACATCATAACTTTTCTTAGGGATGAACATATCATAATCTTCGTATGATTCACTAATTAACCTAATTTTTGAGTATCTGCCGCAATGAAAAAATATAGCTTCACAATCATTTGTTTTAAACTTCTTTCCCAGTTCCCATAAGAACATTTCTTTTATGCAAAGACTTTCTGTATTTAATTGAGCAGATTCTTCATTTTCAATAAATTGAATATCTCGTAGGAATATGCCGATCATTCCTTTCTTTATTTAATTACATAAAAGCCCCCTTAATTGAAGAAGGACTTCCAACAGAATTTCGAAATATGTTACCCTAATCTGCGATTTAATGAATTACATTTATAAGAACTTCACAATCGCAAAACCCGCCTTGATTTTGCATTGCCTTTGTAATATTTGATTTTTTACTCTTAGTTATGTTCTCGTCCAACCATTCTTTAGTATGAATAAGTGTATGATCACAGCCATAAGAATCTATTTTTATCTCTAAATATCTGCCCAGAGAAGCTAATTGTTCTGGAGACATATTTAAGTCTTGCCATTTCACCCCATACTCTTTTAACATAGCAAGTCTTTTTAAATCTTTTCTGTCTCCCCCTAGTTCAATTACCTTTTCGAGACTGAATAGGGCAGCGTTATAATTCAACAAATATTCTTCAGCTTGTGATAATAAACGCCAAGCTAAAGTATTATCTGTATTCTGTTTCACATAAAGCTTTAAACCTCTTCGGGCACTTAAGAGATAGGGTATCGCTTTTTTAGCAGGAGCCCTTCTGTGATAGCCTCCTTGCATAGATAGCTTTTGTCCTTGTATAAGTTCATTTTGTAGGTCATTTAAAATATCCATCATACAACTCCTCCGGAGGTTGAATTCACTAACCTGGCCTTTACTCCAAGATTAAGAGATGACACTTTGTTAAGCTAACGCCCCCGATTGCTTAATTAACTAAAATGCAAGTCGATTCCATATTGATATAAGTTTAGCTTCCTCGCAACAGACTGTGATGAAAAATTATCCCAAGCAGTACTATAGAGAGGCTGCAAACCTAATTTCTTCACTTCATTAGCCCAAGATATTACACATCTAGTAGCATAGCCTTGACCTTGATAACTTGGTGATGTTTCCACACTAGCTTCAGCTGCTGCTGCACTTATTCTAGCACTAGAACATACGGACACCGCTTTACCATCTCGAACAATAACGTACATTTGCTTCTTACATCCTATTTCACTCATTAGGTTAGGAAATTCTTCAGCCAGGAGGTCTTTATTTTCATTAGTTATCTTAATTGCATCAGATGTCATATTAAAGCTTTCAGGAAAGGCGAAAGCTGGTCCCAACCATATAGAATTAATCTTCCTAATCTTATTAAGATTAAGAATGATTTTTCCTAAATCCAGGTTATCTACCTGTGTTAAAATTTCATTTTTTTCAATTTCGGAAATAGTCCTATCAAACCGAATTACATTTCCTGTTTTAGTACGTCCAATGAATAGGAACGGTCCAGCTGCATCTTTATGTTCATTCAATCCTGTTATTCTATTTAGTTTATCAATTTTAAATAATACTTCAGTCTGCCTTTCCATCATTTTTTTCTCTTTACTCAATTTTTCAATCCCCTAGTTTAAATTAAACACTTAAAGCGAGTTGTTAAATAAAGGTGCTAATTTAATAATTGCCCCCGATTGTGGAATAAAAAGTTAATCTCATTTTGATACCCCTGTTTCCTTTTTCCGAATATTAAAGCCAATCACAATACCTATGATAAGGGCGAATAAAGAATCAGTCTCAAAGTCATTTTGAAAAAATCCGAATACTCCCCAAGCTGTTATAGCACCTAAGATAGCTAAAAATAATCCCTTCATTAAATCCTATCCCTCCACCTGATACTGAGTTAACAAATTCATTTTATATGTTACCGCAAGAAGGATTTCCTGCTTTCAATATCCTGTACAATTCTTAACTAAAGAGAAGATCCCTTTATGCTATAATTGCCCCCGATTGTTGAAGATAAAAAAACTGTTGAACAGACTTCTCTTATAGAATTTCCCCGTGGATAGATTTACTTTCTGTTCAAATAATTTAATTCCATTTCTATATCACTTTTTATCATTTCTGAATGATCAATAGTCTTTTTAGTAATTGGAAACTCTGATTTATGTTCTAGATAAAATTTTAATTGCAAAAATGTGCTTAAAGGAAAATCGTGCTCAATCCACATATTCTTATATCCGACAATTCCATATTCTTTCAGGATTTTTTCAGCTTCTCCTATCACTTCACCTAGGAAATTGTCGTAATTACACTCATTATTTAGTTCTATCATAGGATTTCCATCATAATTGTCATCCTCATAGGCCGTGACTTTTAATTGCATTTTTCCTTCACCCAAATAGCGGAAGTGCCAGTCCGTTCTACTCGGTTCTGCATCCCAATAGAGTTCAGAACCAGAATCCACATAAACATCTTCAGTATAAAAGGGATTAATATTTAATAAGGCTTGAAGTAAATCACCAAGAGCATTGGTTAAATAACCTGCGGTAAAAGAAGTTTTCTTTGAATTTATTTCTAAATGACATTCCGCCCAACCGGCACCAGTCAATTTATATATAAATACCAATTTATTCACCATCCAAAAATATTGTAACAAAGCCCTTCCTCAACAATCAGCCCATTTCCTCAATAAGAAAAGGCGTTCCACTTTGCTGCACGCCTCCGATTGTATAAAAGTATTTAATTGTCTTGTTTAATGAGTTTACATAGATAACCGACGATGTATTCTCTTCTAGTCAATTCTTGGATGTCCTTGTTCTCGGACAGTTCATCTATTCCTTTTGAGATTAAATCCCAAAGTTCTGTGTTTTCATATTCTTTATATGGATGTTCCATAAAATCTCCTTTTATGTAAATTAATTTTCCATTACTCCATTAATTTGCCCATTTTTTCAATAGGAAAGCCGATTCACTTTGCTGCAATCGCCCCCTTTTGTATAAGATAGTTAATACATTCGCCCTCTTTAACCAAATATCCACTGGTATCCAATATATATAGCAATTAAACCAAAGACTATAAATCCACCAATAGTAGGGCTACCAAATACCGTCCTGTTCCAGCCATCATCATTATTTATTTTACTTTTTTCTTCTTCTTTTTTCATAGAAAAATACCCCCATAAATAATATAACTCTTATAAGAATAGTATTAATTATTTTCTAGCGGAATTTCTTCCTTATTTCCGTTCCACTCTACAAAGATTTTGGCTGAAGTTGTTTTAAGGCCATTTTTATTATTTAAATGGCTGCCCTTTAAAGTTCCTTTTTCATTTAATTTTAATCCGCTTCCACCAAATCCACCGGCATTAGTGTCAACCTCATATGAAATATTATTTGCAGAATCTAGATCATTGCCCTTAAATTGGAGGTTTAAATATTGGTCAACAATTTTGTTATCATTATGAATAACCTTCAATTCAGCTTCCCAGTTTTCAGTTTCCCCTTTAAAAACATTAGTATCTGAAGAACAGGCAGTTAAGAACAATACCATTAGCAATGTTGATACTGTTGTAATTTCTCGTAACACATCCATACCCCCTTAAGGAACATCTTTAATGTTTATACGGAGACTCAAGTTTTAAGTTTCACTATTCAGATAATTATTCAAATTATTTTTGACAATGCCTTATTCCGTTAAACTGCCCGATTGCTGAATAGCTGAATAACTGTTTTTCCATTTTATCACAATTATCTAACATCCTGTTTAAATTACATAAATGAAAAAGCACACCATTTTATGTTGAATGGTGTGCGAATACTTTACGATTTTCTGTTTTTAACCTCCGAACCGAGCCCGTTAATTAAAGAGTTGCCTTTTTCAAATAATCCAATGCGTACGAGACGGCTGATTTTCCCTGGTCGATGCAGTCGGGGATGCCGACTCCTGCGTAGGAGGCACCGGCCAGGAACATGCCAGGATAGTTGTTCATGATTTTTTCTTTTACTTTATGGACTTCTTCCTGGTGGCCCACGTTGTATTGGGGCATGGCCTGGTTCCATCTTGAAACGACTGTGAATTCAGGTTTTTGATCCAATTTCATAATTTTATTCAAATCTTCCAGGACGGCTGAAATGATTTCGTGATCCGGCTGTTCTACAATGGCCTGGTCGCCTGCTTTTCCTACGTATGCACGGATAAGCGCTTTTCCTTTTGGGACGGTATGCGGCCACTTGCGGTGGGTCCAGGTGCAGGCAGTGATTGTATAATCGCCGTTTCTGGAAATCACAAATCCCGTTCCGTTTCCTTCAATCGCGACAGCATCCTCAGGGAAAGCCATGGCTACCGTTGCAACAGAAGTAGAAGGCATTTCCTGCATGTACTGAAAGTTTTCCTTGTCCGGAAGCATGCCTGCAGTGTGCTGATGTGGAGTGGTCACAATTAATGTGTCAGCTTCCATCCTCTCCCCGCTGCTAAGCTTTAGGGTATATTGAGCACCTGATTTTTCGATGGCCTCAACTTTGATCCCTTTTAGGATCCGGGTATCTGTCAGCTTGCTTTCAGCAGCGTCGACCAAGCTTTGAAGCCCGCCTTTAACAGTCTGGAAAATGCCTTTTTTTCTGGAAGGCTCATGTTTTTGGTTTGATGCAGGAAGTCCTTTTTTCATTCCCAGTATCAGGCTTCTGTGATCCTGCTCGACTTTATGGAATTGCGGGAAGGTGGACAGGAGGCTCAGCTTGTCGATATCTCCGGCATAGATTCCTGAAAGCAGCGGTTCGATCAGATTCTCAACCACTTCATTTCCAAGGCGCCTTCTGAAAAAATGCCCCAATGACTGGTCGCCCTGCTCTCTGCCTGCAGGCATGATAAAGTCGCCTGCTGCCCGTGCTTTTCCAAGAACGGAAAAAAGGCCTGTTGTGACAAACGGCATAATTTGAGTTGGTATACCCATAACAGCACCGGCCGGGATTGGATGAAGCCGTTCTCCTACAAGTACGTATGATCTTCCGGTTGCGTTGTTGACAAGCTCAGAACCCAGTCCGACGTCTCTTACAAACTGCGGGCCGCTCGTTTTTCGCTCCAGAAAAGAATCAGGTCCGCGCTCGATAATAAAGCCGTCCTTATGAACCGTCTGAATCTTCCCGCCAAGCCGGGGACTTGATTCAATGAGAACCGTTTCAGCCTGCAGGTTTTGTTCGCGTATTTCTTTTTGCATGTAAAATGCCGCGGATAATCCTGTGATTCCCCCGCCAATGATGACAACTTTTTTCTTTTTGCCAGTCATTGTTTATCGCCTTCTTTTTTGTTTACTTTTGTGCATCACATATTTGAGCGGAGCTTCACTTGCTGAAACTCCGCTTCATTTCTACTTTTTCATGCCAAGTTCTTTAAGAACGACAGTTGAAAGACAGTCAATAAACTCTTTCTTCGCATTTGGCATTTCAGGACGGTAATAGTTAGCGCCCAGTTCATCTGTTATGATTTTGCATTCATAATCATTGTCATACAGAACCTCAAGGTGATCTGCTACAAATCCAACCGGAATGTATACAAATGTCCGGTACCCTTTCTGTTCAAAAAGGTCTCTTGTCAGATCCTGAACGTCAGGTCCAAGCCACGGCTCAGGCGTATTGCCCGCACTTTGCCACCCAGTCTCATAGTGCGTGATGCCGGCTGCTTTTGCAATAAGATCTGCCGTTTCCTGCAGCTGTTCAGGGTAAGGATCGCCGGCAGCGATAATCTTTTCAGGAAGGCTGTGGGCAGAGACAATCAGAACAGCCTTTTCGCGTTCATCTTCTGTCATCTTAGCATAGGTTTCTTCTACTTTTTTCGCCCAGTAATCAATAAACTTAGGCTCTTTGTACCAGCTTTCAACAGACGTAATAGCCGGTCCGCCGAGATTTTCGGCTTCCTGCTTAGCACGTCCATTGTAGGACTTGACGCTGAATGTTGAGAAGTGGGGAGCAAGAACGATGCTGACAGCTTCTTCAATTCCGTCTTCTTTCATTTGTTTCACGGCGTCTTCAACGAATGGCTCGATGTGCTTCAGCCCAAGATACATTTTGAATACGACTTCATCCTGAACGGCATTCAAATGCTCTTCCAGTGATTTGGCCTGATCAAGCGTGATTTTGGCGAGCGGCGAAATGCCGCCGATTGCCTCGTAGCGGTCTTTTAAATCCTGCAGCATCTCAGGAGCAGGCGCGCGGCCGTGTCTGATATGTGTGTAATAGCGTTCAATGTCTTCTTCTTTATATGGTGTTCCGTATGCCATTACAAGAAGACCCATTGTTTTCTTTGTCATTTTCATACACCTCTTTTGGATTCGTTCTGATTCTTATTTTGCCATTCCTGAGGTCAGGATTCCAAATTAGATGCTCCGCGCACTCTTGGCATTTTTTGTATAGTCATGAATGAAAGCTGTCAGTCTTTTTAAAACGTCCGGATTAACAGACGGGAAAACGCCGTGTCCGAGGTTGAAAATATATCCGTCCTGCTTCATTCCCTGGTCAAGAATATGCTTGGCGCGCTCTTCAATGACGTCCCATGGAGCAAGAAGAATAGCCGGATCAAGGTTCCCCATCAGTGTTTTCGTCAGACCCATTTCTCTTGCCTGATCAACCTGTAGTCTCCAGTCGAGTCCGACAACATCAAGCGGAAGGTCATGCCAGTCGCGTGCAAGATGGCTTGCTCCGACTCCGAACATGATCATTGGCACATTTTCTTCCTTCATTGCGGAAAAAATGCGCTCCATCACAGGTTTTATATAATAACGGTAGTCGGTTTCATTTAAAGCCCCTACCCATGAATCGAAAATTTGAAACGCTTTTGCCCCGGCCTTAATTTGAGCCTTTAAGTAGACAATCGTCATTTCTGCGAGCTTGTCCATCAAAGCAAACCATGCCTTTGGTTCTGCATACATGAATGCTTTTGTCTTATTGTAGCTTTTTGACGGTCCGCCCTCGATCATGTAGCTTGCCATCGTGAAAGGAGCTCCCGCAAATCCGATCAGCGGCACGTTCAGCTGCTCCTGCGTTAAAAGCTTAATGGTATCAAGCACATACGGAATGTCGCTTTCAGGATCAATTTCTCCAAGCTTTTCAACATCTGCGAAAGAGCGGATCGGATTGTCAATGACCGGTCCGACGCCGGACTTGATTTCTACATCTACCCCTATTGATGGAAGCGGTGTCATGATATCCTTATATAAAATTGCTGCATCTACGCCGTACTGCTCTACCGGCAATCTCGTCACATAGGCACACAGCTCAGGCTGATGCGTGATTTCAAACAGACTGTATTTCTCTTTAATCGCACGGTATTCAGGCTGCGAACGGCCTGCCTGTCTCATATACCATACCGGAACGTGATCTGTTTTTTCCCCTCTGCACGCCTTAAGGAATGTATCATTAAACTGCAAATCCGTCATAAATCCTCAAATCCACCTTTCTATGTATGCTGTTCCTCAAATAGAAACAGCGCTGCGCAGACAAACCGCGCCTTCCCTATGTTTTTGCTTCTTACACTATAACTGTTTCACAACTGGTTGTATAGATTTCACATTTAAATGTCAAAAAATTGACGTAATCAAGCAGCATGCGGAATCTGCATGCTGCTCATAGACCGGATGAAAAAAGCTCTGGTTTGACAGGATCTGATCCTTTGCCTTCCTGGTCTGTCTGCTCATTATACGGAACGACTTTGTATTCTGCGTTTGAAAAGAGATTGGAATAAGGAATCTCAAACGAATTCTCACCCTTAACAAACCCTACTAGCTTGTCTTTGCTTCCGCTTGTCTCATAAATTCTGTAGATGACGCGGTCATCTTTCTGCGCATCCCATTTTAAAGTGACGGTGAAAAGGCCAAGTGCTTTAAACGTATACCCTGCCTTTACTTCTCCCAGATTCTTCAGTCTGATCGGCTCTTCAAGATCTTCTACGCCGTCAGGCATCCGGAATGCCGCTTTCCGGCCTTTACCGGACTCATTCAGGATCTCTTTGAAAAGGCGTGTAGGATAGGAGCTTCCCTGCTTAAGATACTGCTTGCTGTCCGTGCGGTCATATCCCATCCAGAGAGCTCCGGAAACAGAAGGGGTATACCCGACAAACCATGCATCCTTCACGGCGCCATCTACACCGGTAAATGAAGTCGTGCCCGTTTTGCCGGCAAGCTCGCCCTCATAAGTTCCAGTCCTTGCTGTCCCTTCATTCACAACCTCTTCAAGCATTCTTGTCATGTTCCAGGCAGTCTGTGCGGAAAAAATCCGTTTCTTTACGCGCTCTGGTGCCGATACTTCTTTAGCATCGCGGTCTGTAATCTTTTGGATAAAATACGGCTCACTGTATACACCGTATTGCGCAAAAGCTCTGTACGCGTTTGCCATCTGAAGAGGTGTTACTCCGTTTTTAAGTCCGCCAAGCGCAATGGAGAGGCCGTTGTCTTCAATGCTCAGGCCGGATTTTTCCAAGTACTTTTTGCTGGTTGAGACACCCATTTCATTTAATGTCCACACAGCCGGAGCATTTTTGGAGGCCGTTATCGCATCGTACATCGTAACCTCTTCATCGTATTGGCGGTCGTTGTTTTTAGGCTGATAGCCATCATATGAGACAGGCTTGTCTTCAAGCAGGGAGTATGGCCCGAATTCTTCTTCCTCCATGGCTGGAGCATAAACGGCAATCGGCTTGAAAGTAGAGCCCGGCTGACGCCTTGTCGTCACGCGGTTGTACCCTTTTTGCACGTAATTCCGGCCGCCGATGGCAGCCTTGATACCGCCGGTCTTGTTGTCAATCAGGACAAATGCTCCTTCTGCGCCTTTTGTCGTTCCTGGGAAATACGCATCTTTCTGGAACAGTTCGTAGGCGGTCTTTTGCATATCTGCATCAAGTGGCACTGTGACTGTATATCCGCCCCGCATCAGTTCTTCATTTGAGAGGCTGTATCTTTCTTCCGCTTCATCCATCACCATGTCGATATAGGAGGTAAGCCATGGAGTCTCAGACTCCTCAGAAATCGAAAGTCCGAGCGTCCTTCCCTGGGATCTGACAACTTCCTCAGCCGTCAGATAGCCCTGATCACCCATTAAAGAAAGGATTGTGTCCCTCCGTTCTTTGCTTTTTTCCGGATGAAGGACAGGAGAATAATTGGAAGGTGCTTTAGGAATTCCTGCAAGCATCGCTCCTTCTTCAACCGTCAGATCCTTTACCTCTTTATTAAAATAATAAAGCGATGCGCTCTGGATCCCGTATGCACCGTGGCCGAAATAAACCTGATTTAAATAAAGCTCAAGCAGTTTGCTTTTGCTGTATTTGTTCTCAAGGCTCATGGCAATGGCGGCTTCCTTGGCTTTCCTTAGCACAGATTTTTCAGTAGTCAAAAATGTGTTTTTTGCAAGCTGCTGGGTGATGGTGCTTCCGCCCTCCACCTTCCCGCCGGCAAGCAAATCCCTGTACAAAGCCCTTGAAATGGCTTTTAAATCGATGCCGTTATGTTCGTAAAACCGTTTATCCTCAACAGCTATAAACGCTTCGCGGACGTGAACGGGAATTTCTTTGATCGAGACAGGCTCCCGGTTCTGCAAATACAGTTCAGCCACCTTGCTGCCTTCAGGATCAACAAGCGTCGTCGTAGAATCCATCACAAGCTTTTTCTCATCAATGGAATAGTCTCCAATGACAAGGATGATGAGGTAAACTGCCAGGGCAATAATAGCTGTCAGCAGAGCTGCCAGAGCCGAAAGAATGACTTTTTTTCGCATGCTGTCACCTGCGTTCCGTAGATTTATACATGTTTAGTATTGTTAAAAAAAGGGTTGAATATGTAAGCAGAGGCTCATAATAGCCTTCTTTGTCCAGTCATTGTTATAATGAAACAAAAAGAGGTGTATGTAAAATGAACTTTTATGTCACATTTGGAACTCCGGAATACCTGGCAAAAACCGCCGCAGAACACGCAGATGAAAACATGCTGCTTATGCAGAATGAAGATAAGGGCATCCTTCTTCATGAAAGCGAATCCGCTTCCCTTTTTAAAGAGCCTAAAAAATATGAAGTGCTTGATGGAGTGGGAGATTTCAAGACTGGCAGCTACGCCGTTTTGAACAATATACCTGTCACAGACGAAGGC
Organism: Bacillus sp. FSL H8-0547; assembly: GCA_038002745.1. Classification (NCBI taxonomy): domain Bacteria; kingdom Bacillati; phylum Bacillota; class Bacilli; order Caryophanales; family Bacillaceae; genus Bacillus; species Bacillus sp. FSL H8-0547. Next base: position 845,822 of record JBBODD010000001.1, read on the forward strand.
AGACCGCTATTTGAACAGCGCTTCAAAGAGCGTGCCCGCATGATCGAAAACGAACCGGGATTTGCGGCAATCCGCGTCCTGAGACCTGTTCATGATGACACATACGTCATCTTAACACTTTGGGATAAAGAAGAATCATTTAAAAACTGGCAGCAGTCACAGTCCTACGCAAAAGCCCATAAAAAACGCGGAACAAGCGAGGGCATGGATCAAAAGCCGATTTTCCCGAGACCTTCTTACGTAACGACCTATCAGGCTGTGAAAGAATACTAAAAGAACCGCTCCTCCGCCCATAGTGCGGAGGAGTTTTTCACATCTAAATTGCGACACTATTTCCTTGGAAATGACACAAATCCCTCCAGTTTCTTTACCCGTCTTTCATTTTCCGCTAACACTCACACCCGCTGATTCAATACATAACCTGTATAAAAAACACCAGGCATTTATACAGGAGTGATTTCCATGGGAGTTGAGTTAACACTCATTCACTGGGTTTATGTTTTATTTATTATCAGCATCGTTGGATTTATGCTCTTCAGGCGCGATACAACGATGATCAGCATTATTGGCATCATTGTCATTTCTTTTGCTGCGAGTCAATCTGTGAGCCATTCCATAACAAGCGTGTTTAATAGCTTCATATTTGCCATAACCGAGCTGCTTCCTACCATATTGGTCATCTCAATTATTGTGTCGATGAGCAGAATTTTAGAGATTACAGGAATTAATGAATCGATGGTTTCCCCGTTCACAAAGTTCATCCGAAATCCAACTCTTGCCTACTGGACCATCGGGCTGCTGATGATGGCGATATCTTGGTTTTTCTGGCCGTCTCCCGCAGTTGCGCTGATTGGAGCCGTTCTTCTTCCGGTGGCGGTTAAAGCCGGTCTTCCGGCGCTCGGTGTTGCGATGGCCATGAATTTGTTCGGTCATGGCATAGCCCTGTCCGGAGATTTTGTCATTCAGGCAGCCCCAAAACTCACCTCTGATGCGGCCGGTCTTCCGATAGGAGACGTGATTCAGGCATCCATTCCTCTCGTGATTGTCATGGGAGCTGTAACAACTATTACGGCTTACGTGTTCCTTATGAGAGACCTGAAACGCGGCAAGCCATTTCCTGCATTAACGATGCCTGTGCTGGAAGAGAAAAAAACACAGCTTCTGTCAGGCAAAATGAAACTTTTTATGGCCCTGCTGATACCTGTGCTGTTTGTCATTGACATCGTGTTAATGGCAAAGCTTAATCTTCAGGGGGGCAGCGCAACGGCTCTGATAGGTGGAACTGCTCTGGTCATTTTAATGGCCGTTTGTGTGCTTGCCCATAAAAATGCCAGTCTGGAAAAAACTACGGGATATATGATTGAAGGTTTTCAATTCGGTTTCAAGGTTTTCGGGCCTGTCATTCCGATAGCTGCCTTCTTCTACCTGGGAGATGCGGGCTTTATCAAAATTGTAGGCGATTATCTGCCAAAAGCTTCACAGGGAATTGTCAACGACCTGGGGGTTGCACTCGCCTCTGTCGTCCCGCTCACAAAAGAGATCGGCGCCATCACCCTGACAGGCGTGGGCGTCCTGACAGGACTTGACGGCTCAGGCTTCTCAGGCATTTCCCTTGCAGGTTCCATTGCCAATCTTTTCTCTGCTGCCATTGGAACAGGTGCTGCAACGCTGACCGCTCTTGGACAGATCACCGCCATTTGGGTAGGAGGCGGAACCCTTATCCCCTGGGCTTTAATCCCTGCAGCAGCCATATGCGGAGTTGATCCGTTTGAACTTGCCAGAAGAAACTTGCTCCCCGTGACAATCGGGCTTGCAGTGACTACTATTGTGGCGATGTTCTTAATTTAAATGAGTAAAAGAATAATAAAAGGACAAAAACAGGCACTCTCATCAAGAGAATGCCTGTTTTTTAAGCAGAAACGCCGCCTTTTTTCCTTTTTGCAGCAGCAAGCAGATTCTTTGCCCATTCATAAATAAGAATGGTCCCAAGAAGAAAAACGAGGCCGATGAAGTACCCGCCAATCACATCTGTAGCATAATGCGAATTGGTGATGACGCGGCTGATCCCAATCAAGGCCATTAACAGAACAACCGCTGCCCAAATCCCTTTTTTATGAGCAGGAGACTTGATTTTTTCAATGATCATATAGGCAAATAGACCATAAAAGATGACGCCTACCATGGCATGCCCGCTCGGAAAGCTGAACCCTTCTTCAAGATGAAGCGGCTCCGGCGGACGTTCTCTTGCCGTCACGCTTTTAAGAAATTTGTTTAAAACATCTCCAAGATACACCGCCAAACCAATCATCAGCGGCTGAAGATAATGCCTGAATAACAGAATGAGCACAACAATGGCTAATGCAAGCAGACTGATGATGCCAGGTTTTGAAGCAAGATAGCCTATTCCCTCAAAAAACGCAAGCATGCCCTCTGACTGCTGGATGATTTGGACAAGTTGCGACACTCCATCATCTGCAGGCTTTACTAAAGCCGTGCGGATGAGAACGTACAGAATGAGAACTGCCAGAAGACATCCTCCCATAATCGAAATCTTTTTCACCTTTTCACACCTTCCAGATTTAAATCTTGTAATTTTCAAACAACTTCCCTAAAATTGACCTAATATCAGAATTTATTTTATCTTATGAATCGTTTGGCGAATATATATTTTTAAAAAGAAAGGATGAAGTGATTTGTTTCAGGAGATTTGTTCAGAACTCGATGCAGCCTATGAGGAAATGGTAGAAATCAGGCGCTATTTTCATATGCATCCAGAGGTTTCTTTTATGGAATTCAAGACAGCGGCCTACATAGCGGAATATTATCAGAAGCTCGGCATTGAGCCAAGGACCGGAGTGGGAGGAAACGGCGTTGTAGCGGTGGTAAAAGGCGGACTGCCGGGGAAAACAATTGCCCTTCGCGCAGACTTTGATGCCCTTCCGATTCAGGACGAAAAGGATGTACCCTACAAGTCGACGGTTCCCGGTGTCACCCACGCCTGCGGACATGACGGCCATACAGCGACACTTCTCGTTTTGGCAAAAGTGCTGCATAAGCACAAAGAGAATCTTGAAGGAAATGTGGTGTTTATTCACCAGCATGCAGAGGAGTATGCTCCAGGCGGTGCAAAAGCGATGATTGAGGACGGATGCCTTGATGGCGTCGATGTCATTTTCGGCACCCATCTATGGGCAAGCGAGCCTGCAGGCAAAATCCAGTACCGGACAGGACCGATTATGGCAGCTGCAGACCGCTTCCAAATTAAGGTGCAGGGAAAAGGCGGACACGGAGCACAGCCGCAAAAAACGAAGGATGCTGTTGTCATCGGCTCCCAGCTTGTGCTGAACCTCCAGCAGATCGTCAGCCGGAAAGTCGATCCTGTTGAATCAGCCGTTGTATCTGTCGGATCATTCATCGCAGAAAACCCGTTTAACGTTATTGCCGATTCGGCCGAATTAATCGGAACCGTAAGAACTTTCAATGAAGAAATCCGCACTCAAATTGAGCAGGAAATCGAGCGTACGGTGAAAGCTTCCTGCGACCTTTACGATGCATCCTATGAGTATACGTTTGACAGAGGCTATCCGGCCGTTGTCAACCACCGCGAGGAAACAGAATTCCTTGCAAACCTTGCAGGAAACGTCCCTGGCGTGGGCGTTGTAGAAGAAAGTCCGATGCAAATGGGCGGCGAAGACTTTGCCTACTTCCTTCAGCACGTAAAAGGAACCTTCTTCTTCACAGGTGCAAAGCCGACCTATTCAGACACAACCTATCCGCATCACCATCCTAAATTTGATATCGACGAAAAAGCGATGCTGATCGCAGCCAAAACCTTCAGCCTTGCCATTCTTCAATATCAGGCAGAACATGCTGCTGTGGCGGCTGGGAAATAAGTAATTGAAACGGTGCTTCGGCGCCGTTTTTTTTTGAGCAAGGTCAGAAAAACACTATTTTTCCAGGAGGAAATCACAATGGATTTGGTAAACAATTTTTTAAAGGACTTGAAAGCAGCTTTACCAAAAGATGAACTAGAGGCTCTAAATACATCCTTCGGTGCTGCAAAAAAGGATATTGCGGCAATTCGGTCAGAATACCCAAATTGTCCTGAATCACTAATCTCTTTACTGGAATCAATTGATGGGACCTATTGGAGGAATTACGGAGATAAAAAAATTGCGGTATGTATACTTGGCTCAGATGTAGAAGAAGGCAAATATCCGTATTATTTATTGTCAGCGCAACAGATGCTCGAAAGTTCAAGAGAAGAAGAAGACATCTCGTATCTTCTAGAATACGAAGAAGATGAGGGTGCTGTTGATGCTAAGATACATTCTGAGGGACTTCTTCCAGGTAAGTACATTCATTTTTCTGACTGTATGAACAATGGAGGAACATCAAGACTTTATATTGATTTCAATCCTTCTGATAAAGGTACATGCGGTCAAATCGTTCGCTTTTTACACGACCCTGATCAATATGCAGTTATTGCAGGGAGCTTTGATGAATATTTACAGAAGCTTATTGACGGTGGTTTTGCATTTTTGGAGGAAGAAGATTAAAGACAGGAGCATTGAACACCCATAATCGTTGTCCCGGGTAGAAGGTATTCGCTGATTAGGAGCAGGCTGAACATTTTCAAGTAAACTGATATCAAGGCAAGTAAACAGATCTTTTTTCTAAAAAAAAGAAGGATTTCGGCAAGTGAATCAGAAATGCAGGCAAATAAGTGAACGCTCCCCGCAAAAAAAGCACAATCCATTAGATTGTGCCGAGCCTTCTCAGTCTGTAGCAATTCATGGCAGTCTCCCCGAGGTGCCTGACAAGATGATAATTGGCAACGCCTCCGACTACCGCTCCGATTCCGGGCATGACCTGCAGCAGTTTGACAAGATCGATATGATCTCTGTATTCCTGCTGGAAGGTTTGCCAGTCGATATCCTTAACCGTTTCCTTCTGCTCTTCCCAGTTCTCAATCAGATCGAATGTTTTTCTGCGGTGATCATCGCTTGAATAGGCAAGCTGGAAAACATAAAGCAGAAAGATCCTCTCTTCAACCTGCTTAGGGTCATATCCATAAAGTGTGGCAATTTCAAACAGACACTTCATTTTAATCCCCAGCAGCAAAGGAAAATCAGCTGCAGAAGCAAGCAGTCCGCCGGCACCTGTCCCGGCACCCTCAACAGCCGCCGCCTTCTGAAAGGCAGAGATGGTTTGCCGCACCTTATTTTCCCGCTCTTCAAGCGAGATGCCTTCAAGCTTTTTTTCTGTCGTTGTCAAATTCGATCCGGCAAGCGTTGCTCCGACCATTTTTTTAATGCTTTCTGTAATGATCGTGTGTATTTTTGCAGGAATATGCGCGTTGATTTTGGTTTGTGTTTTTTTCGAAAGTCGTTCAAACCGGGAGGACTTTCTCAGCAATTTCTTTTTCCATTGAAAAAGATCCTCTTCAAGCTGCTGCTCATAAAGCATGTGTATCAGCTGCCTTTACTCTAATATACGCTGGCATCCATTTTAGCCAGCCTTTGTTTTACATACAGGTAAACAAATAAATAAGCAAACACGATGCCGGTTCCTAAAAGGATAATGGAAGGCATCCATTTTCCGGAAACAAGTGATACCACCGTTAGAATGAGATGCTGGAACAGAACGATACTGAAGAGCAAGTTCAGGAACTTCCCTTTTTTATGCTGCCTGTGAACGGGATACAGATCGGGCAGTGACAGCATATCAAAATGCTTATACAAACCGAGAATCTGGATGCCTGTCAAATACAGGACTAAAATAGCAATCGCAAGGACGCTGAACTGATTCGTCGGAATGATAAACAGAACGATGCTTCCGATGACGGTCAGCCTCAAAAAGATGCCGAGAAAGTCTCCGGACCGGAAAAAGGCGCGTGTGTAAAGGTAGGCGTACATATTTTCCTGTTTGTATTTAATCAGCGTAAGCAAACCGTCAAGCATCTTTCTCCGCTTGGCCTTCTTCTTCAGCTTCGGTACATCTGTAAAGAGATTGGCAATCCGGTAAAAGGACTGCTTTTTCTCAAGTTCGCGATCAATGAGCGCTTCCCATTTGATGCCCTTTGCTGCTGTTGCTTTTTTAAAATACAGATATAGAACTGCCATGACCGCAAAGACAACGATCGCATATAAATAAGCTTTGGATAGTACGAAAAAGACGGCCGCTGCATTTAAAGCAAAACGAACGGCAAGATCCGCTGCTTTGGCAGACTGTTCAGTATAAAAAGATATTCTGAAACTCATCAGCAAATTCCATGCTTTTGCAAGAAGAATAAGCAGACACATGAACAGGTAGTCTGTTCCTGTAAAATTTTCAGCCCGGAAAATCATCGGAGCGAATACAATCGCTGCAATAAAAAAGATGTACAGCTGGCTGAAAAAGCTGTAGACCATTGCTTTTCGGAAGTAGTCCGCCATTTTGACTTCAAGCGGCAGCAAAAAGACAAGATCGGCTTCTTTCAAAAGTGTCCGCACACTCGAAGCTGTGATAATCAGCGCAAACACAACGGTCAAAATCAGCAGGGCCGGAAAATCTTCAGGCATGGTTTTTAGCCATTCCTGGTAGGACAGCGCCCCTCCTGCACCTAAAAAAACAAGTACAAAAATGAGATGGTCATTGAACATATATTTTGTATAGGACTGCACTTCTTTTACATGAGCTTCAAGCCGTGTTTTCCATATCTGGTCGAGATTTTTCATTGCTGATCTTCCTTTGTCAGCTGAATATATAAGTCATCAAGCGATGCACCCTTCATCCCGAATTCATCCTGAAGCTCTGAAAGGGTGCCTTTTGCACGGATTTTGCCGTTATGTAAAATGATGAAGGAATCACAGTATCTTTCTGCTGTGGCCAGGATGTGCGTTGACATCAGAATGCCGGCCCCTTCCTGTTTCGCCTTGTTCATCATTTCAAGAAGCGCATTGATGGCAAGAGGATCAAGGCCGACAAACGGTTCGTCAATGATGTACAGTTCAGGCTCAACTAAAAAAGCGCACATAATCATGACTTTTTGCTTCATGCCTTTTGAAAAGTGGCTTGGAAACCATTTCAGCCTTTTTTCCATTCTGAATTCCTTAAGCAGCGGATCCAAACGGTTTTTGAATGTCTCGCGGCTTAAACCATATGCCATGGCCGTCAGTTCCAGATGCTCGTAAAGAGTTAATTCTTCGTACAGAATCGGTGTTTCAGGAATAAAAGAGAACTGGCTGCGGTAAGCCTCAGGCTCATCCTGAAACGAAATGCCATTGATTGAGATCTCCCCTTTATGCGGTTCCATCAGCCCGATCACATGACGGATTGTCGTGCTCTTTCCGGCACCATTTAACCCAATCAGCCCCACAATGGAATGCTTGTCAATTTCAAACGAAATATCTTTTAAAACGGGGTTTCGCGTGTAGCCTCCCGTAAGCTGGTTTACTTGTAATAAGCTCATCGTTTCGTCCCTTCGCCGTTTTCTTTTATCTTACCAAATCCGCCGGCCATTTTGCTAATTTCGCATGCATAATTGTCATTTACCTGGACATCATAATGGATGTAGAGGTGAGGAGCTGTCACAGACATTCATTCAAATGAGGTGTTTGTTAAAGACAGTTTAGTGAAGGAATCCATGAGCTAGTTAACATCATGAATATTTCCATTTCGAGATGAGGTGTTTGCGGGCCGTTACTTTTAGTAATAGATGCTCTGTATAAATTCATTTTCTGAATGAGGTGTTCGTCAAAGACAGTTATTGATTAGTTAAGACTCATTAGAGATACTCTTAACTGGGAGATGGTTGCTTTGAACCATGTTTAACAAATTCACTCTTTTTTTCCTTCATTTCCAAGCAAATGAGGGAGATGACAAAGAGATTTGCGAGCCTAGCCATTAAGCTGCGCCGGCTCTTCCTCCTCTGCAGAGCAGGGTGATCATTATGATCATCCTGTTTCTTTTTTTTGCGGGTTTGTTTTGCGTGTGTGGTGCAGTAATGTTTTTTAGAACACTTTCCCCTATTCTCCAATCGGAGTTTGTGTTGTTAAACATTTATAGCAACACTTTCATTTCTTCTCGAGCTGGCGTTTGTGTTGCTAAATCCTTTTTAGAACACTTTCCTCCCTTCTCCAACTAGGGTTTGTGCGGCTAAACCCTTTTTAGAACACTTTCCACTCCTCTTCAACCGGAGTTTCTGCGGCTAAACCCTTTTCAGAACACTTTCTGCTCCTCTTCAACCAGAGTTTGTGCTGCTAAACCCTTTTTAGAACACTTTCCACTCTTCCCCATTTTGAGTTTGTGCTGCAGCAAATAAGAAACCCCTCCCAACTTTTGAATCCACTCAGCCAGCTATGGTACTATATGGATAAGCAAACCGTACCTACGAAAGGATGAATTGAATGAGCGGATGTATTTTCTGCAAGATTGTAAACGGGGAGATCCCAAGTGCAAAAGTTTTTGAAAATGAACATGTTGTTGCGTTCCTCGACATCAGCCAGGTCACAAAAGGCCATACTTTGGTCATTCCGAAAGTACATAAGGAAAACATTTACGAATTAACACCTGATATTGCCCGCAATGTTTTTGAAACGGTTCCTAAAATTGCTAATGCCATTAAAGAGCAGTTTCAGCCTGTTGGCATGAACATCCTGAACAACAACGGTGAAAAAGCCGGACAGTCCGTATTTCATTACCATATTCACCTGATTCCCCGCTACGGAAAAGGCGACGGATTTGGTGCGGTCTGGAAAACCCATACGGAGGAATATACTCCTGATGACTTGAAGCAAATCGCTTCATCCATTCAGGAAGGCCTTCTGTAACACCCGCTTACACAGCGGGTTTTTTCATTAGCTGAAATATTTTTTAAAAATTCCGACTCGTCTTTCTCATTTCATGTTAGGATATAAAAATAGAAATTTTAATCAATCACAGCGACAGAGTGAGGAGTGTTATTTTTCATGAAACGTACGCACAATTTTAATGCCGGACCTGCTGCCATCCCGCTTGCAGTTCTGGAAAAAGCACAAAGCGAACTTATTGATTTTAAAGGTACAGGCATGTCGGTCATGGAACTCAGCCACAGGAGCAAACCATATGAAGATGTACATAACAAAGCTTCCGAACTGATGCGGGAGCTGATGGGCATTCCTGAAGAATATGAAGTTCTGTTCCTGCAGGGCGGAGCGAGCCTGCAATTTGCAATGATTCCGATGAATTTTCTCAAAAGCGGTTCACCGGCTCACTTTGTGATGAGCGGCGTCTGGTCTGAAAAAGCACTGGCAGAAGCGGAAAAGCTGGGAGAAACAGCTGTTATCGTTTCTTCAAAAGATCATCAATACACCTTTGTGCCTGAAGAATTTGAAGATCCTTCTGAAGGAAGCTATGTCCATTTGACATCCAATAATACAATCTACGGCACACAGTGGAAGAACTTTCCGAAAACAAAACTTCCTTTAATAGCGGATATGTCAAGCGACATTATGAGCAGGAAAATCGATGTCAGCCAATTTTCCCTCATTTACGCCGGAGCGCAGAAAAACCTCGGTCCTTCAGGAGTCACAGTTGTGATCGTCAAAAAAGAGTTGCTTGAGAATGCCAATCAGGACATCCCTTCCATTTTGAAATATGCGACTCACTCGAAGCAGAATTCGCTTTATAATACACCGCCTACTTTTGCCATTTACATGCTTTCTTTAGTACTTGAGTGGATCAAAGAACAGGGCGGGCTTTCAGCTATTGAAGAGCTGAACGAGCGGAAAGCACAGATCATTTATTCATGCATTGACGAAAGCGGCGGATTTTATAGGGGCCATGCGAAAAAAGAAAGCCGCTCGAACATGAACATTACGTTTACTTTGGAGAATGAAGAATTAACAAAAGCGTTTCTTAAGGAATCAAAAGAAAGAGGATTTTCGGGCTTAAACGGACACCGTTCTATTGGAGGATGCCGTGCTTCCGCATACAACGCCGTACCTCTTGAAGCCTGCGAGGCGCTTGCGGCATTCATGTCAGAATTCCAGAAAAAACACAGATAATCTTTTTTACAAGGGAAGAAATACCTGTTATACTATTTTTAAGTTCTCCCGCAATAAGACAGAGGTCATTATTGGGGAGGCCAAAAAAAGAGCTTAGACTGAGGAGAGTTGAGAAATGAATACAAGAGTACTAGTGGTGTTATCTTTGTTTGTCGCAATGGGTTTGGCGCTTCACGGCATTATTCCGCCGATCTTCGGAGGCATGAAGCCTGATATGATGCTGACGATGATGTTTTTAGGCATTCTGCTTTTCCCGCACATACGCAACGTTTTCCTGCTTGGAGCAGTTACAGGTGTCCTTTCAGGCCTGACTACCAGCTTCCCAGGAGGATTGCTGCCGAATGTGATTGACAAGATTGTAACAGCCTTTGTTTTCTACTTGCTTGTACTGATGATTAAGAAATATGCTTCAACTGTAGCAGGAGCGGGCGTCTTGACAGCTGTCGGCACACTTGTATCAGGAACGGTATTCCTGACAGCAGCCTTTTTTATCGTAGGCCTGCCTGGCGGAGCCGGATTTACAGCATTATTTCTCGCAGTTGTTCTTCCTGCTGTTGCTATGAACACTGTGGCAATGGTCTTTATATACCCGATTGTGCAGACAATCCTTAAACGTTCGAAAATTGCACTTAATTAAACGAAAACCCGATCCTAAACGGTCGGGTTTTTTTAAAACTTATATGGTATAAAATAAGATCCCAATTAGAAGTGCAATGGCTCCTCCGCCTGCAAGGACTGCTGCTTTTTGATGAACAATATGCTTAGGCGGATAGGAAGCGGACTGCTGAGCCAATCTCAGATAGTGAAACGATCCGGTAAACAGAAGTACGCTGAGTGAAAAAAACAGAAATATAACTCCGGCCACTCTTCCCCCTCCCCTTTCATGTCCTTACTCATACCTATGCAAAAACGGCATATGCTATGAGTAAAACAAGCGTTTATCTCCCTTAACAGAGGGTATTTAATAAGGAAAGACTTCCTTAGAGTCTATATGTACATAACAAAAAACTGGAGTGATACTTATGGCAAATGGAAAATCTTTAATGACAGGCCTGCTTGTAGGAGGCGTAATCGGAGGACTTGCGACCATCCTGACAGCACCTTCTTCCGGCAGGGACCTGCGGACTCAGTTAAAGCAGAACAAACAAAAACTCGAATCCATCCTCATACAGCTGAAAGATGACAGCATCTCCCTGAAAGACTCGGTTGTGAAGACAGCTCAAGAAAGCGCTGTCGTACTAAAGGATGTAACCGCTGATCTGCAGAAATCAATCCAGACCTGGCAGGAGGAAATTGAACCGCATAAAGCAGAGCTTCAAAAAGAAATCAGCCAGATTGAAGAAAAAATAAAAGAGCTTGAGCAAACACTGAACAAATAGATTGTTTTTGTAGACAAACCAATATTGAAAAAAGAGCGGCAGATTTTCTCACAGGCCGTTCTTTTTTTTATGTGAGTAAAACAACGCTTTTCCGGCCTTTTTTACAATTTATTTAAAAATTTTGTAAATTTAATCTTTATTAATCTTTATTTTATTGGCATAATAGAATATAAGAGTAAAAGAGAAAAAGTAGGTGACTGGGGATGAAACGAAACGAACAGGATTATTCCATTAAAGAAGCCTTGTTATTCAGCCAGAGAATCGCTCAGCTGAGCAAAGCTTTGTGGAAATCCATCGAAAAAGACTGGCAGCAATGGATAAAGCCCTATGACTTAAACATAAATGAGCACCATATTTTATGGATTGCCTATCATTTAAAGGGCGCTTCAATCTCCGAGATTGCCAAATTCGGGGTCATGCATGTTTCAACAGCCTTTAACTTTTCAAAAAAGCTTGAAGAAAGAGGCTATCTTGAGTTTTCGAAAAAGCAGAATGACAAACGGAATACGTACATTCAGCTGACAGAGCAGGGAGAAGAAATTCTTCTGAAGCTGCTTGAAGATTATGATCCAAGCAGAAATGCCGTTTTTAAAGGAGCCCTGCCCCTTCAAAACTTATACGGAAAATTCCCTGAGATTATGGAAATGATGTGCATCATTCGAAATATTTACGGGGACGATTTTATGGAGATCTTCGAGCATTCCTTTACGAACATCGAAAAGGAATTTGTTGAGGAAAACCGGAAGCTGAAAAAGCTTGCAGACCCAGAAGCTGAAACGGTTCCAGCTATTTCCGAATAATGTTTCTGAATTCACCCATCAGCGGCTCATAAAGCCCTTGTTTATGCAGGTGAATAATGGTGTCATCGACAGAGAGCTTATAATTCAGCTGACCCGCAAAAAGAGTAAGAAGGCTTTCGTAATTCAGAAGCCCTTGCTCTTTTTGTTCTGCAAGCATATCTTCGAGTTCCCTGCATATACGATGGATCTCTTCAATTTCCTCTGCTGAAAGACCCGCCTTCATAACCGATACATAAAAGGGATATTTTTCAGCATCAGCCATCTTAATCAGCATCTTTTGATAATACTCCAAATTGGCCATGCGTTTTTCAAACGATTCCACTCCGTTCACTTCTTTCCTTCTGATTCGTTTCTATATTTTAAATCATTCCGACTCATTTAGGTAGGCTCATCTTTTGTAAAAGATTCCTATTTTTTATTTTAACCGTTTTCATCCGAAATTTCATATTGCAATTTCTGTTCAGGCATCGTAAAGTATGTAACGGAGCCGGACTGAGCTCCTATGTTTCAATACCAATTATGTCACAGACATGATTTTCGGACGGTGATTTTAATGAACTGCTGGAAAACCATTAATCTTTCAAAAGATTATGGATTCCATAAATTGTCTATATTAGCTGCATTCATCATGATGACTACGTTTATCGGCATCTATCTGCCATTAATGGTCGTTTTTCCATACATCCATCTTAAAGCAGATCACTTTCTCCTGCTGCTTTTGTTTGCATTCTGCGTCGTGCCCTGCCACAAACTGCTGCATGCCCTGCCGTTGTGGATGGCCGGATACCGCGTCTCACTGAAGTGCAGGCTTCAATCCTATTTACCGGTTATCTATTTAAAAACAAACTGCAATGTATCAAAAACAATGATGCTGCTGTCTCTTGCAGCGCCAATTGTGCTTGTGAACTCATCTCTTGCTGCCGGCTTGATTGCTTTTCCATCTTACCTGCATTATTTCAGTTTGGGAATCGCCTTTCATACCGGGATTTGTATAACAGACTTTATTTACATGAATCATCTGTTAAAGGCTCCCAAGGCCTGCTACATTGAAGAAGCGGACGAGAGCTTTGAAATCCTCTTCCAAAAATAAGAGCATAACGTGGAGCACTGCCGAATAGGATAGGCTTGACTCCGGTTAAGAAAAGCAGCTCACTACTGAGATGCTTTTCTTTTGCTATTTATTAGGAGTCATTGCTATCTTTTTCATTGGATTTTTGGTAATGTTATATGTATCAGTGAGGAGAGGGGGAATCTCATATGATAGCTTTTTTCATTTTGTTTGCAGTGTTCATCTTATTCTATATCAATAAATTAACCAGCGCACTCTGCCTGGTAAGAGAGATTCCTGAAGACCGACAAACAAAAGTATTCCGGACAATCAATGTCCTGATCACCATCTTATTAGTTTCATCTTACATAGAAATCTTGTTTACTTAGATTTCACCATTATAAAAAGCTGTATGCAAACAGCCGCATACAGCTTATACAATGATAGCTGACAGATTATCTGTCAGCTATTTTAATTTGGCTTACAGCCAAGCAGCACCAACAATGATCAACAAGATGAACAAAACAACGATTAACGCGAAGCCTCCAGCGTATCCTCCCATAATGACACCTCCTTTATACGTCGGTAAGTTATACTATGCATGATCACTTTACAGCGAATAGGCAACTGTCTTTTGTTTGAAAATTTTTAGCCCTTCGCTTCCTAGTAAAGATAAGAAGCACCAATAATGATTAATAAAATGAACAGAACCACCAGCAATGCAAAACCGTTTGAATATCCATATCCCATAATGAAAACCTCCCTTATCGGTGTTCCATACATCATATGGACGATTTGCCGATTTGACCTAGACGAATGCCCTGATTACCCTGGTCCTATTGCAAAACTTTTTAGTTCATGGCACAATGTGGTATAGTGTTCCATTTATTAGGCAGTACGCTGCCTTAAGGATTTTCCGCCCCTGCCTTTTTGCATGTACATACTTGTTTTCACACATAAACCCGCAGAAGAGGCGAAACATCCTTACTAAAAACAGAATCAGGAGTTGTATCAGATGAAAAGATTTGCTCTCGCACTAGCAGCAGCATCCAGTGTTTTAGCACTTGGCGCATGCAGTAACAATGATGGCGGTTCAGAAGTCATCGCTGAAACAAAAGCAGGCAACGTAACGAAGGATGAATTTTACGAAGCAATGAAAGACCGCTTTGGAAAAGATGTTCTGACAGAGCTTGTCCACGAAAAAGTACTAAGCGAAGACTACAAAGTAACGGACAAAGAAGTAGATCAGGAAATCGACAACTTAAAACAGCAATACGGCCCTCAATTTGAAGCAGTCATTCAGCAGCAAGGCGAAAAGACTGTTAAAGATATGGTAAAAGTGGACCTGCTCCGCAAAAAAGCAGCTGAAAAAGAAGTAAAAGTAACAGACGAAGACACAAAGCAATACTACGAAACACTTAAAGGCAAAGTAAAAGCAAGCCACATCCTTGTTGAAGACGAAAAAACAGCAACAGAAATTAAATCCCGTCTTGATAAAGGCGAAAAGTTTGAAGATCTTGCAAAAGAAGCATCTAAAGATCCTTCAGGTCAAAACGGCGGCGACTTAGGCTGGTTTGGCGAAGGACAAATGGTTCCTGAGTTCGAAAAAGCAGCTTTCGCTCTTAAAGAAGGAGAAGTAAGCGCGCCGGTCAAATCTGAATTCGGCTACCACATCATCAAAGTAACCGAAACAGTAAAACCTTACGATGAAATGAAAAAACAGCTTGAAGCTGACGTGAAAAAACAAAAAGTAAGCCAGCCAGATGCTGTTCAGGGAGCTCTTGACAAAGCCCTGAAAGAAGCTGATGTAAAAGTGAAAGACAAAGATCTAGAAGATACATTCAAAGCTCCTGAAGCTGCTCCGGCTGAAGGACAATAATAAAGGATTGTTACAAGCCCCGAAGTGAATGCTTCGGGGCTTTTTTGTTTGATTGGCGGATGATCTCATACGCTGGGTTGTGTCATCAATCTTTCTGGTGAAGCTTTTGATGATTCTATTCGGCCGATCAGTACCATCAATCTTTCGGATGAAGCTTTTGATGGTTCTATTCCGGCCGATCAGTACCATCAATCTTTCGGATGAAGCTTTTGATGGTTCTATTCCGGCCGATCAGTACCATCAATCTTTCGGATGAAGCTTTTGATGGTTCTATTCCGGCCGATTAGTGCCTTCAATCTTTCGGATGAAGCTTTTGATGGTTCTATTCCGGCCGATCAGTACCATCAATCTTTCGGATGAAGCTTTTGATGGTTCTATTCCGGCCGATCAGTACCATCAATCTTTCGGATGAAGCTTTTGATGGTTCTATTCGGGCTGATCAGTACCATCAATCTTTCGGATAAAGCTTTTGATGGTTCTATTCCGGTTGATAAGTACCATCAATCCTTCTTGTAAAGCTTTTGATGGTTCTAATCCGGTCAATCAGTACCATCAATCTTTCAGATAAAGATTTTGATGGTTCTATTCCGGCCAATCAGTACCATCAATCTTTCGGATAAAGCTTTTGATGGTTATATCCTGGTCAATCAGTGCCATTAACATCTGTTCACAAACTTTTGATGGTTCTATTCCTTTTATACCAATCCGTATAAACACTTACCCAAATATAAAAACAGCCGGGAACATACTCCCAGCTGCTCTCTCACCATCTTCAGTTCTCTTCATCCTCATTCTTTTTCCGCGATTCGCGTTCTTTCATCATCCGTTCGATGTACACGTTGCCCTCTTTTTCTATATAGGCTTCTTCAACGATTCTTTCTTTTCTCGTTGTTGAAAAAGCCATGTAGCCGCTGTATAAAATCCCAAGTACGCAGAGGTATACCCACCATGGCAGCAAGATCATGCCCTTTTTCCCCCTTTTCTTTGACAAGCCTCTTACTGCACTATATGTGAGAGCCTGGCCGATTATCCCTACATCTGAAAAAATTAAAAGCCCTCCTCTTTAAAAAGAGAAAGGGCTTTATCATTATTTATGAAAGGAAGGTTTATAGAACGAGCGGTTATCAAGAGCAAAAACCCGCTCCGTGTATTCGCCTGGTTTTACCCGTTCAAGCGCGCGGTCAAGCATGTTCATTTTTGCATCGAGGTTATCGATGTAATGAAGAATTTCAGCTTCTTTGATCAGCGGCGGTTTAGGGCTTCCCCACTCCGCTTTTCCGTGATGGCTGAGGACCAGATGCTGAAGAATAACAACCTCTTCCCCTTCGATGCCAAGGTGCTCTGCTGCTTTTGCGATTTCATTGACCATGATGGAAATATGTCCGATCAGGTTTCCTTCCACCGTATAGGTCGTTCCGATCGGGCCGGAAAGCTCTGTAACCTTGCCGAGGTCGTGAAGAATGACACCTGCATACAGCAGATCTTTGTCCAGGCTCGGATAAAGATCTGCGATTGATTTCGCCAAATCCAGCATGGACACAACATGGTAGGCAAGACCTGATACAAATTCGTGATGGTTTTTCGTTGCAGCCGGATATTCAAGAAATTCGTTCTGATGCTTTTTCATTAAATATCTTGTGATGCGCTGGATATTCGGATTTTTCATTTCAAAGATGTACTGTGTGACTTTTTCCATCATTTCTTCCTGTCCGACTGGGGCCGTTTCAAGGAAATCCGATATTTTCACATTATCGGCAGCGGTTGCTGTGCGGATGTTGCGGATCTTCAGCTGATTGCGCCCGCGGTAATGATGAATGTCTCCATATATTTTAACAATGCTTTGCGAACTGTATGATGTTTCATCCTCAGGACCTGCATCCCAGAGCTTTGCTTCGATCTCTCCGGATTGATCCTGCAGAATAAGCGTTAAAAACGGTTTCCCGTTGCTTGCAATGCCTTTAGTGGATGTTTTAACAAGCAAAAATACGTCTGCCTGCTCTCCTACCCCGTAATGATTTATGCCTTTTGGCGTCATAATGCGGTCCCTCCCATAGTGACTCAGTATTCTGAGTATAGCATAATCAGTCTGTTTTATCTGCTGTAAACCGTGCGTCAGGAATGAGGAGACAGGCCCGCAGCCCTCTTCTTCTTTTCCAGGTCCAGAATATCGCTTTCATGAAACAGCTTTAACAAATGTTCCTGACAGGTGAAAAAGAGAATTTGATGGTGTTCAGACAGCTCTCTGAGCAGTTCCATCACCCTGCCTGTTCGTTCCCTGTCAAAATTCACAAACCCATCATCAATCAGCAGCGGCATGGCTTCAGATGTACTGATATGGCATGCCAGCGCCAGCCGGATCGCGATATAAAGCTGCTCTGCTGTTGCCTGGGAAAGTTCGTGCGCTGCAAATCGGGTTCCATCTTTTCGTTCAACTGTCATGGTTTGTTCATTTTCAGGGAGAAAAACTCTCACATACCGTTCATTCGTCAGCCTGCTGAAGAAAGATTCGGCCTGCTGAAGCAAGCTTGGCAGCCTGACAGATCTGCTGTACTCTACCGTCTGGTTCAGCATATGTCTCGCAGCAGCAAGAACCGCCCATTGACGGGCAAGCTGCTTCACTTCTTCTTTTTGGAGCGCAGCCTTTTGTTTTAAGTCCGAATACAGCCCGGATTCTTCCATGTTTTTAATGTGTACTGTCAGCTCAGCAAGCTTCTTTTTAAGCTGGTTCTCTGTGTCTGCTGCAGCAATAAGCTCCTGCTCACATCTAGCCTTTTCTGCTGGATAGTCCTTTGAAAAATCGAGAGGTTCATGTGCCAGCAGGTGCTGCTTTGTCTTCAGCTGCTGCTGGATCCAGGAAGCCTTCTGTTTGACAGCTGCCAAATGCTCGGCCTGTTTCCCCTTTTCCCAAAACTCTTCTGTATCATCGGCGTCAGCAAGTGATAAAAGTTCTTTCTTTTTCTCGTCGAGCAGACTGAGCTCGGCCTCAATCTTCTTAAGCTTATCTTCCGCTTCTGCTCTTTTTGCAGCAGCCGTTTCCCTCAGCCGCTTATTTTCTTCAGAATCTTTCAAAGCTTTAAAAAGGCCGTCAAGAAGGCTGCTGCAAGCCGTACCGCCGATATCAAAGGACTGTGCCAAGGAAGCAATCTTTTTTTCATAAGCCGTAAGTTCAGCTGAAAGCTCCGCTGCTTTTTTTTCTGCCTGTCTGAATGCCAGAATATCGTTCTGCAGATTTACAGCCGCCTGCAGGAGGTCAGGGAGGACGAGAGGCGAAAAGGAGCTGTCCATTTTCAAGGTTTCAAACACGCGCCGTGCCTGCTGATCAGCTGTATAGTATTCCTTTTCCCATTCATCAAAACTGGACACTGTCCGGTCATAAGCCCGCTCACACTGCTTAAAAACCACTTCTTCCAGTTCGTATGAGCGTCTGATTTGTTCATCCTTCCACAGCATTCCCTTTGCCGTTTCCATATCTGCGGTGTTTTCAGAGGTATGGTCCGCCGCATCCAGCTGCTTTTTTAATACCTTTTCTTTGTTCTGAAGATGCTCTATGAAAGACGTATCGGTTGTTCTGCTTTTCATTAAAATGAAGAAACCTGCCATGCCTAGACTCAGAAGCGCAGCCCCAATAAGCCACAGCCCCTCTGCAAACAGCCAGCCCGTGCAAAGAAGGATGATAAGAGCAAAAAACACGCCCAGCCCTTTCAGCCGGCTGTTCTTTTTTTTCACAGCATCTTTTTGCTTCTTAATTTCCGTCTGAACCTCGCGATGCTCTTCCCGAAGTTTATTCTTGTCCAAATTGGCCCGCTGCACCTCTTCAAGATTGCGGACCCGTTCCTCAAGCTGCCTTCTTTCTTCTTCCTCAAGCATTCCTTCGGCATAATCAGACAGTCTGCTTTCACTTTCTTCAAGGTTTTCCTTCACCCGTTCAAACTGCTGATCAAGAAGGTGTTTCTTCTGCTGCAGGTGCTGATGTTTTCCTACAATTTCTCTAATTTCTTCTCTCACAGCTGCACCTGTGTTCAAATCAAGAATGATGCTGCTGTCGATTTCATGGGAAAACAGCCGTTTTTTCTCCTCATGAATTCTGCTTTCAGCTTGTTCTTGTTTCGCCCTGGTCTGGCCATACTGAGCCCGTTTCATTTCCCAGGCAGAATACTCTCCGCGCAGCCGTTCGATTTCTTCTTTATGCTCGAGAATACGTTCATCAGCCGGAACTTGTTCAATGGCCTCTGTTTGTTCGCGGATAATGGTTTTCAGTGCCATATATTCAGACCTGAGAGGAGATTCTCTTCCTTCAAGCTCCTCCATTCGCTTCTGGCCATTGGACGGAAAATGACTCTGTGCTTTGTCGAGTTCATTTTTGAGGGCAGCTTCTTCATGAAAAAGCGGAAGGGCTTCAACGATTTCACCCATTCTTTTCGCTTCTGCTTCAAGCTCCCTTTTTTTCTCCGTGATCTCCCTTAATGACTGTTCTGCTGCTTCTTTTTCATTTATAAAATCATTGTAGGGTTCGAGCTGCTGCTTTGCCTTCATCACTTCGGTGTGGATATCTTTAAGGGCAGCAAGCGCTGCATTGATTTCAGGTTTTTTGCCGTTTGGCTTAAACAGCTGCTCCTGCTTTTTTGAAAGGCTCAGTTCTGTCTGCAAAACAGCGTCCGTACCAAGCAGTCCTGATGATAATAAAAATTTGCCCAAGTCTTCAGCACCGACTTTGCTTACCTGCTGAATCCCATGAATATCAAAGGAGTAAATCGACTGATACACCGTTTTATCAAAATAGGACACCAGCTGCTGAAGAACATCTGCGCCACCCGTTTCGCCATTTTCAAAATAAACCGTGACACCGCTGCCTGCTTTTCCCGGCAGCCTCTCAATTTTCACCCGCCCGTGCTGGACCGTCTCTGCCACAAGCGATCCCCCATATGCATTGACGTGCTTTGGCTCATATCTCTTTTCCTGCTGCACTTTTTGGGGAAAGCCAAATAAAATGCACTGTATAAAGGACATGATGGTTGATTTCCCCGCTTCATTTTCACCGTAGATGACTTGAAAAGACGGAGAATCAAGCATAATTTCAGTGTGATGAAATTGTCCGTATCCGTATATGTTCAGTTGGATAATTTTCACGTGCTCCTCCGCCTCACAATCTTCTATGTTTAAAAAGCTCCTGAAAAATCAGGGTTTCTGCTTCTTTTTTGATCTGCTCTTTTTCCTCTTCCCCGAAATCCTGCATGTGTTTTCTATAAACCGGGTGATGTCTGAGCGGCTGCAGGGCATCATCAAATTGATCAAATTTCCGGATTATCTCTGTCAGGTCTTTCAGAAAATGAGAATCAAGCTGCAGGGTATCTGCGCTTGAAATTGGCATCGTTTCGTTGATAACAGACGAAATCCATACAAAATTTTCTCTGTCGCTCTCTTCCTCGTTCCACTGTTCAAGCATGTCAGATAGGACCGGTTCCTCTTTAAGGGCATGATAGAAATCAGTTGTACCGGTTAACCGGACTGTGACAACGACAGGTTCCATGCTGCTTCTCATGTCATCCAGTCCCTGATGAAGGCGGTTCAGCATCTCCTGAAAGCTGCCGTCTGCTGAAAGCTGAAGTTCCTCCCACCTCACATCGTGAAGCGGCACAAATGAATAAGAAGTTTCCGCTTCCGTCATGGAAACAAGATAACAGCCCTTTTCACCTGTCTCCTTTCGGTTCCTGCCCTGTACATTCCCTGAATAAAGAATGGGAGGATCCTGTTCCCGAAGAGACATGCGCTTGTGTATATGCCCGAGCGCCCAGTAGTCGAATTCTTTCTGGAGCAGATCTCCTGCTGTAAACGGCGCATACGCATCATGCTCCGTATTTCCGCTGACAGAGCCATGCAGCAGGCCAATATGGAAATCTGCCCCTTTTTGTTTTTCAAAAGCTGCAGTCATGTTTTCATAGACGGCTCTCTCCGGATAGCTGTGCCCGTACAAATGAACGATCGTTCCATTCTTTTCAAACACCTTGCATTCAGCCTGCTTTTCCGAAAAAACATGTACATTTGCAGGCCAGCTTATATCCAGCCATTTTCCGCTTAAATGATCATGATTTCCGTGAATGACGTAAACGGGAATGCCGTTTTCATCCAGCTTCTCAAACGCCTTCTTCAGCCTCAGCTGCGCTTTCAGGCTGCGGTCCTCCCCGTCGTACAAATCACCGGCAATCAGCATAAAATCCACTTTTTCATCAATTGCAAGCACCGTCAAACGGTCCAAAGCAGCAAACGTACTCTCTTTAAGCCTCTCAAAAATCGGACCTGCAAGCTGCTGCATCCCCAAAAAAGGACTGTCCACATGCAAATCAGCCGCATGAATAAATCGAATCCCCTTCATCTCGAACCTTCCTTTACTTTTCTCTTATTCTATATTGTACCATCATAAAAAGGCGAATGCACGTTCTGCACCGAAAAGCGGAGCCGACCGTTTAGCCCTGACAGGCAGAAAAGAAATCACCCGAAAAGTCCGGGCTTGACTTTTTGGGGGATTTTGTTCTGACGGAAGGGCTGGGAGGCGCAGCTGGACACCACGAAAAGCGGAATCGCTCGTTTAGCTCCGGGAGTCAGATAAGAATCCGGCGGAAAAGTCCGGGTTTGACTTTTTTGACGGATTTGTTCTGGCAGAGGAGTTGAGCGATGGAGCTGGACACCACGAAAAGCGGAATCGCTCGTTTAGCTCCGGGAGTCAGATAAGAATCCGGCGGAAAAGTCCGGGTTTGACTTTTTTGACGGATTTGTTCTGGCAGAGGAGTTGAGCGATGGAGCTGGACACCACGAAAAGCGGCATCGACTGTTCAGGCCTGGCAGTCAGATAAGAAATCACCGGAAAAGTCCGGGTTTGACTTTTTCGGGGATTTTGTTCTGACAGAAGGACTAGGAGGCGGAGCTAGACACCACGAAAAGCGGAATCGCTCGTTTAGCTCCGGGAGTCAGATAAGAATCCGGCGGAAAAGTCCGGGTTTGACTTTTTTGACGGATTTGTTCTGGCAGAAGGACTAGGAGGCGGAGCTAGACACCACGAAAAGCGGAATCGCTCGTTTAGCTCCGGGAGTCAGTCTTGACTTGATGATTCTTACAAGCCCAATAAGTGCCACCAACCTCCTAGTTTTTTGGATTGATGGTTCTTATATGTTCGATAAGTACCACCAAACCCTCAGTTTCTTGACTTGATGGTTCTTATCTCTCCAATAAGTACCACCAATCTCCAAGTTTTATGGATTGATGGTTCTTATCAGCCCGATAAGTGCCACCAACCTCCTAGCTTATTGGATTGATGGTTCTTATAAGCTCGATAAGAACCACCAAACCCTGAGTTTCTTGACTTGATGGTTCTTACAAGCCCAATAAGTACCACCAACCTTTGGTTTCTCGACTTGATGGTTCTTATCAGCCCCATAAGTGCCACCAAACCCTGAGTTTCTTGACTTGATGGTTCTTACAAGCCCAATATGTACCACCAATCTCCAAGTTTTTTGGATTGATGGTTCTTATCAGCCCGATAAGCGCCACCAACCTCTGACTTTCTTGACTTGATGGTTCTTATCTATCCAATAAGTACCACCAACCTCTGACTTTCTTGACTTGATGGTTCTTATCAGCCCGATAAGTGCCACCAATCTCCAAGTTTTTTGGATTGATGGTTCTTACAAGCCCGATAAGCGCCACCAACCTTTAAGTTTTTGGACCTGCCCACAAAAAAAACCAGAGCCCAACCGGCTCTGATTTCTTTTGCTTACTGATCCTTTGCGATATCCATTGCTTTTTTAATATCCTTGAAGGAGGATGACTTTCCGTACATCAGCACTCCGCCTTTATACACTCTGGCACCAATGACGGCAAGAGCTGCGATTGTGGCAATCAGCAGTCCGATCGACAGCGCCACTTCCCAGACAGGGACCGAAAGCATGCCGACTCTGAGGAACATGATCATCGGCGAGAATAGAGGGATAAAGGAAGTAACTGTAATGAATGTTGCCTCCGGATTGCCAAGTCCGAACATGGCGATGAAAAAGGCTGCCATTATGATGAACGTCAGCGGCGAAATCATTTGCTGCACATCTTCGATTCTCGTAACGAGTGATCCGAGAAACGCAGCAAGGGTGGCAAAAAGAAAATAGCCGAGCAGGAAGAAAACCACTGCGTATACAAGGGTCCCAGCCGGTATATCCGAGAAGCTTAAGAAGCCTCCGCCCGCAAGTCCGCCGCTTTCAAGACTTTCTCTCATCGAATAGTAGCCGACCAGAATGATTAATCCAAACTGAGTCAGGCTGAGCAGCCCGATTCCAAGAAGCTTTGCAAACATCTGCTTGACCGGAGAGACGCTGCTGATCAGTATTTCCATTACTCTCGACGATTTTTCAACCGCAACCTCCATGGCAATCATGCTCGCATACAGGATGACGGCGAAATAAATAATGAAAAGAAGAACATAGACAAGTCCTCTTGCCTGATTTAATTCTTCCTCTGATTTCGCGTTATCAAGAAGCGCTGTGCTTTTTACCTCCACAGGTGAAAATAACTGGTTCAGGTCCTCCTGCTCCAGGCCAAGGTTTGCCGTGCCCGCTGCAAGCTTCGTCTGCTGCAGGGCCTGTTCAAACGTGCCCGCAATACTTGAGTCCGCTATGCTTCTGGCAAAATAGGAACCTTGCGGAAAATCGTCTCCGTCAAGAGTCAGAATGAAGTAGCCTTCCATCTTTTCATCAAGTACGGCTTTTTTCAGCTCATCCTCAGGCTGATCCGTTTTTTCGAGTTCCAAATTTTTATCAAGGGCAGCCGTATTCTGTTCAAAAATGCCATATAGCTGATCGCTCTCAGTCTGATCAATCACTGCTATTCTTTCAGCTTCTTGGTCTTCTTTATTAAAAAACTCAATAACAGTTTGCACGTTTGAGAGTCCGACAATCAGCAGGAGAATAATCCCTGTTGTGATTAAAAAAGATTTTGTCTTTAACTTGCTGACATACGTATGAAAAAGAATAATCCAGAACTTATTCATAGACTGCACCCGCCTTTTCAATGAAAATATCATTCAGGGACGGTTCTGCCAGTTCAAATTTCCGCACAAAGCCTCTTCCTGATAGGGATGCAAAGATTTCCTGCGAGATTTCCTCTCCTGTAACCTGAAGCTCTGCACCTGATGATGTCTGTCTGAACTTCGTCACGCCTTTCATATGCTGCAGGTCATCCATCTCAAAATCCCCGTGAATGATGACATTCTTTTTGCCGAATGATCGTTTGATCTCCTTTAAATTGCCGTGTACAACGGGCTTTCCTCTGTGAAGAATGCACAGATGCTGACACAGTTCTTCCACATGCTCCATTCTGTGGCTTGAAAACACTATGGAGGTGCCCTGTTTTTTCAGATCCAGCACAGCTTCTTTCAGCAGCTCCACATTAACAGGGTCCAGACCGCTGAAGGGTTCATCGAGGATCAATAGCTTTGGCCTGTGAAGAACAGCCGTTATAAATTGGATTTTCTGCTGGTTGCCCTTTGACAGGTCTTCAACCTTTTTGCCTGCATATTCAGGTACCCTGAATCGATCGAGCCATTTTTCCATTTCGGAAAGAGCTTCCTGCTTTTTCATCCCTTTTAGCCGTCCAAGGTAAATCAGCTGATCCCGCACTTTCACTTTTGGATAGAGTCCCCGTTCTTCAGGCAGATAGCCGATCGAATCGCTCGCATGATAGCCTATTGGTTTTCCGTCCCATGAAATCTGCCCCTCTGATGGATTTAAAAGTCCAAGTATCATCCTGAACGTCGTTGTTTTGCCTGCGCCGTTTGCTCCGAGAAGACCGAACATTTCACTTTCCGGAATGGCAAGCGACAAGTCGTTTACTGCTGTATGAGTCCCGAACCTTTTTGTAATGCCTTCGAGTTTTAATGTCATCCTGATTCCTCCTGTCCGTTTATGTACGTATCGCGTCCTACAAATGTTTCATCTATTGCAGGAAAAAAAGAAAAAAGTGAGAATACCTTAAAGGAAGCCTGATCAATCACAAGCAAAGGGGGCCATCATATGGGCTTGTATTACTTAACGGCATTTGGCAAAGACGGGGAAAAATTATTGGATGAAAGCTTTGAAGCAGCCAATGATCACGAAGCAAAACAAATTGGCACGCAGAAGCTCGAAGAAAAGGATGCACTGAAAAAAACGCACCGCTGCACGACAGCGAGCGGACAATTAATCCTTTTTGAAAGATAATATAAAAAATCGCTCAGATTGTGAGCGATTTTTTATTTGTGTCCGAAATTCAAGCTTGGGCCCTTTACTTCCCCGTAAACTGGGGTTTTCTTTTTTCCAGAAAGGCTTTGATGCCCTCCTTGTGGTCTTCAGACTGACGCATGTTGTACTGCGTTTCTTTTTCAAGTGTAAGAATTTGCTGAAGCTCCTCTTTGCCTACGGCTGAATAAATGTTTTTAGAAGCGATCATTGCTTTAACCGGTCTTTGGAGCATGCCGCCGACAAGCGTCTTTACTGTATCAAGCAGATCTGCATCTGTTACCTGATCAACAAGGCCAAGATTGAGGGCAGCGTCTGCCGTCAGCTTTTCGCCGCTCCAGATTAGGTGTTTCGCTTTTGTTTCTCCAAGACGTTTCTTCATAAAATAATGGCCGCCGCCGTCAGGAACAAGGCCGATGCCGATGAAATTCATGGCAAGGACCGCGCTTGAATGTGCAACGACGTAATCAGCTGCAAGGGCAAGGCTGAAGCCGAGTCCTGCCGCAGGCCCATGAATGGCGCTGATTGTTACTTTTGGCATGGTATGAAAAGTGGTGACTACCTCTGAAATCAGGTCCATGACCTGTGAAAATCCTTCGTTATCCATTGAATTCAGCATCGTTTTAATATCTCCGCCGGCAGAAAAGCCTCTTCCGCTTCCGGAGAGAATGACAACATCTGCTTCACTTTCTGCCGCCTGTTTAAACGCCTGCAGCAATTCTTCAAGCATTTGCCCGTTCATCGCGTTCAAGACTTCCGGTCTGTTCATTTCGATTGTTGCATATCTTCCGTGCACCCCGTATGTAACTGTTCCCATGTTCATCCCCCTTGCTGATTTTTAAACCCATCTAGTTTATTATAGCTCGTTTCAAACCGAATTGATATTATTTTCAGATAACTTTACATTCGCTCGATAATCGTTGCGGTTGCCATTCCGTGACCGATGCAGATCGTCAGCAGCCCGTACCTTGCTTCTCTTCTGTCAAGCTCCTGAATCAGAGACGTCATCAGCTTGGCGCCCGTTGCGCCAAGAGGGTGTCCGAGTGAGATGGCTCCACCGTTTACGTTCACTTTATCAAGATCCGCTCCAATTTCCTTTTGCCATGCAAGTACAACAGGTGCGAACGCTTCATTGATTTCAAAAAGGTCGATATCGTTCACAGTTAATCCGCTTTTCTGCAGTACTTTTTGCGTAGCCGGGATCACTCCTTCAAGCATGTAGGTCGGATCAGATCCGACAACTGCCTGAGCGACAATCCTTGCTTTCGCTTTGAGGCCAAGCTCTTTCGCTTTTTCTGCCTCCATGAGCAATACAGCGGCTGCCCCGTCACTCATCTGGCTTGCGTTTCCGGCCGTCACCCTACCATCCTCTTTAAACACCGTTTTCAAGCCTGCAAGTGCTTCAAGTGATGTATCCGCCCGCGGTCCTTCATCCTGATCGAAGTCTATCTCTTCCCCGTCTTTATTCAGGCCCTTTAAAGGAACGATTTCAGATTGAAAGAGTCCTTTTTCTATCGCGGCGAGCGCCCGCTGATGGCTCCTTAATGCGTACTCATCAAGCTCTCTCCGGGAAATCCCATGTTTCTCTGCGATCATTTCGGCGGAGATTCCCTGATGGACAAAATGATATTTTTGATGGAGGCTCTCAGGAATGGTCTGCTCATTTCCGTCGCTTAGGATCGGCACCTTTGTCATGCTTTCCACACCTCCTGCAATGACGATGTCCATATCGCCAGAACGGATTTCCTGGCATGCAAAATGGATGGCCTGCTGGCCGGAGCCGCACATCCGGTTAATTTGAACGGCCGGCACACTGACCGGGAATCCCGCATCTAGGAGAGCGAGCCTGCCAATGTTGAATCCCTGTTCAGCAATGGGTGAGACACAGCCCATCACAACATCCTCAATCAGATCTTTTGAAACCCCGGCTCTTTTCACTACTTCATCAAGCACGGCTGCAGCAAGATGAACAGGGTGTGTTTCACGCAGGGCCCCATTTCTTTTTCCCACTGCGGTTCTTACAGCTTCAACGATGACTACGTCCCTGGTCATTTTTTCTCCCCTCCGTATGTGTAGAATCCTTTTCCGGTTTTGCGCCCGTAATGCCCCGCCTCAACAAGTTTTCTGAGCAGCTGCGGCGGAAGAAACCTGTCGCCGTAAGCATCTGCCATGCCGTTGCTTACAAACAGCATCGTATCAAGGCCGACCAGATCGGCAAGCTCAAGGGGTCCCATCGGATAATTCAGCCCGAGTCTGACTGCTTTATCAATGTCCTCAGCACTTGCAATTCCTTCCTCATAAATGCGGATGCACTCGAGCATATGGGCAGAGAGAGCCCTTGTCGTGACAAACCCCTGAGCGTCCTTAACAAGCACCGTTTCTTTCCCCGTTTCTTCAGAAAGCTCTCTGATGATTTCAATTGTTTCATCTGACGTATCCACGCCTCTTACAATTTCAATCAGTTTCATGACAGGAGCCGGATTGAACCAGTGCATGCCAATGACTTTGTCCGGCCTCTTCGTTGCGGCAGCGATTGCTGTGACGCTGAGCTCAGACGTATTTGTTGCCAGAATGACATTTGGGGCGGTACATCCATCAAGCTCGGCAAAAACGTTCTTTTTCAGCTCGAGATTTTCAGGAACAGCTTCTACAACAAGCTCTGCCTGTTTTACGGCATCTGCAAGCACCGCATACGTTTCAATGTTTGCCAGAGCCTGTGATTTCCCTTCATCCGTCAGATGTCCTGCTTTCACAAAACGGGAGAGACTCTTTTCAATGCCGGCAAGTGCTTTTCCCAGCACTTGCTCTGAAAGATCGTACAAATAAACGCTTTTCCCGGCTGCTGCAAATGCCTGGGCAATCCCGCTTCCCATCAGCCCTGAGCCGATGACGGCAATTTTTTGTATGCTCATGGAAGCTTCCTCCTCTGCCTTTTAAGCAAGATCCATATTTTTAACGATAATGGTTTTCATGATTTCATTTGTTCCTGCATAGATGGCGGAAACAGGTATGTCCCTGTACCTTCTTGCAATCTCGTACTCTTCCATGTAGCCGTAGCCCCCGTGAAGCTGCATCACTTCAGCGGCTGTCTTTTTAGCCATGTCGGTAATCCAGTACTTGGCCATGGAAACGCGCGTGACTGCATTCTTGCCTGCAAGATGATCTTCAATCACCGAATCAAGAAATGTCCGGCCGATTTCAATTTCAGTTGCCATTTCAGCCAGCCTGAACTGAACGGTCTGAAAATCGCTGATTGATTTGCCGAACGCTTTTCTTTGCTTTGTGTAGTCTTTTGCGATGCTGAGCATTCTTTCTGCAGAAGTCTGCGCACCGATCGCCACAAGCAGCCGTTCCTGCTGCAGCTTTTCCATTAAGTAGTAAAAGCCCATTCCTTCCTCACCCAATAGATTCGCAGCAGGCACTTTGCAGTCTTCAAAAATAAGTTCAGCTGTGTCCTGGGCATGAAGCCCGACTTTTTCAAGCTTTCTCCCTCTTTTAAAGCCAGGAGTGTCCCTCTCCACTACAATCAGGCTGATGCCTTTATGCGCGGGCACTGCCTTTGGATCTGTCTTGCAGACCACAATCACCAGGTCAGATGAAATCCCGTTAGTAATAAAGGTCTTTTCTCCGTTTAAAAGATAATAGTCTCCGTGTTTTATAGCGGTTGTTTTTACCGCAGACAGATCAGATCCCGCTCCCGGCTCTGTCATGGCGATGGCTGTGATCGTCTCTCCAGTCACGCACGTTGGCATGAACCTGTCTTTAAGCTCTTCTGAGCCGTAAGACTCGAAATACGGCACGGTAATGTCATTGTGAAGGCTGATTCCGATGAAACTTGACCCCACTTTTTCAAGCTCTTCGTTAATAATGACGGAATAGGAAAAATCAACGCCTGACCCGCCGTATTTTTCATCTGCCCATGGACACAGGAACCCCTGCTCACCCATTTTGATCCATAGTTCTCTCGGGATCATCCCGGCTTTTTCCCACTCATCATAGTACGGGACTGCTTCTTTCTGTAAAAACTTTCTCAGCGATTCCCTGAAAATATGGTGTTCTTTCTGCAAATACGAAGCTGCCATTTCTTCCATCCCCCTGTTTTATGCGCTTGGCTGTTCAGCAAGTTTTTCCTTCAATAAAAATTTCTGGATTTTTCCGCTTGCGTTTCTCGGCAATGCATCAACAAAATGATACTTCCGCGGCCTTTTATATGGCGCGAGCTTATCGCTTGTTCTGCAGAACTCATCAAGGTCCTCTTCTGTTAATCCTGCTTCTTTTCTGACAATGAAGGCCGTCACGCACTCGCCCCATTTTTCGTGCGGTTCACCGAGAACGGCTGCATCGAGCACTCCTTTATGTTCGAACAGAACATCCTCCACTTCCCGCGGATACACATTTTCTCCGCCGCTGATGATCATGTCATCCACCCTGTCGGCTACAAAAAGAAAACCGTCCCCATCAAGGAATCCAAGGTCCCCGGAGTGGTACCAGCCTTTGTATAGAGCTTTCTCCGTTGCCTCGGGCATATTGAAATAACCGGCCATTACACATGGACCTTTCACAATAATTTCACCGACCTCGCCTGGAGGCAAAATGGCATCAGGTTCTGAAGGACCGGATTCATTTGGTTTTACAATCCGCAGCTCATGGCCAAAGCACACTTTTCCGGCGGATCCGACCTTTGTCAGCTGCTCATCCTCTGAAAGGAAGGTGACAGCAGGTCCCATTTCCGTCATGCCGTAAGCCTGAATGAGATCTGTTCCAAGCTTCTCCTTGCAGAGTTTAACAAGAGCGGGAGCCATCGGGGCTGCACCGTAAAGCCCAAGTCTCAGTGAAGACAAGTCATAGTTTTCAATTTTCTCCTGCAGCATCATATTCCACATTGTCGGCGCACCGAAGAAAACAGTGATTTTCTCCTCTTCCATCAGCTGCAGCACAAGCTCCGGTTCAAAATGGTGCAGAATCACGTTGCTTCCGCCAACCTGGACCCTCGGAAGAAAACAGCAATGCAGCTCAGCACAGTGAAACATCGGGGCTGCAACAAGGCCTCTGTCATCCTTTGTCAGTCTTTTTGATGCTATGCATATATGATTTTGCTCGATCATATCCCTGTGTCTGTGAAGCACGCCTTTCGGGCGGCCAGTCGTCCCGCTTGTGTACATGATGGCATACAGATCATTCTCGGTAATCTGCATATCTTCAAGCCGGCTGTCTCCGTGTTTCACCTGTTCGTGATAACTTACCGCGTAGGTTGGTGCTTCATTGTCGATAAACCAGAAGGAGATTTCGCTGAACTGTAAATGAATCTCGTCAATCTGCGGCTGCAGCGCACGCTCAAACAGGACGATTGCGGGCTTGGCATCTTTGAGAATATAAGCGACTTCCTGTGACTTCAGCCTGAAGTTGATCGGATTGATGACAGCACCGATCTTCGCACTTGCAAAGTAAGCCGTGGCAAGCTCGATTGTATTGAATAAATAGGTTGAAATTCTGTCCCCTTTTTTCACGCCGGCATCAAGGAATGCATTGGCAAGCTTGTTTACTTCCTTCTGCCATTCTGAATAGCTCCATCTGATGCCTCTGCGGACATCGTAAATGGCTTCCTTTGCAGGGTATTTTTCAGCAGTTAAATCAAACACTCGGCCAATTGTTGAATACATGGAAACTCCTCCTTATAATAGAAAGCGTTTTCAAAATAAGTGTGACTTCTATGTATGCCCTTTAATAACATTCCTCTCTTTTCTGAAAATTCCTTCAATGTAATCATAAGTTTTGAGAAACTCATCTTCTGAAGCTTCTGTTTTTCCTTACTATTTGAAAAAGCACCTCGTACCCGTTCCCTTTCGCTCCAGGAACTTGCTTTCCGCGGGGAGGGCGGGGAGCCTCCTGATATGAACGAAACTGTCAAGGCTCCTAACCCACACCGATTTTTGAACGCCTTTAATAAGAGAAGCGATTTTCAGCTTCTTTTCATGTAAAAGTTAAAGCCATAGTGGCTAGCTGATCTCCTTCTTTAGCTTACCTACCGCTGCTCATCTCTCTGGTTAGCGGTCAAGTGCTTTCCTTGATGGCTAACCAGAGAGATGAGATTCTTCTCAAGCTAAAGAAGATGTGAACCCATTTTCCTCTCTTTTTTAATGGCAGGCTGTTTTTATGATCATTGTAGATTCTAAATCGTACCCGTTCCCTTGCGCTCCAGTCACTTGCTTTCCGCGGGGAGCCCCGGGAGCCTCCTCACTTCGTTTGCGGGGTCTCCCGTGCACTCTTCATCCCGCAGGAGTCAAGTGCCTTCCGCTTCAGTCCACTGGTGTTTAAACTTATATTCAGGAAACAAGTACGAACGTAGCCTGCTAAAAATGAAAGGTAAGAACACGGCACGAAGGCAAAAATTTCAACTGCGGTTAGCACTCTGATATTCGTGGGTTTTCACATTTTATCTTTCCGTGTAAAGGACTGTTCCACTAACTCGGCGCGTGCATTCATCATTTTCGACTTAGCACAGAGGAGGCACGTGGGTTTTCCTTTCCGGTTTTTCTCTTTGCCTTCGAGCCCTATTCTCATTCTTCCATTCTCGATACGTTTGTTTCTAACTGGTAGATACAATCTCAATTTGTGCTAGGCATCTCTTCTACTTCTTGCATCACCGCCCAAATAAAGCCGGCTAATTCCCTGGCAACTGCGGTTACAGCTTTCCCTCCATTTTTCCCTTTGGACAACAGCCGGTAGTATTTCTTGTGAAGACGATTTTGTGCTTTCCATGAAATCGATTGAATAGCCGGTGATTGACCTTTTATGCGCCTTTCAAGATCTCCCTTCACAGCTGGCTGATAGCGATAACTCCATGCCGATTCTACAAGCAAGCGCCGAACATGACGATTTCCTGTTTTCGTAATATTGCCTTGTTTTCGTTTTTCTCCACTTGAATATTCGCTTGGAATCAATCCAACGTATGACATAAACTGTCGAGGGGTCGAAAAACGTTTAAATGAACCAATCTCAGCTACGATGCTTGTCGCTGTCACAAGCGCTATCCCTCTTAATGCTTGAAGAGCTTGAACTTTTTCTGCGTGGACACCTTCTTTTGCGTGAATGTTTATTTCTTCCTCTAATCGCAGAATACGCTGTTTTAATTCTTTTAGCTGGTAGTAATATTCTTGAAAAACAACGCGAAGGTGAACATTTTCAAACTGAAGCGTATCCAGCCAACGATAATATTTCACTGTCCATTTATTAATCCCGGTCGGTGGTTTTATATCGTTTCGAAGAAGAAATTTACTCAATCGGTGTTTAGCTCTTAACTCATCTTCTTTCGCATCTTCTCTACAGCGGACAAGGTCTCGCAATGCTTCATCATCTGGAGTTGGAATGTAAATAGATGTTAATTCGGCTGCACGATGTAATTGTGCTAGCCGAATGGCATCCCTGCGATCTGTTTTAATTCGCTCTCCAGGCTTTTGAGGAATAAGGGATGGAGCAATTACCTCACAGTGAATCCCCATATCAGACAATAGTCTGTATAAGGCATAACCTGTAGGACCAGCTTCATAACAGACGCGAAGAGTTTTTGCCTCCCCCAACTTTTTCATTAGCTTTTTTATGGCCTCAGGTGTGTGGTCGATCACTCCCCAGTAACGTGGGGCTTCGCGTCCCTCTTCTGCAATCGCGACCGCAATTTTTTCTTTCGATACGTCTAAACCTACGTATTTCATGGCATCCTTCATAATAACTAGCTCCTTCCGTAATGCAGCTCTGATTTGGTATGTTTTTTTCCAGTAAACATTCTAACCAGATTAACCTACGATGTTACGAATAAGGAGCTAGTTTCGTTCATGATAACTCGTCCAGCCTGCGGGGTCTCCCCTTTCCTCTAAATCCCGCAGGAGTCAAGTTCCTTCCACTGCAGTCCACTGGTGATTTATGCGTTTCTATTAAATCAG
Source organism: Bacillus sp. FSL H8-0547 (assembly GCA_038002745.1). Classification (NCBI taxonomy): domain Bacteria; kingdom Bacillati; phylum Bacillota; class Bacilli; order Caryophanales; family Bacillaceae; genus Bacillus; species Bacillus sp. FSL H8-0547. Next base: position 879,146 of record JBBODD010000001.1, read on the forward strand.
CGGAAAAACAATTATATTCGCATTAAAAATGGTCAGTGGCTGATGTGCCTCTGACCATTTTTTAATGACAATTCTTCAATTAAAGCAACCGTTTGTTGAATAATCAATGTTTGCTTCATAAACATGAAAATCATATCTGATAGGAAGTCTTATTGTCTGCTATCCCTTTTTTTACTTAGATCTTATTCAACTTTTAAAAGCAGCTTATGAGAAGAATGTGCTCTACCAATTAAATAAGGAATTTTTGTTATATAAAACATGACGTTTTTCTTTAAAGATATATTGACAGGAATTCATTTATATCATAAATTATACATACAATAACTATGCATAGATTTACTATGCATTAGGGAGGATGATTCTTTATGAAGATAAGCAAAGAATTGTTAAAGGGTAGTACCACTACTCTTATTTTGAGTTTGCTTAATTCTAAACCAATGTACGGCTATGAAATCATTAAAGAACTGGAATTGAAGTCTAATGGAATTTTTAATTTTAAGGAAGGCACAATCTATCCCATCCTTCACAGCCTTGAGGAAAAAGAATTAATTGTATCTTACTGGGGCGAAGGGACTGGAAAAAGAAAGAGAAAATATTACAAGATTAATAACCAGGGCAAAGAATTGATTCAAGAAAAAAAAGAAGAGTGGTCCGTTTTCAAGAATGCTGTGGACGAAGTTTTAAGCGGGGAGAAAATCGTATGGGACTAGATACTAAGTTTGAAATCTATATTAGAGAGCTGTGTAAACGGATAAAAAATAAGGATGTACATGCCCATATAAAACTGGAAATTAACGATCACCTTCATACACTCAAAGAGGAGGCCATGAGTACAGGACTTTCAGAAGAAGAAGCTATAGATCAAGCATTGGCACGTATGGGAGATGCAGAAGTTTTGGGAAAGCAGCTTAACAAAACACACAAAGCCCCAATGGATGTGAAAATCTTGCTGCCAGTGCTGACAGCTTCTCTATTTGGACTGCTGGTTATGTATTATTTGCAATTCCATTCGGCTTTTACAGAGCTTCAAGAACTGAAAGTTTTCAATAAAAGTCTTGGCTTCTACTTGTTGGGTGTCGTGCTCATGCTAAGCATCTTTATGTTTGACTACAGAAGATTGATGAAATACTCCAAGCACTTCTATGCGGCAACAATCGTCATACTTTTATTGACCGTTCTTATTGGTGTTAGAGTTGATAATGTACCATTTTTAAATGTAGGCTTTGCCACTATTAATTTCACCGAAATTACTCCATTCCTTCTAGTCATTGCCTTTGCTGGAATCTTTCATTCCTGGGATTGGAATGATAACCGAAAGTCTTGGCTTGGAATAGGTATTATGTCAATACCAATCTCATTAATGGCGACTACAGGAGCCTTCGCAGCTACTATTATAAGCATCATTGTATGCGCTGCAATCATGCGTACGTCAAGGTCCAGCCTTAAGCAAACGATAACATTAACAGTTGTTGCTTCTATTTGGCCCATCTGGAATCTGCTGTCTCTTTCTCAGATAAACCCCATGGTAAGCTCCTATTCAGATTTTAAAGTAGGTGAGGCTTATTTTATAGGACGTGCCCTTCAGGTGACCCCAAGTTTCATTTCTGAAGTCCATACAGATTTTATCTTGGCGTACATCATCTATTCGTTTGGGTGGCTAGCCGCAATCACGGCTATAACCCTGGTTATATTTTTTATTTATAGAATATCGATTACCGCCAAAAGTGTGAATTCACCTTATGGAAAATTGCTTATTACAGGATTGGCAGCAGTCTTTTCAGCTCAGTTTATACTAAGCCTACTGACGAATCTCGGTTTATCTCCACTCACTGGTGTTTCGGTGCCATTCATGAGTTATGGAGGTTCACATTTATTGCTGGAGATGATATCCGCAGGACTAATTCTAAGCATATATAGAAGGCGAAAAGCCAAAGAGACAGTTTCCTTGATTCATGATCCGCAAAGTAATTAGAAACAAACCATAATGGATTCAATGCTGCAAAAGGCCATTATTAAAAATCTCAGGCTTTTGCCAGTCTGAGATTTTTTAATGGACTACTTTATATATAATAAAAATAGTGTCAAATTCTTTATAATCAAACCGTCTTTCTTCCACGAACCTGCTCCATTTTTTAATAAATTCATTGAAAAATGAGTTTATTCTTTTTGAATTAACGCCCCCGATCGTTGAATAAAAAGTTCACTTAGTCCCACTGAATACAAGATCTGCTCTTTGAAATGGTTTTTGCTCTTCCAGATAAATATCTTCTGAAATCATCCAATTATCTTCCCACAATTCACGAGCGTCTTCTCCGTCTCTTTTGATACCTCTTGATAGCCTTATCTCTCTAGGGCAATCAATCCATATCTTTATATCATATTTATTTTCTAGTTCTTGACGAATGGTATATATACCTTCAACTACGACAATACCACCTACAGGCACAGTATGGCATTCTGCTAAGGAATCAGTTTCCCAATCGTATCGCTGATATTGTCCTTCTCTCCCTTGGCTTATTGGTTCCAGTACCTGATTTAAAAGACGTTTCCAATCGAAGTCTGCACCGACTGGCTTTTGTGTAGGATGTTTTTTTATAATTTGTGATGAAGGAAAGTAAAAATCATCATTATGTACAATTGTTATATTAGGGAGTACTTCTTTCATTTTATCAGCAAATGTACTTTTCCCTGAGCCGCCACATCCATCTATTCCAATCACCAAAGTTGATTGCATTTTAGTGATCTCACTGATAGTTTCCATAAACTCTTTAAAGGAGTTGACTGTTCCCCTTACTAATTTCATATCACACATAATTTCATCACCCCTCTAGGTTCGTTTAGAAATTTGATAACGACATTCACAGAATTCAACAAAAAAGGCCTTAACCCTCCTTGGATTAACACCTACAACTAGTTAATTATAGGACCAAAGCAAATTACTTTGCAGCAATAGCCCCCGATAACTGAATAACACTACTGAATTATCCCTAAAAACAAATTCTATTTAATAGATAACCGCTTAGGACAACTATTTAACGATTTCTAACAACAATAATCTTGCTTTTTCAAAACTCAGTAATTCCTTATGAAACTCTGGATATTTATTAACCGAGCCTCGAAAAAAAGAGTAGTGAGGATATAGAGAGAAAAAATCTTTATCAAGGAAGTGCATTTGATATTTTGGGACCTCCTTATTGCTTAATACATACGAAGCACTGCCTGCTATAAGCATAATAAATTCATTAAAGTCACCAGTGAGAGAATGTTCATCAGAAAGTTTATCATCGAAATACTCTTCCATTTGCCCTATATCCTCATAAGGGAATGCATTCTTTAGTTCTGTATCTGACAGGATTTTGAGTTTGTTTATTAGTTCTTTTCTCATTATCTAACACCTTGCCTTTTAACAGAGCGATCACAGTTTGCTGCAATCGCCCCCGATTTCTTAATAAATCGCCTAACTGAAATTTAAATGGAGCCAGCATAAAAGAATAGTATGACAATTGGAATTAGAGAAATGATAATTAAGGATAATATCGCTATTCTAATTACCTTCTTCGCAAATATGTTCCATATAAGGTACAGAGACCAGCAAATTAAAACTGCTCCAATAAATAATCCTAACAGAGTGGGAACTGGTTCAGATATACCCAGATATGTTTGACCGATTGACATTCCCCTTTCACCAATAGGTGTAGTGAAATTTATTGCTGATACTCCCATAAACAATATGCCTGCCAATATGCTTGCATACCCTAGCATCTTATTCATATTTCGATAATCGCCCCCGATTGTTGAACAACACTGTTATCTCGATTTAAATAATCCAGTGGACTTTGTTATGCTTATACCTCCATTGTTTGCTTTTTTTTGTTCCTTTAAAAACTGAAGAAACTCTGTAAGTTTTTCATTCACTAATATTCCACTTAAATCAGTATTCAATGAAAGTAAATAATCTGCTATGGCTCTTTCATCGGTAATATGAAGACCTCCAGGAAAATCTTTATAAACAATATCATTAAAATAAGGCTGTAGTTGATTTTCACCATTCTCTATTCCGAATGCAAAGGCATTTTCATTTGCTGAACCATAATCAAGTTTTGGGTCAAACCTATTTAACAATTGTCCAAATTCCTTCATATGATCTTTTCCAATGGTAGAGGAATAAAATACTCCTCCTGTTTTCAATACTCGTCGAACTTCTCTCAAAGCTATATTTCTATTTTGAACGTGGTAGAGCATATGGTTAGCGATAATTACGTCAAAACTATTATCATCAAATGGAATCTCTTCAATATTTAATGGATAATACTGAAAAGATTTGACTCCTCGAAGATTCTCCTTAGCAGATTCAAGCATTCCCTTAGAAAAATCTGATAGGACAATGTGCCAGCTGCTAGGAATTCGGTTCCTATTCTTAAGCCAAAAAGCTCCATCTCCACATCCAATCTCTAATATTTTACTGCTTGGAGAAATCTCATATTGCTCGAATAGCCAATGATGCCAGTCTTTTTTATTTGTACTAAATAACTCGTGTATATTGATCCGAGTATTTAAATTTGATGAATTTTTATATTGTTCTTCTAGATTCTTCATTTTCATTCCCCTTCCAAATGGACCAAAAGGTATTCTTTAGTTGTAGCTGAAACATTATGTTTTGAGATCTTATCAAAATCGATCCAAGATAAGGAACCTTCATCACTTCCAGTTAATCTTGCTGCACTTTTAACTTCACCAAAAAAGACATACTGTGTTCTAACTTCTCTTACATTTTTCATTCTCATTACAATGTATCTCAGTTTTAAATTACTTATGTCAGATTTATTTAAGCCTGTTTCTTCTTTTATTTCTCTAATACAAGCTTCAATAGGCAAACTCATCTCATTTTCTTCTATATGTCCACCAATGAGAACCAAATGGCCGGCCAGAAAAGAGCTGTTAGCACTCTTTTGTAAGAAAAGGATTTGTTCCCACTCATTTATTAGAAATGCTACAGCCATATGTCTAAACTTCAAAAGAACTCCCCCAGATCCATCTATTGTAATCTTTCTACATTTATTGATTTCAATAAAAGAAGCGTCAATCCCTTCTTGGATTAACGCCCCCCTATAATTGAATAACTACACAATTATGTCGAATAAAATTGCTCAACTCACAATTCCTCTTGAATTAAAACACCAGTTAGTTCAAGAAATTATCCTTATTTATCTTTTCAAGTAGTCTTTTAGCAGGACCGTAAGTTGCATTTCTAATCAATAACTTTTCCAAAATTTCTTTAGCCAACCCCACTTTCCCATCAAATACTAACTCTTCTGCATATTGCAGCGTCACTTTATCCTGAATTGGATTTTTTTTATAAGATATTTCTATATAGGCTTTAGCTTCTTTATTTTTTCCTAACTTCTTTAAACATTCATAAATTCTCGCATAAGTTCGTGAATGTTCATCTAATTTATTGGATTCAATAAAGCATTGTAGGGAATTTTCATAATCCGCATTCTCGAAATTTTCTAATCCTAAATAATATAAGTTACGTGCCTTTTCATATTTGTCCATATTCTTATTTTACCTACCTACACCTGTTTGAGATTATTAATCATAACATTTCTTATTGAGCTACCTGCCCAATCCACAATAAGAAAAGGCGATCCACTTTGCTGCAATCGCCTCCGATTACTGAATATCTTACATTCTAATTTCCCAATCATTATAAACCTCAACATCCGGATCAAATACACTTTCCTTTAACCACCTAAATGCTTTAAGAACTAGTGGAGATGCATTATTAATATTTGCTTCTTCTTCTGACAACCACAACGCACCCAGAGAGTCTTGACCTTCAAACTGATGAGGTTTCTTTATATCGCCTCTGATTACTTCAACTAAATAATAGGCTGCAATATGATGGACAAATTCACACTCATTCCAAGCCCAAGGTAACATAAAGTCTGCTATACCCAAGTTTTTGTCTACTTTCACTTCAAAACCAGTCTCTTCAAGAAATTCTCTTTTTAATGCTACTGTCAGACTTTCACCATCTTCTAAACTTCCTCCTGGAAGATCATAACGATTTATGTAAGGTCCTCTGTTCTTATTGATTACTAGTATTTTATTGCCGTCGGTGTAAATGCCGTAAACTCCAAAAGCTCGGTGAATCTTTTTATCAATAATCATTATTTTCTCCTCGCTATATTCTGAACGTCAAAGGGTGACAAGCGATATTACTCAATAACTCCCGTTAGTTAATGATATAGCTTTGTTTGAATATCGTTGGGCTACTTTAAAGTTCTCTTATCTATTTTACTGACATTAAATAAGAAACAATTTCAGGAACACGCCTCTTAAAGAAATAATAGTTATGTTCCGCATCCTTAATAATCTCGAATTTTGCATTGGGCAATTTCTCTCTCAAAATTGTAAAAACAGCTTCGTTTGATGCTAAAAATTCATTACTTATAACATCTTCTTTACCTGCCTCCTTCGTTCCGCAGTCTAAGTAAATCATTTCAATCAATGACAAATCTGTATCTTGTAGTAACTTTTCAATTTCCTCCTGGTTACGGTAAAAAGCTGAAGACAAAACAGCTATCCTTTTGAATACTTGAGGATAACGGCACATAGCGAAAGTGGAAATAAGCCCTCCTAAGGAAATTCCTGCCATTGCAGTACTATCTTTTAACGTACGGTATTTATTGTCTATGAATGGCTTTAGTTCATTCACAATAAAGTCTACATACTGTATACCTTTCCCACCGGCTGAACTAGCCTGACCTAATATCTTCTTGCTATATTCTCCATTTATCCAAGGACAATATTCATTTATTCGTTCATCGCTATTTTGATCTATTCCGACAACGATAACTTCCAACCCACTTTCATCCAAGTAGCTTTCAAGTTCTAAAGATTTGCCACCAATTGCATCATCATCCTGAAAAACATTTTGCCCATCGTGCATATACAATACGGGATAACTCTTATTTTCCTTGTTGTAATTTTTAGGTAGATATACTCTAATCAATCTTTCTTGATTGAATGAAGTTATATATATGGGGAATTTTTCTAACAAGACTATTCCGCCTTTCGCTATCATTTTCTAAATTTTATATCTACCGTAATTTTCATTATTCTCTTAGACTGCCCAATTCCTCAATAATAAAAGGCGATCCTCTTTGCTACAATCGCCCCCGATTGCTTAATATTGTAATTCTATTTGCCTCTTTAATCTTGCTTTAGTTTCTAAAAATTTATTTTTCTCTTTCGCATTATCTATCTGTTCTTCATAATAGAACTGTTCGCCTTCAAACCTCGGAATAATATGCATATGGTAATGACTTAGATCATTAAATTTCCCACCATTTTGGCAAATGGTAATTCCGTCAGGGGCGAATATTTTCTTTATTGCTTTTGAAATCTTCATAGATGCTTCCATAATGGCATTTGACGTTTTTAAATCTAAATCATCGACATCTAGATAGTGCTTTTTTGGAAGGATTAAAGTATGACCTTCATTAAATGGTTCAATATCTAAAACACAACAAATGTATTCATTCTCATATACGACATTTACCGGTTCAATTTTATTAGCAAGTTTGCAGCCCAAACATCCATAATTTATTGACATATTTGCGTCACCTTTCTAATTTCTTGTTATTACAGGAATGCTGCTCAATTACTCAATAAGAAAAGACGATCCACTTTGCTGCAATCGCCTTCGTTACTTGAAGAAATCCTGTTTAAGGATACTCATTCTTAAGCGGTCAACAAACTTACCGTTTCTTAATCGGTCTTGTCTTAAAACACCTTCTTCAACATAGCCCATACGTTTATAAGATTTGATTGCTTTTTCATTATCTACTTCGACTCTTAACCAAATCTTGTTTAAACCTAATTCACCAAATCCCAATACAAGCATTTCCTTCATTGCAGCAAGCCCAAAACCTTTACCCCAATATAATTTATTTCCTATTGCAATTCCTAATTCCGCGTGTCTATTCATCTTATCAATGTTTTTTAAATCAATCCAACCAATATGTTTCCCATCTTCAGTTACAATGGCTTTTTGTTCATAACCATTTGTTTTGTTGATACACATTTCTATCCAACTCTGTGTTTCTACCTTGCTAAAAGGCGGATACTTCTCTGGCATATTTAAATGTCTCGTCACTTCTTTATCTAAACACCATTGATAGCGGTCTTCCGCGTCTTCAAGTGTTAATTCTCTTAATTGAACTATAGGCAGCTGTGCGGTCTTCATTTATCTATCCCCCTAAATAACCTTTCATAATAACACGAAAACTCAATTAAAAAAGTCTCGGCTTATTCCATTAAACTGCCCTTTAACTGAATAACTGATATTTCCATTTTATCACAATTGTCCAATATCCTGTTTTAATTATATAAGTGAAAAAGCACACCATTTGAACTGTTAAATGGTGTGCGGATTACATGGCGATTTTCTGTTTAGCATCTCTGGACCGAACCCGTTAAAAACACACGGGGCTTTCTTTAATACTCTTCCTCAAGCGTAACATCATGTTTTTCAGCAAGTGCCTCGAGGTCTGCGGTGTATTCTCTGAGCATTTTCCGTGCAGCTGCAAGTTTTTCGTTTGCTTCAATGATTTTGCCGCGATCCTGCTGTTCAAGGCCCGCGATGATCAGGATAAATCCTGCATGCTGAATGTTGGCTGCTTCAATATAGTGCTCATGAAGCTCTTTCAGCTCTTTTGATTCAATTTCTACTTCTTCAAGGTCGGCAATGAAGGAATTGTAAACAGGTGATACTTCATCCACCATCACGGAATACATGACATCATCACTTGTGTAATTGTCTCCTGACACACTGTCATAGGCTGTAATGGCAGCCACTTCTTTTTCGGTGACCTCAGGAAGCACATCATTTACATACGCCAGCAATTCTTCCTGAACAGGATCAGCTGAACAGCCGGCAAGCAGAAACGCAAAAAACAGCAGACATCCGCCCAATCGTTTAATCATCTCCTGCCTCCTCTCACTCCTTAAAGCTATTCAGGCAGGAGATGTCTGATGTTAGGAGGATGAGCAGAAAATTTTGAGGATCCTGTACCTTTTTTGTTCGGAAAAGCTGTTTTTGTAATGCCATTTTGAAGCTGATAACCGTTCCCTTCCGCTCCGAAAACTTGCTTTCCGCGGGGAGTGCCTGAAGCTTCCTCGCTGCGCTTGCGGGATCTTCAGTGCCCTCTTCATCCCGCAGGAGTCAAGTTTTCTCCGCTTCAGTCCACTTTTGTTATACCTTCTTGAAGCATCATAAAACAGCTATCCTATCATCAAAATGAAAAAAGCTCCCCCTAAAAAGGGAAAGCTTTACGCCTGAAACATTTCTTCAAGAAGCCTGATTTTTTCTTCTGTATAATGCTTGAAGCTGTCATTGTATGACTTCGGGTCTTTCGGATTTGCAAATTGCGTGATTTTTCCTGTTTCAGGGTGGATGAATTTGCTCGCAGCACCGCAGCCGATTCCGATAATGGTCTGCTGTTCTTCCATGATCATGATGTTGTAGATGCTGTCCTGGCCTTCGAGCGCATATCCGACGTTTTCGAGGTTGCCCAGGATATTTTTCTGGCGGTACAAGTAATATGGCGTATAGCCGTGAGCATCTGTCCACTGCACAGCGCGGTTCATCATTTCTTCGATTTCTCCGCGGTCTGCCACTTTATACCTTTGTTTGTTGCGCGTCATTTCTGATGCCCGTTTAAACGAAAGCGTGTGAACCGTCAGTGATTCGGGCATCAGCTTTTCTGTTTCTGAAAGAGTATAATCAAATTCCTCCACTCCTTCACCCGGAAGTCCGATAATCAGATCCATGTTGATATTGTCCATGCCCATTTTTCTTGCTAAATGGAACTTATCGATGGTTTCCTGAACGGTATGATGGCGCCCGATCGCTTTCAGCGTTTCATCAATGTAGGACTGGGGATTGATGCTGATGCGGCTGATCTTCCATTTGTTGAGCACATCCAGCTTTTCTTCTGTTATCGTATCCGGACGGCCTGCTTCCACAGTCAGTTCCCGAATGTTTTCGACACCGGGGAATGCCGCGTACATTTCTTCATAGAGCATGTCCATTTCTTCTGCGGTAATACTTGTCGGAGTGCCGCCTCCGTAATAAACCGTCGTTATTTTAATGCCTTTTTCTTTCAGCCATCTGCCCATTTCGCGGATCTCGTAGTGCAGTCCGCCAAGGAAGGAATCAACAGAACCCTGTCTTCCATTGATGGCGTAGGCAGGAAACGTACAGTAGGCACATTTCGTCGGGCAGAACGGAATGCCGATGTAGATGCTGACTTCCCTGGATAAGTCGTAAAGGTCCGGGACAACACTCAGCTGTCTGTCGACAATCCTCTGCATGAGCGCGATCTTTTCATCCGATATTAAATACTCTTCTTTCAGCGTGCGGTGTGCTTCTTCTTTGGACATGCCTTCGCGCAGCTTTTTGTGAAGCAGCTTCGTCGGCCTGATCCCAGTCAGAATTCCCCATTGCTGAATGATTCCTGTGTAATCCTGAAGAAGATTCAGATGCACAAAAACGAGGGTATGCTTGATTTGTTTAAAAATTTCTTTTTCCGTAAGCTGTCCGGATAATTCTTTTTCATGCCGGGCTTCCCCGTTGTATCCGTTTTGGCCGGAAAGCACGCCTTTTACAGAAACGCTTCCGTTTTTCAGTTCCACTTCGTAGGCAATCCGGATATCCGCTTCTTCCTCATTAAAGAACAGCTCGGTTTCTTCATAAAACAAGTTTGATATTAACTGCAGCGGCCGGTGAAGACGTTCATCTTCTATGCCATTTATATAAAAACGCAAGACTCTCACCTTATCTTTATTGGATTCAAAACTTCTTTTAGTGTACAAAACATAGAGCGTGCGGTCAATTTTATTAACAAAAGCGCAAGCGCCTTGAGCAGATCCGATCCTTAATAAAGAAAAAACAGACGGCCGCTAAACCGTCTGTTCATTTTTAAAGCACATATTTTTTAATCGCTTCAGCGACTCCGTCTTCATCATTCGACAGTGTTACCCAGTCGGCAGCCTCTTTGACAGTATCCTGTGCATTGCCCATGGCGATACCGAGTCCTGCTTCTTTAATCATGGCCATGTCATTCATGCTGTCTCCGCACGCCATGACATTTTCCAATGTGATGCCGAGAAGGCCGCACACTTTTTCAATGCCGCGCGCTTTGTTGACACCCATCGTGTTGACCTCGAGATTTGTCAGGCTTGAATTGGTGATCTCAAACTCTCCTCTGTCCTGAAGCTCTTTCAGGATGGTCTCGCGGGCTTTGTCGTCTTCAATCTCAAAGCCGAACTTCAGCCATTGATAGGCAGTCAGATCTTCCGGCATCTCATTAAAGAAAACCCGCTCTGTGCTTGTTGCCCAGTATCCGGTTTTGTGTGTTTTGGAAAGATCATACATCCAAGTGATTGCGTCGTTTTCCACAATGCTTCTGTGAACAAGTTCACCGTGCTCATCCCAGATTTCGCTTCCGTTTACAGTAACAAGGTATGATTTCAGACTCAGAGATTTAGCAAGGTCTCTTAGTGTCGCCATGCTTCTTCCTGTGCTGATCACGACGTGCAGCCCTTTTTCTTCTGCCGCTTTTATAGCGCTGCGGTTCGCTTCTGAAATTTCTTTTTTCTCATTCAGAAGGGTGCCGTCCATGTCGAGTGCAATTAATTTTATATCCATTTTGTGAATCCTCCTATACCTTTTCAGCTCACTACATAATATCATGTCCATGAGGATTCACCAAAAGAATGGTCCTATACGCCGGCAGATTCCATGACATAGTATTCTTTAAACGAGTAGCTGAACAGCTGGCGCTTGATCCTTCCTTTGTCACCGATCAGCCTGTACCAGCTTTGGCCCACATAAAGATGATTGGATAATAGAATTTCAAGCACATAGGCGATTCTGCTGTCTGCTTCTTCGCTCTCGATTTTCAATTTGCTTGAAAAAGCGAGAACAAAGTACGGTTTCTCAGAATCGAGCTCAAGCACCTGCAAATGATAATGATCGCCATGCTTCCTGTTAAACTCCTCCAATACCTTCTCAAGACCGGCTTTTATGTCTATTTCGAATTTAGCAGCTTCATTCCAGTTTTCAATAAGCGCATCATAGAGCGACAGGGTCAGGATATAATGAGACGGATAGTCGGAAGGAGTGAATTCCTGCTTAGCATTTTGATCTTCCAGCGGCACAATAATAAACTTTTCATAGTTTGAAAAGAAATCCCCTTTCATCTCTTTCCCTTCTTTCTTTAGTTAGTCATTCAAAACGATGTAATTGACCGAGAGACTCAAGCTTTAAAAAAATAAAAATAATGGTACTTTATTATTTCTAAACATAACGCGAAATCCCTTCTCAAAAAATGAAAAGAGCTGTATGCAGCCCCCTCTTTCAAACAAGGGAATCTGCCAGCTCTTCATTGGTTGCAAGCAATAGATCTGTATGAACATACCGGGAATCAAACATGCTGTACAAGTCATCGATTGTGAGATTTTTCATTTTTACTAAAGTATCGTTATCCTGATAGACGTAGATTGTAAAATACCGGTTCAAATATGTGAAAAACTCCTTCACGTCCACTCCTGATTTTCCAAAGTATTCACTGTTGAACTCAATAAACCCGAGAACACACCGGCTTTGTTCAAAAAGACGCTTCATTCCTTTCAGAACAAACGCTTCGTACCCTTCCACGTCAATTTTGAAGAGAACCGTCTGGTCCTTCAAGTCATTTTTAAACAGCGAATCAACTGTGATGGCCTTTACTGAGACCTGGTCAATCATACTGTGGGACGGTTTATAAGAAGCAGAAGAAGTTCCAGACCAGTGGTTATCAACGAAAAATTCCTTTTCCTCCCCGTCTTTATCAGATGCAAACGCATGAATGATCCTGATCTGCGCTGAATTAGGATGCGCATCCCTTGATTTTTGGATATATGTAAGCAAATTGCGGTTTGCTTCTATCCCGAAAATCTTGGCATGCTTTGGATAAGGAACAGAAAAGATGCATTCTCCGTAGTTGACGCCAATGTCTATGACGGTATCCGGCTGCAGGATTCTTACGGCGTTTTCCCAGAAAGACAGAAGTCTTTTTTGCGTGACGCCGCCGCTGATCAGCAGGGCCCTCCCCCGGTTTTCCTTTGCGTCAACGTACAGGACGTTCGACGAGGGCATTACGACTTTGTCAGGAAGCTTCCTGATATCAAGTGTTTTGTATTTCAGCAGGATCCCTGCATCAATCAGCCCTTTCCAGAGCTTCGGGTAATGCTCCCACATTTTCATCAGAAACGGCTTGCGGACTGCTGCTTTGTTTATCATGATGAGCCTCCTTTTTCAGCATTCTTACGTATTTCTTATTAATCTATAAAAATCCTTTCAAAAGGGATACAGATTAACATAGAATTTACAAATGCTTTTTGAAAAATAAAAAAGATCCTTATAAAAGGACCTTTCACTATTTATGCGTATTTTTTGATGACGGCAAAACATTCGTTGATGCAACTGAAATGACATGGTTCCGTAAAATTGAATCGCTTTCTGTCGGCCTCACCATATTTTCTTTCGTCAAAACATTTATATTTTTGCTGATATAGAAAACCAGCATGACCGCAGAAACCACCAGAATGACTAAATTAGGCACCATCTTAGTATGTAAATCATCAACAGTCAGGATCATCGTGAATTCAGGTGAATCAGGTGAAAAAATAGATAAAGCCATTAAGGTTGAGTTATTCAGGATATGAGCCGCCACAGGAACGAGAATATTGTCTGTTTTAAGGTAGAGCAGCGTGACGATAAACCCGAACATGACTCCCCCGATTATGTCAGAATGAAAGAGGCCGAACAGTACATTTGTTATCACAGCACTTGCCAATAGATTTGTTTTCTCGGCTAAACGCTTTAACAGCAACCCTCTGAATATAAACTCCTCAGCAATCGGGCCTGCCAGACAAATATTTATCCCCAGCAATAGATAATAAAAGGTGTTCGAGGGCACCGGAACCTCCTCACTTAACATCTCTTCTACCATATTTGGAAAGATAAAAGACATTGTGTAATTTGTTAACCAATATGCCCCTAGAGAAAAAACAATCAAAAGAAAGACCAATCCCGGAATAAGCGGTAATTGCTTCTTTAACCCTCTCATGTAAAAGACAGCAGAAAGGCTGTACTTCTGTTTTTGGAATTGAAAAGTAAACCATAGAAGCGGAAAAACACCTAATAACCCATAAGAAAAGATAACGTAAAATAAGGAATCATCTTCTTTAGGCACACCCAGGATCAAACAATATCCTGTTAATAGAAGGATGCAGAACACAAGTCCTGAAAGTAAGAAGGAACGGATTTTCATGGAGTTGAACATAACATTACCTTTCATAACATGCTTTTTTTCCAAACTTTGTCTTTCATATCATAACACAAATGGAAAAACCTGTTGTCCCTTTATAACCAATATGTTCAAAAACACCTTTTTTCCGCAGAAAAAGAACCCGTGAATGCATGTATTCACGGGTTCTTTGTATATTTTTATATGAAATTTAAGTGATGCTTCCAAAATATCTGGCCAAAACTGGGTATGATTCTTTATTCCCCGGTACTAGCGGTCCACCTTCAGTTTATCCAAAAATTCAATGCGGTGCTGTTTTCTGAAATGCTCTTTGACCATGTAGGCAACTCCCTGGTCATCGTTGCTTCTTGTTATCCAGTCCGCTGCTTTTTTAACGGCATGAGGAGCATTTCCCATTGCCACACCCAAACCTGCGAGCTCAATCATGTTCATATCGTCCTCTGCATCACCGATTGCAACCATTTCCTCCTGTGCAATGCCGAGATGCTGGCCGATCAGCCTTAAACCATTTTCCTTTGAAACTCCTTTTGCTGTTATCTCAAGCATGGAAGGGTTCTTCACTCTTACTGTAATACCTTCAAACGCATTGGCAAGAAGATTCTCTGCCTCAAGGCATGACTCTGCCTCAGAGAAATAAACATCAAGCTTAGGTGCAGCGAGCGGTTCATCTCTTAAATTTTCCCCAAGCGATTCGACGAATTGAACAGGATAAAAAAGCGGATCTTTTGGACTCAGCAGCGTTTTCCCCAAAATAGAAGAAGATACCTTTTTCCGGTTGCCAAGCGAAAACCGTTCGTGCACGATGCGCACGTTGCAGTCGAACGTTTCCAGCACCTGAACGAGGTTAAATGTCTTTTCCTCTGAGATCCTGTTTTCATACAGCGATCTGTCCACTTTATCAGAAACAAACGCACCGCTGTGAGTGACCAGCAAATTATTTATCTTCAGTGCCTTTGCAAGTTTTTTTGCCATCTGAAAATGACGGCTTGTCACGAGAGTCACATAAACTCCCTTGTTTTGCACATATTGGACCGCTTCCCTTGTTGAAGGTTCAAGACGGCCGTTTGAACGGAGCAGGGTTCCGTCAATATTTAATGCCAGTAGTCGGTAGATCACAGTGAATCCCCCTTCAGCTGATGTCTGATTTCTAATATAGGAATATGTCCTTTTGAACTGAAATAGAACGATAGAAAAGCAGATATGCCTTAACAGAAAAGGAAAGAGCCATGTAATTGAACAAACGCAAACAGCTCTGAAGCATGTGCCTCAGAGCTGTTCTATAAGTTAAAACCCCGATATTTGATTTTCTCCCATTGTTTCAGGTCCTGTTACCCGCAGGATCTGAACGCAAAACGGCACTGCAGGTCATCCCCATAACCGCAGACCAAAGAATAGGTATAATAAAAACGCTTACATTTATTATTACAAGTTTTTTCCGTTTTGACAAGAGCTTTTCGCGAAAAAATGTAAGCGGTTAAATAGTTCTTTTATTTCGAAAAGTCGAATTTTAAAGCGTCGATGGGGGATGGCAGCATTATTACGGAATGGCGCTACTAATGAGGGTCCTTTTCCGACAAAAGTGGCAGTTCTCCGGGGAGTGGCGCCACTAACGAGGATCCTTCTCCGGCAAAAGTGGCAGCACCCAGGGGAGTGGCGCCACTAACGAGGATCCTTCTCCGGCAAAAGTGGCAGCACTACAGCGAATGACACCACTATTGGGTATCCTTCTCCGTTAAAAGTGGCAGCACTACAGCGAATGACGCCACTATTGGGGATCCTTCTCCGTTAAAAGTGGCAGCACTACAGCGAGTGATGCCACTAACCAGGATCCCTCTCCAAAAAAAGTGGCAGCACTACAGCGAGTAATGCCACTAACCAGGATCCCTCTCCAAAAAAAGTGGCAGCACTACAAGGATTGGCGCCACTAACGAGGATCTGATTGATAAAATATCACATGCTCAACATGAAAAAGGGTAGCTCCTCTTAGAAAGGTCCTTTCACGTAAAAAAAACCGAACTAATTATAGCTAGTTCGGTTTTTGCAATGACTTATATACGTAAGTCACATCTTCTTTTTATTACTGCTCAAGACTCCCATAAAGCTCTTCAAGCGGCTTCATGATGATTTTGTTGAGTTCTGCAATTGTCATGCTCATGCGCTGTTCTGCTTCCATGAGCTTAGAGATTTTGTCGTGCTGCTGAACGAGAGCAACGGATTTTTGCGCCTGTTCAATTTCATCCTGTGTGATTTCCTGGCCGGACATTTGCTTTTGCTGAAGGTTCAGCTGAACGTCTCTGAAGCTTTCAAACAGCGTGCGTGCCGAGCTGTCTGAGTTCACTTCATCATAAAGGTTTTTTAATGTTTTAAAATCATCGCTTTCGCGAAGTGCTTTCTCAAGGCTGTAGCCTAAATCATATACATTTGCAGACATAATTGTCCTCCTAACATCTTTTCGCCTTTTACGCAGGCTCCTACCACTATAACAGACTATTCCCGGAATTTCATTTCGTGCCCATTCCGCTAGTTCATCAGCAGGACGATTATCCCCTGAAGTGCCCCGATGAGACCTCCAAGCAGTGCGCCCAGATACGTGATCATCGTAAATTCGCGTCTTGAGATGCCAAGCACCATTTCTTCAAGCCGTGAAACTGAAAAAGATTGAACCTGTTCTTTGACAATATCGTGAAGGTGCATCTGTCCAAGCATGTGATCCAGGTTGTTATGCAGATAATCAACGGCTTTTGCCGTCATTTTTGGAATCAGGTCCTCCTGTATCCATTCAGAGTAAGGCATTAAATACTGTGAAACCGGTGCGTTCAGCCGCTCTTTGATGCCGATTTCTTTGAGGATGGCTTCTTGTGCAGCATCAGCAAGATCTTCGAGCCTGAATTTTTCCGCAGCTTCGCCAACATTCAGATTCTGTATGTTTGCCCATTCTTTTTCGAGGACAGATGTAATCAGCCGCTTTGTTTCCCCGTTGCGGAGAAATTTCAGAACTTCCGGCTGCACTTTGTCAAATACACTTGTGTTTCCGAGGAACATCTGGACCATGCCGCCGAGCATGCCCCTTTCTGCCAGAAAATCATCAATCATCCGTCTCAGGCGCTGTTTTCCTTCATCGCTCTGGAAATAGTCACTGCCTTTTTTCAGGATAAAATCTGCGGCCTGCGGAATAGACTGCTGAATTTTCTCAAGAAGTGTTTCCGGGAGAGCTTCTTTGATGGAAAGATCTTTATAATGAGCTGTTTTTTCTGCTATTTTTTTACCCAGCAGATCCTTAAGCCATCTTTCTGCCTTGTCATCCAGGTCCTTTATGCCAAAATCTGCTGCAAACTCCGTCACGGTTTTGCTGCTTGAAATCAGTTTTTCCGCTTCTTTGGCTGTCCATAATGTCAGTGTCTGATGAAACTCTTCATTGGCAAGCTTCCGCTTGATGCCGTCCGGAGTGAGGAGGTGCCCCACAACCATTTTCCCCATTTGATCTGCCAGTTCATCACGCCGTTTAGGAATCAGACCCGGAGTAAACGGAACCTTTTTCCCGAATAGATACTTTGCTTCATGCGGCTTAAATAGCATTTTGATGGCGAGATGATTTGTTACCCCGCCGATCGCCGCTCCAATCACGACCATGAATACGATTGTCATTAATGCTGTCATCTTCATCTACCTTCCAAAATCTCACCGTTTGAGTAATTTTTCATAAGATGCTTCTATCAGCTTCTGCCTATAGGAATATTATAGAGCTTGTTAGAAAAGTGAGCAAATGAGGGTTCTGTATGGTGACCGAAAAAATTCAGATTAAGGCCGCACGCAAGGAACTTCCGGGCAGATGCATTTATATCAGCCGGTCTTTACGCGAAGCGCTGAACATTCCTGCCGGCGCAAGAGTCCGGGTGATGTGCGGGAGGAATAGTCTTTTTGCACAGTTCGTAAGTATAAGGGAAGAACATTCCCTCGTCTCCATCCATCCGGAGCTTTTGAATGAACTTGCCCTGCCGATGCACCCATTTGCTGTCAGCATGACGTATGACCGGAGAGTGAAAACCGTCAAGCTTGGACCTGTGATTGCGGTGCTGACAGAATGTGAAAAAGCAGGACTGCCTCAGTCACTTGGAAAAATGGATGGCTTTTGCAGGGAGCTTGCTTCCTGCAGCCTTGAGAAAGGTGTCCTTTTTTATGTGTTTGATCTTTCAGGCTATGAAAAATCCAAAATGCGCGGGTATACGCTTTTTCAGGACAAATGGCTGGAAAGCACAGTTCCTTTCCCCGATGCTGTTCACAACCGCCTTCACTCCCGCGCGCTTGAGCAGTCGGAAGCTTTTATGGAGATGTCTTCTCATTTCATCCGGGAAAGAATTCCTTATTTCAATGACCGGTTTTTAAACAAATGGGAAGTCCATCAGATTCTAAGTCAGGCCGGAGCACTCGCGCCGCATCTGCCAAGAACAGAACTGCTTGCTTCAAAGGGGATCTTTGAGATGATGGTGAGGCTCTTCCCCGTCGTTTTTTTAAAGCCTGCAAGCGGCAGCCTGGGCAGAAGGATCTTCCGGATTTCACAGACGGATGACGGCTATGAGCTTGATTATTCGACCTTCTCAGGCCACCTGCTCAGGCATTACGTATCGGCAGATGAGCTTTTCAGGAGCCTTTATCCGAGAATAAAAGAGGAAGCTTTTATCATTCAGGAAGGCATAAGCCTGTTGACCTTTCAGGACAGACCGCTTGATTTCAGGATTCTGTGCCATAAACGGAACATGGCGGAGTGGGCTGTGACTTCGGCGGTTGCCCGTGTTTCTGCTGAAAATCAATTCGTGGCCAACCTTGCAAGGGGAGGGTCACAGCACCCGATTAAACGAATACTTGAAGAGTCATTTGCTGCAGAAGACGCATTTCACATCCGCAAGCTGATAAATGAACTGTCCATTGAAATGTCAAAAGCACTCAGCATGTATGCGGGCGGGCTGTTCGGTGAATTCGGCATTGATCTTGCCGTGGATTTGGCAGGTCGTCCCTGGATTATTGAAGTGAACACGAAACCTTCTAAACATCAGGATGACAGGACGGCAGCCGGTCCGAGACCGTCGGCCCGCGCCATTATTGATTACTCCCTTTTCCTTTGCCAAACCGGGAGAGAAAAAGATGAATCCGGAGGTGTTTTATGAGTTACCCGATCAGCCTGAGCTTTACTGACTCCTTGATGCTGACCCTCCCGTCTTCTTTCAAACATGAAGCAGCAGGCGAAATCAGCCAGGTCGTTTTTGGTTCTTTCGTACGCGGCTGCACGGTTGATTTTCATGATAAACATGAAATCAGACTGTCAAAGGATTTGTTTGATCACCTTCATCTTCCCCTTCAGAAAACACAGGTTTTTGTACACGGTGAATCTGTTTATTTTGGACCTCTTGTCGGTATTTTCACAGCTGGTTTTACGGATTCCATCCTGAGGCCCATTGGAAGCCGGTCTCTTCTGTTTGCGAAATTTCTGACTGCTCAAAGGGCTGCAGGCGTGGCAGCGTATGTTTTTGGCAGTCACTCCATTGACTGGCTTTCGGGTACAGTCAGCGCCTGTGTCTTTGATGACGATGGATGGAGGCGGACAACGCTTCCTCTGCCGAATGTGGTGTATGACCGGCTGCCGAACAGGCAGATTGAAGACCACCAGGCCATACAGGAGATCAAAAGACGTTTGAGTGTAGAATATGGGATTCCCTGGTTTAATCCCGGTTTTTTTGACAAATGGAACATCCATCAGCTCCTGCTTGCGAGTCCTGAGGCATCAGCCTATTTGCCTGAAACTTTGCAAGGTGCGGACGTGTCAGACATTCACACTATGCTTGTCCGCTGCGGCAGTGTTTTTTTAAAGCCGAAAAACGGCAGTCTCGGCCGCGGCATCTTTCAGCTTATTTATGAACCGGAAAAAAAGGAGTACTACAGCAGGTACCGCTCCGGCACTGACAGGAACATTTTGAGGAAGTACCAGTCTCTTGATGCCTTTTTTACCCATTCCTTCGGTGATCGGAATCCTGATGAG
Source organism: Bacillus sp. FSL H8-0547 (assembly GCA_038002745.1). Classification (NCBI taxonomy): domain Bacteria; kingdom Bacillati; phylum Bacillota; class Bacilli; order Caryophanales; family Bacillaceae; genus Bacillus; species Bacillus sp. FSL H8-0547. The sequence goes on from JBBODD010000001.1 coordinate 899,561, forward strand.
TATGTCATCCAGCAGCGCATAAAACTGCTGAAGTCAGGCAAGCAGAAAATGGACTTTCGTGTCCACACCAACAAAGACGGCAGCGGCCGTTTTCAAGTAACAGCCATCGCAGCCAAAGTAGCAGGCAGAGGAAGTGCCACAACTCATCTTGAAAACGGAGGGGCAGTCAAGACGCTCCATGAGCTTTTCCAGACTGAGGCTGAACGGAACTATGCCTTTCGGTCACTTAAGAAAGCGGCACTTCTTTTAAGTGAGGAGATTGACAAAGGCACCATCGGACACATAGGAGAAATCGGTTTTGACCTTGGCATCGATACTGACGGTGCGGTCTGGCTGTTTGAAGCAAATTCAAAGCCCGGAAGATCAATCTTTTCACATCCTGACCTCAGAGAAGCAGACAGGATGTCAACTGAGCTGTCGCTTCAATACGCGAAGTATTTGACGAGGAAGGCAATCGTCGAGCCGGAGACTTTATTTACATGACAGCGCGGCGGCCGCTTGTCGGTATTCTTGCAGGAGAAGGAATAGACGGTGCGGTCTTTCATGGAGACGGCACCTTTTTCAAAAGCCTGCAGTATGAAGTGCAAAAAGCCGGGGAATTATGCTGTGTGGTGACATTGAGCTCTTTTCATGAATCTGGAGTCAGCGGCTTTGTCTACAGCCGCAGGCATCAGCAATGGGCAAAAGTCGAGCTGCCTTTGCCGCTTGTCATCTACAACAGGCTGCCGGACCGTGCAGCAGAGGAGACGACTGGATATCGTCTGTTTATGACACGGATGAAAGCTGAAAAAATTCCGTTCTTCAACCCGTTTTTTTTCAATAAATGGGATGTCTATTGTCTTTTGAAGCAGAAACTGAATACATCCCTCCCGCGAACACACAAAGTGACGTCCCATAATGACATTCTGATGTTTATGAACGACTGTCCGTCCGCCTACTTAAAGCCGGTGGACAGCAGCCATGGCCAGGGGATTTTTCGGATTCGCAAAGCATCAGCCGGGTTCAAGCTCACGTCAGCTGACGGATCTGACACCTGCTATAAGGATTTAAGGACTGCCTGCCGTCCCTTTTTAAATGGGTATCTGATTCAGGAAGAAGCCCATACAGACACCGTCCTGGGCAGAAAATACGATTTAAGGGCACTTGTTCATTTAAGCCGCGGGGAGTTTACGATAACCGGCATTGGCGTTCGTGCTGCAGGCGGCCCAGCCCATCCGACAACGCATGTAAAATATGGAGGAACTCTCCTTCCATTTGAATCTGTCAGGGAAAAGGCTGATCTGGATCACTTGCAGGCCATCTTGAGCACAGCGGGATACGAGCTTTCCAGAAGCTTCGGGCTGATCGCGGAATTTTCTGCAGATATCGGTCTGACAGAGAAAGGTCCGGTCATCTTTGAACTGAACAGCAAACCGATGTCCTTTGATGAAGCTTCTATTCAGAAAAAACGGCTGAGCCGGATTCTTTCGCTCTTTTTTGAACTCAGTAAAGGAACCGCTTTCCAATCTCCCCGACTTCCATTAAGATAAATGTACAAGGGGGCGATGGCTGATGATTACACACTTCCAATGGAAGCCTCTTTTCAAACAGGCAAATTTGCCTGGATGGAGGGTTTCTTTTTATTTTAAAGGCATCCGTTATGATGCGATCTATCATAAAAACGGCGAAATTGAATGGGAAAAGGCTTCACCCGCAGCAGAAGATGAAGAGGCGATAAGGTCTCAGATTCATGAACTCATGCTCTTTCATGTCTATGACGGTTAATTTCCGCTTTCCCTCCGCACAATAGGGAAAAAGGAGGCGAAGCCATGAAAGAGGAACTGAAAGATACGGAGTATGAGGGCCGGGACAAAGCCTATCTGGATATCGACCGGATGATCAACGAAGGTTTGTCAGGAGGTTCTGTCCACAGCAGATATCACTCCGCAAATATTGAAGAAGCCCGCGACCTCGAACCGGAGGAGCCGCCGGCAAAAAGAGAGAGCTAGGCTATCGCCTGCTCTCTCTTTTTTATATAATAAGGACAGAACCCTTTAACCGGCAGAGAAAGGAGACAGCCTATGATTGAAAAATTAGCAGCCCATTATAAAGATGCCTTTTCTCTTGCCTTTTCGCATGAAAAGAAAGGCTACAAGTGGTATAAAACAGATGAAGGACAGGTTTTCGGCATATTAAGCGAAGCTGTAACTGAAGAAGAAGAAAATCTGCTTGCAACTCTTTATACACCCTATGACCCTGGTCTTGGTGAGCACAGCGAGCGCTCTCTCAAGTGGCTTCACTATTTGTACGGGGACGGCGGACCCCCTTTTTCCCCCTCTGCAGATGCAGTCAGATGCTATTATTTTTTCAGCAGGCAGCCTGTTTCTGACAGGCAGAGCTTTGAAGAAGCGATGCAGGGATCGATTCCATCTTCTGTTATTCTTTGGATCAGCCAGCACAAGGGCATCATCTTTGAAGATCATCCCGAGCCCGTTATTGATAAAGAAAGCATCGACCAGTGGATTGATTCGTTCACAAGTGACTTTTTCATCGAGCTTTACGTCTGCATCGGACAGCTTAACAAACTGGATGCCGGGGTAAAAGAGAGAATTCGAACTGAACAGACAGGCTTTGAAGAGATCTGTCAGTCCTTCAGGATCAAACAATGCATCACCTTCTCAGAAGCTCTTCCCGTTTTCTTTTTAAACGGCAGTGTATCTGACCAGCTCTTCTCGGAATTCCTGACAGAATCACTGACAGACACAGAGCTTGTCCAGACACTCAAGGTGTACTTTGAATGCAACCTGAATGTCTCGCTTACTGCAAAAAAACTGTACATGCACAGAAACAGCGTGCAGTACCGGATTGATAAGTTCATTGAAAAAACAGGGCTTGATGTGAAGCATTTTCATGAAGCAGCAGCAGTTTCCCTCATGATGAAGTACATCGAACAAATGGCTGATTGACTCTCTGTACACGTTGCACGAAAACCCTTACATTTTTTTGTGCAACCTGTCCATAGGCTTATCCTCTGAAATGGCTTACACTGAATCTATAAATAAAACGCTTTCACTTCAGAGGAGGATTCACATGGCTGAGCTTAAATTAGACCACATTTACAAAGTATATGACAACAAAGTAACAGCGGTTGAAGATTTCAACCTTCATATTCAGGATAAAGAATTTATCGTATTCGTAGGTCCGTCAGGCTGCGGTAAATCAACAACTCTTCGCATGATTGCAGGACTTGAAGAAATTTCAAACGGAGACTTCTCAATCGACGGAAAACGCATGAACGATGTTGCTCCTAAAGACCGCGACATCGCAATGGTATTCCAGAACTACGCGCTATACCCGCATATGTCTGTATACGACAACATGGCATTCGGACTGAAACTCCGTAAATTCCCTAAAGACGAGATCGACCGCCGAGTTAAAGATGCTTCCCGCATTCTTGGCCTTGATCAGTACTTAGACCGCAAACCAAAAGCACTTTCAGGCGGTCAGCGCCAGCGTGTTGCACTTGGACGCGCAATCGTCCGCGACGCTAAAGTATTCTTAATGGATGAGCCGCTTTCAAACCTTGATGCTAAACTGCGCGTTCAAATGCGTGCTGAAATTTCAAAGCTTCACCACCGTCTGCAAACGACTACAATCTATGTAACGCATGACCAGACAGAAGCCATGACAATGGCAACACGTCTTGTCGTCATGAAAGACGGCATCATCCAGCAGGTCGGAGCTCCTAAAGAAGTATATGAAAAGCCTGAGAACCTCTTCGTTGGAGGATTCATCGGATCACCTTCCATGAACTTCTTTACAGGCCAGCTGACTGACGGAAAGTTTGCAATCGGCACTCAATCCATCGCTGTTCCAGAAGGAAAAATGAAATACCTCCGCGAACAGGGCTATGTAGGAAAAGAACTGATCATGGGTGTGCGTCCTGAGGATATTCACGATGAGCCGGTATTCATCGATTCATCTGCAGGATCAAAAATCCAGGCTAAAATTGAAGTTTCTGAGCTTATGGGTGCAGAAACAATGCTTTATTCAAAAATTGACGGACAGGACTTCATCGCACGCGTTGATTCACGCACAGATGTAGCACCTGACCAAATCATTGAGCTTGCGCTTGATATGAACAAAGCTCACTTCTTCGATAAAGATTCAGAAGCGCGCATTCGTCCTGCGAGCGAGAAATAAGAAAAGCGGAAGCGTCCATTTAGCGCAGGTAAACAGAAAAGAAATCCCCCAAAAAGTCCGGTTTTGACTTATTGGGGGATTTTGTTCTGGCAGAGGAGCTGGATGGTGGAGCTAGACATCGAAGCGCTAAACTTACTTATTTTTGAGAAATAAGAAAAGCGGAAACGCAAAAACTGCCTGAGACAGCTCAGGCAGTTTTTTTATGCAGACTTATTCCTGAATCTCCCTTGCCTCTTCATGCAAACAGTTCATACATGAAAACAAATGCACACAGCGGTGTGCTTCAAGTGATTCCCGCACTCCGTCAAACAGCTTCATTGTATCAATCTCCATATACGCACTGTATTCATCAAGGTAATCTGTCATTTTCCCATGATCAATCATAACAGTCTGGCAGTTTGGACAGCTTGCAGCGCCTGCTTCATCGCTGAATCCATTGCATAGCGGACACATATTCATTCTGATCACCTGCGGACGAGTTTTTTTCTATCTTCCCTTACTTTCTTCTACTTTATGTAACATGCAATTTTCCATAATATTTACCATTTTAGGTTCGTGCATAATACCGCTCATTCTACCCATAATACCTAGTAACAGCAACGAACAACCCGCTGCCAACTCACATAGTGGGTTAGCCGAGACGGCCATGAACCTCATGCACTGGTGCAACTCCAGAGAACCCAAAAAAAACTATACTACATCAAGGAGTGTTATTACATGGCACAATCACGCAGCAATTCTTCAAACCAACTAGTTGTACCTGGTGCACAACAAGCAATCGATCAAATGAAGTACGAAATCGCTTCTGAGTTCGGAGTTAACCTTGGACCAGAAACAACAGCTCGTGCTAACGGTTCTGTTGGCGGCGAAATCACTAAGCGTTTAGTTTCTTACGCTCAATCTAACATGGGCGGCAAATTCTAATAACACAACTGCATAACATGGCTTAAAGGACCCCCGGCATTCTGCTGGGGTCTTCTTTGTTAATTTTGAAGGTTTACCCGTTCCCTTTCGCTCCAGTCACTTGCTTTCCGCGGGGAGTGCCTGGAGCCTCCTCGCTGCGCTTGCGGGGTCTCCAGCGCCCTCTTCATCCCGCAGGAGTCAAGTGCCTTCCGCTGCAGTCCACTAAATTTCTGATTGTATTTACTCAAAGCAGAGCTGTTCATAAAAAGAACCTTCATCATTCTCCCTATAATCCAAAGTAGTTTCTTCCCGCTAGTATCAAACAAGTTCCTGCTTCCATATATATAGAGAAAACGTCCATGAGGAGAATGCTCCATGCTCGAAGCGATTGATTGGAAAGCGGTCACTTTCGTTTGTGTAAGTCTTGCGCATGAGATGGTTGTCCATCTTAACATGCCCCGGGTGTATTATTTTGAACAGGAAAAAAAAGAGCTGATAAAGCAGGCAAAATAAAAAGAGCAGGCTTTCCGCCTACTCTTCAAGCTTTCTGAGGAATTTTTTCGTCCGTTCTTCTTTTGGCGAGTTGAACAAGGCTTCCGGTGTGCCCTGTTCGACAATGACTCCCCCGTCCATGAAGATCACTTCATCAGCTGCTTCTTTTGCAAATCTCATTTCATGCGTTACGACAACCATTGTCATTCCATCAGTTGCGAGATCCTTCATTACTTTCAGTACTTCACCTACTAATTCCGGATCAAGCGCAGAGGTTGGTTCATCAAACAGCATAACCTTAGGTTCCATCGCAAGAGCTCTTGCAATGCCTACACGCTGCTGCTGGCCGCCTGAGAGCTGAAACGGATAGAAATCCATTTTGTCTCCCAGGCCGACTTTCTCAAGCAGGACCTTCGCTTTGTTTCTCGCTGTTTCTTTGTCTGTTTTCTTAACAATCACTGGCCCTTCAATGACATTTTCCAGGGCTGTTTTATGAGGAAACAGATTATAGTTTTGAAAAACCATTCCTGTATTGCTTCTGAATTGTGTAATGGTTTTCTTAGGGACAGGCTTAGTAAAATCAAGTGTTTGCTGATCAAGCGTAATCCTGCCTTTATTCGGCATCTCAAGCACGTTCAAACACCGCAAAAACGTTGTTTTGCCCGAACCTGAAGGACCGATGACAACGACTACTTTCCCTTTTGGAATATCAAGATTGATTCCTTTTAAAACGTCCAGTTCACCAAAGCTTTTGTGCAGCTCTTTAATTGAGATCATGCGTATTCTCCTTTCTTATTTTGCAACATAGCGGTCCAGCTTTCCTTCAATCTGCTGCTGAACGACAGAAAGGATAAAACAGATGATCCAGTACAAGAGTCCTGCCATGGAGTACATCAGCAGAAATTCGTAATTCGTTGAAGCAATTTCCTGAGCCTTTCTGAACATCTCTGTTACAAGAATTAATGAGGCAAGTGACGTGTCTTTCACCAGACTGATGAACGTATTTGAAAGCGGCGGTATCGACACCCTCGCTGCCTGCGGCAGAACGATGCGTTTCAGTGTCTGGGAATAGCTCATTCCAATTGAGTATCCCGCCTCCCACTGGCCTTTCGGTGTTGACAGAATCGCCGCTCTCATGATTTCAGAAGCATAGGCCCCGACATTCAGAGAAAAACCGATAATTGCTGAAATGAACGGGCTGATTGTCACCCCGATACTCGGCAGGCCGTAAAAGATAATGAACAGCTGGACAAGCAGCGGCGTGCCTCTGATAATGGAGACATAAAACCGTGCGATCCACTGCAGAGGCTTAACCGTTGAAATTCTCGCAAGAGCTGTCAGGACGGCTAAAATCAGTCCGATTGCAAACGTGATAAGCGTAAGCGGCAGGGTATAATACAAAGCTCCCTTCACCAAAGGGAGAAGGGAACTTTGTGCAATATTGGCCAAACGTTCTAAACGTTCAGGATCTGCAAAAATGTTATTCAGATACATCTTCGCCAAACCATTTCTCTGAAATCTTCTTGTACGTGCCGTCTTCTTTCATTTCAGCAAGTGCTTTATTGACCTCATCCACTAATTTTCCGCTGTCTTTACGGAACATCAGACCGCTTTGTGCAGCATCCTTGCTTTCATCCACGATTTGAATCGGTGCGTTTTTGCGCTGATTCTGGAAATCGAGAACAGAAAGCTTATCATTGATGGTTGCATCAACACGTTTGGAATTGATTAAATCGATTGCCTGTGTAAACCCTTCAACACCTACAAGCTCAGCTCCGTTTTCTTTCGCAATTTCACCGTAGTTGCTTGTAAGGGATTGAGCCGCTTTTTTGCCTTCAAGATCTTTAAATGACTTAATGTCTTTGTTGTCTTTATGAGTGACAAGTACAGCTGCAGATGAAATGTACGGATCAGAGAATGCATACTTCTCTTCGCGTTCAGGTTTAATGCCGACCTGGTTTGCAATCATGTCAAAACGCTTGGCATCAAGCCCTGCAAACATGGCATCCCACTGTGTTTCTTTAAACTCCGCTTTCACGCCAAGTCGTTTAGCAACCTCTTGTGCAATTTCCACATCGAAGCCTGTCAGTTTGTTGCTGTCATCATGAAACGTAAACGGCGGGTATGTACCCTCTGTACCAATCACAAGCACGCCTTCTTCTTTTACTTTATCGTAAAGTCCGGCGTCACCAGCCTGCTCTCCTCCGTTCTTTTTATCGCCGCCTGTTCCGCAGGCAGCTAAAATCAGCGCTGAGACTGATAAAAGTGCAATTAAGCTGAATAATTTCTTCATTGTTAAACCCCCAGTAACCTTATCGGATTTTATATTCATTACGTTAGAATATTACTCGGATTGCATATGGCTGTCAATCTATTTGTTTCCGCTTTTTTAGTGTAACCAGTTCTTGCCTGCGTATGTTTTTATTCTGAGGGTATTTTAAAGTACACTAAAAGAAAAGAACTGGAGACTGATACGATGAACATTGCTTTATTCGGAGGAACCGGAAGAGTCGGCAGAGCTTTCTTAAAAACAGCTTTAGAAGAAAACCACCATGTGAGGATGCTTGCTCGTGATCCGCAGCAAGTTGAGGCTCATGTACAGGTCATTGCGGGAAATGCGAGAGAGCTTTCAAGCATTGAAAAAACGTTGACCGGCTGTGACGCAGTAGTAAGCTGTCTTGGCACTGACGGCAATGATACTCTGACAGTTGCTGTGCCTCTGATCATTTCAGCTATGAAAAAAGAAGGCATAAACAGGATTATTACAATTGGAACAGCAGGGATTTTGCAGGCAAGAACGGCACCTGATCTGTACAGATTTCAGTCAGGCGAATCCCGCAGAACCCTCACCCGCGCAGCTAACGAACATTTAAATGCCTATTTGTCCCTGAAAGAATCGGGGCTGGACTGGACTGTCGTATGCCCGACCTATTTGCCGGATGGGGAATTGACAAAAACATTTAGAATGGAAGAAGATTTTCTGCCTGAGGAAGGAAAACAAATTTCTGCAGAAGATACGGGATATTTTGCCTATAAAGTGCTTGCGGAAGATCTTTATGTGAAAAAACGCGTTGGAATTGCTTACTGACAACATGAAACAACTTAAAAAGAGCGCCCGATGAGGACGCTCTTCTTTTAACCTGCAAGGGAATTTTGTTTTCCCTGCTGCAGTTCATACATTTGATAATACTTTCCTTTTTGTTTCATAAGCTCGTCATGGCTGCCCCGCTCGGCAATCTCGCCGCGGTCGAGCACAAGAATCTGGTCTGCATTCTTAATCGTTGAAAGCCTGTGGGCGATGATAAAGGTTGTTCTTCCTTTTTTCAGCACCTCAAGCGCTTCCTGGATGACCGCTTCTGTTTCGGTATCTATACTCGCTGTTGCTTCGTCGAGAATCAGGATGGCGGGATCAAATGCAAGTGCTCTGGCAAATGAAATGAGCTGCCTTTGTCCGGAAGAAAGCGTGCTTCCTTTTTCAATAACCGGTTCATCGAATCCAAGCGGCAAATGTTTCAGGAGTTTGTCAGCACCTACATCAGTTAGTGCCTTTTCAACTTGCTCACGTGAAATCGCAGGGTTGTTCAGACTGACATTCGCGGCAATGGTTCCGGTAAACAGGAACGGGTCCTGAAGCACAATCCCCATATGCTCCCGCACAGTCTGGCGCGGCATCGACATGATGTCTTTTCCGTCTATCATGATTTTCCCTTCCTTGGAGTCGTAAAAGCGGAAGAGAAGATTCATTATCGAACTTTTTCCCGAACCGGTATGGCCGACAAGCGCAACCGTCTCGCCCTGTTTTGCCTGAAAGTCAATATTCTTCAGGACATATTCGCCTTCCTTATAGCCAAACGAGACATTCTCAAATGTAACATCACCCTTGTAGCGCGGCTCTTTCTTTTCGCTGACGTCGATCCCTTTTTCATCAAGCAGCGTAAAGACTCTCTCTGCTGAGACACGCGCTGTTTCAAGCTGGGCAAACTGATTGACAATGCCTGTAATCGGCTGAAAAAGCCGGTTAAGATAATCAACAAACGCATAGAGAACTCCGATTGATACCACGGAACCGACACCGATCGAGGCGCCCCCAAAATACCAGATCAGTGCAACAAAGGCACAGTTTCTCATAAATCCGACCATGTTGTGCGAAAGTAGAGAGTTCAGGCTCAAAAGCTTGTTTTGATAATGAAAATGCGAATCATTCATCTCTTCAAATTCAGCTCTAGTTTCTTCCTGTCTCCGGAAAGCCTGGATGATCGTCATCCCTTGGATGGATTCATTGATCATTCCGTTAATGTCACTGACGAGCGATCTGATCTTATGGTTGTAATCTGATGCATACTTTCTGTATACCACACTCCATACTGCAAGAATCGGAAGGATGACCATACAGATCAAGGCAAGTTTCACATCAAGCAGGAATAACGCAACAAAGATTCCTGTAATATAAATCGCACTTGTAAAGAACGTCGACAGAACCGCAACGAACAGCTCTCTGATCGCCTCTGTATCATTTGTAATCCTAGCGACTACTTTCCCTGCAGGGAGGTTGTCAAAATAGACAACCGGCAGTCTTTGAATATGGGCAAAAACATCCTGGCGCATTTTCTGGATAATCCTGTTGGATGTAACCTGCAGAAAATAACGCTGTCCGTAATGAAAGAAAGAGGCAAAAACAAGCAGGCCGAAATAAATAAAAATTAACGTCAGCAGCCCCCCGATTTCCGGTTCATAAAAAGCAAACAGCTCTTTAGAAGACAGCTTCGTTCCCTGATATGACTCGGACTGCTCTCCCTTTGCAATGGTGACTGTATTTCCGTCAGCATTGCGCTCTCCGTCAAACTGAAGCTCACCTGGGATAAAATAATAATCCCGCTGCACTTGGAGGATGTGCACTTCTTTCCCTTTTTCCTCACCGGGCTCAAAATAATCTTCCCGTTTGTAAAAGGAGCCATTATAGGCAGTCGTCTGCTCCCCTTTTTCTGTTTCATACCATGTTTTTTCGATGCCGAGAATATGGTCATCAATCATTTTCTTGGCGATGAAAGGACCGGTCAGCTCTGCGCCTACGGCAACCGTAAGCATTAGGAGAGCTGCGATCAGCGTTTTTTTATAAAGGGCTGCATAGCGGAATAATCGTTTTCCTGTGCTCATGCTCCCACCCCGCCTTCGTTTTCAGCTTCAATTTGCTGGCGTTCAAATTGCTCCTTGTACCAGCCATTTTTTGCAAGCAGCGATTCGTGCCTGCCTTCCTCGATGATTTTCCCTTCATCAAGGACGATAATCCAGTCTGCATGTTCAACCGCAGACAGGCGGTGCGTTGTAATAAAGGTTGTTTTTCCGGCACGCTCACTGCGGATATTCGAGATAATGGCCGTTTCCGTTTTTGCATCTACGGCTGAAAGCGAATCATCCAGAATTAGAATTTCAGGATCTATCAGAAGAGCACGTGCAATGGAAATCCGCTGCTTTTGGCCTCCTGACAATGCGACTCCCTTTTCTCCGACGAGCGTGTTCAAACCCTCTGGAAGCATCTCAAGATCTTTTCTGAAAAACGCAAGATCAATGGCCTTATTCAGTTCTTCATCTGATCCGTCTTTTTTCCCGAAGAGAATATTTTCTCTTACCGTTCTTGAAAAAAGGACATGATCCTGCGGGACATACCCGATAAACCGCTGCAGCGTTTCAAGTGGGATTTTTTCAATCGGAACACCGGATATCAAAATCTCTCCGCTTCCTGCAGGATATTGTCTCAAAAGCTGTTTGACAATTGTTGTTTTTCCGCTGCCGGTTTTTCCGACAATCCCGATTGTTTCTCCCCGCTTGACCGAGAAGCTGACGGCGTTTAAATTCCCCACGTTTGATGAGGGATACCGGAATGTCACATTTTTGAATTCAATGGATTTAGGCGAACTTACCTGCACCTGCTGATCGGCATTTTTCACATCCGGCTCATAGGAAAGAGTGTCATTGATTCTGTCTAGAGAGGCATTGCCGCGCTGCATAATATTAATCAGCTCGCCAATCGCAAACATCGGCCAGATCATCATGCCTAGGTAAACGTTGAAGGAAACAAGTTCACCAAGGGTAATTTCATTATGGAAAACGAGATACGCTCCGTATCCGAGACCAATTAAGTAGCTGATGCCGACAAGCAGCTTAATCGTCGGTTCAAACAAGGCATCAATTTTGGCTACATGAACATTCTTTTTGTAAACATCATCAGTCAGTTCGTTGAATCTGTTCACGTCAGCCTGTTCCTGAACATACGCGCGGATTACCCTGACTCCAGATACTGATTCCAGCACCTGATCGTTCATATCCCCAAATGCATCTTGAGCAGCCGTGAACCGCGTATGAATCTTCTTCCCGTAGATCCCCATGGCGATTGCCATGATCGGCAGCGGAAGAATGGCTGCAAAGGTCAGCTTCCAGCTGATGAGTATCCCCATTGTTAAAAGGATCGTCAGCATGAACATGCTTGAATCAACCAGTGTCAGGATCCCAAAGCCGGCAGTAGTCGATATCGCTTTTAAATCGTTTGTCGCACGGGCCATTAAGTCACCCGTTCTGTTTTTTTCATAAAAACGCGGTGTCATGACCAAAAACTGGCCCATCAGCTTGGATCTCAAAATTCTCTCAGCGAGATGTGCTCCGCCAAATAAACTGTACATCCAGAAGTATGATAAAAAATAGACAAGTACACCAAGACCGATAAATAATACAATGTACTCCACAAGCAAATCACTCGTAAAATTCCCTGTCTGAATATCATCAATCGCGTTCCCGAGCAGCTTTGGAGGAATAATCTCCAGAACATTTACAACGAGCAGCAGAATAATCGCTGCTGTATAACGCTTCCAGTATTTCTTAAAAAACCATCCTAATTTCCCTAAAACTGCAAACATGCTTTCATCTCCCTTAAAACTTCCTTTTAACTATCTAGCCGCTTTCCGGATCGCCTTTCTTCACGCGTTTTTCAGCTTTGCTTACCCAAACATTCATTTCATTTCCTCCTTCTTTTGTTTTAAAAATATAAAAAAGGCACATCTCCGTCAGAGATCTGCCTTTTTACACAAACATAAAAAGGCACATGAGTATACAGTAGAGCATACCCCGTGCCTTTTGCTTACAAGTATTTAGAGCAAAAACTCTAAATAGCCGGAAGGCAAGGCGGGGCTGCATAAAAACGGTTTTTGCGATCGAACTGACGTGCAATGAACTTTTTCATGTTGTACCCCTCCTTTACCATTTTTTTGATTTTATTCCTAAAATAGATTACCATTCGTTTCATTATTTTGTCAATTAAGATTTTTCGCTATTTTTCTCATTTTTATAAAGACAGGTTTCAACATCTTAAAAACAAGGTAAAGAACACTATCAAACGACATAGGAAAATCAAAGGAGGAACATGATGAGCCAGTTAGTATCCACAAGTCTTTGTACTCAGAATCCATTCAGAATGGACCAGCTGATCAGTTTGAATCAGCTTGCCAAAAATTATAGCGGGAAGGTGTATTTCATAGCTGGAAGACGAAGCATTGTGGATGTTTCAAAACTTCCTTCTTTGATAACGTTCTCTCTTATGACGTCAAGCTCAAAGCAGATAAAAGTGTTAATTGACGGTGAAAATCCAGGCGAGCTTCTTGCTGAAATGGATGACATCTGTTCAACAGAATCACGCTTTACATCAAGCTTTCTGAATACAGCTGAAAAAGTAAAGGTATAAAGCTCCAGGGTTTTTACAAAAGATAATGTCAGGACACCCTGTTTTCAATCCACCACAGAAAAGGAGACCGCTGCTATGATCAGAACTATTTTAATCGTAATTGGAGCAATCGTCGTAATCGGCTGGCTGCTTAACGTTATCCTATAAAAACCAATAAGGGAGAGGAACCTTATGTCTGAGCACAAACAAGTAAATGTTGAACGAAAAGAAGAGCACAAGACAAATAACAGCCTTCTTGGCGCCACTTTTATCAAATACACAGCATATCTTGTTATTTTCTTCGGAATTATATGGTTTTTAATTACTTATATTATGCCAATGTTTTAGGATAAAGAGTTTTAAAACCGCGTTCGTAAATGGATGCGGTTTTTTGTTGTGTTTTGTTTTGTGTAGGTGGTGACGGGAGCTGGTGCCATCAAGCTTCTGGTTTGCGGGTTTGATGGTTCTATTCTGCTTGTTTGGAACCACCAAACTTCTGCTTACCCTTTTTGATGGTTCTATTCCACCCGTTCGGAACCATCAAACTTCTGCTTACCCTTTTTGATGGATCTATTCTGCTTGTTGGAACCACCAAACTTCTGCTTTCCCGTTTTGATGGTCCTATTCCACCCGTTCAGAACCACCAAGCTCCTGCTTTCCCGTTTTGATGGTCCTATTCCACCCGTTCAGAACCACCAAGCTCCTGCTTTCCCGTTTTGATGGTTCTATTCCATCCGTTCGGAACCATCAAGCTCCTGCTTTCCCGTTTTGATGGTTCTATTCCACCCGTTCGGAACCATCAAGCTCCTGCTTTCCCGTTTTGATGATCCTATTCCACCCGTTCGGAACCACCAAGCTTCTGCTTTCCCGTTTTGATGGTCCTATTCCACCCGTTTGGAACCACCAAGCTTCTGTTAAGCCGTTTTGATGGTCCTTTTCCACCCGTTTGGATCCACCAATCTTCAGATTCATGCTTTTGATGGTCCTATTCCCCCGCCCAAAAAACCCCCGATCGCAAGCCCAGGCATTCCGCATAAAAAACCGAACAGGAGTCTCCCTGTTCGGTCTAAAATTAACCGCCCCCGCTGTCTGCCGGAGGTGCAGCAGGCTCTTCAGGCTCGGCTGGCGGTTCCTCAGGTTCTGCCGGCTCAGCTGGCTCTTCGGGCTCTGCCGGTTCCTCAGCTGGCGGCTCGGCTGGCTTTTCTTCTTCTTTTTTCTTCTCTTCTTCTTTTCTTCGTTCCTCTTCTTTTCGTGCTTCCTCTTCTGCTTTCCGCGCCTCTTCTTCTGCTCGTTTAGCTTCTTCTTCTGCTGCTTTTTTTGCTTCCTCATCCTGACGCTTTTTCTCGTCTGCTTTTCTCTTTTCTTCATCGGCTTTTGCTTTTTCTTCCTGCTTCAGCCGTTCCTGTTCTTCTTTTCTTGCTTGGGCATCTTGTTCTGCCTTTTTGTCAGCTTCTTTTTTTCCTTCTTCAGCCCGTTTCTTTTCTTTTTCCTCTTCGCCTGTCTCTTTTTTCTTCACGGGCTTTTTTTCGTCATTCTTAACCTGCGCAAGTTTAAAGTCTTCAGGCTTTTCGTTTTTCAGTGCTGCATCCATTATGACTTTATAGAGCGGTGCAGCTGTTGCACTGCTGGACGTATTCAGGTAATGATTTTCATCTGTCTGATCGTAGCCGAGCCACAGCGCACCGACTACGTTCGGTGTATATCCGACAACCCACTGGTCCTTTGTCCCGTCGATGCCGTCAATGCCAAGCTGGGTGGAACCTGTTTTCGCCGCAAGCTCATGCTTTTCGAGCCCGGCTTTTTTTCCTGTTCCTTCTTTGACAACCCCAAGCATCATGTGTGTCATCGTTTGAGCTACTTCTTTTGTCGTTACTTCTGTTTCTTTCTTTTTCCATTCCGCAATGGTGTTGCCCTGCACATCAACAATTTTCGTGATCGCATGAGCTTCTACGCGCGTGCCGTCATTTGGAAAAGCGGAATAGGCTTCTGCCATGTTAAGGGGTGCAACACCTTCATCAAGTCCTCCGAGTGCAAGACTCAGGTTGCGGTCATTCTCTGTAATCGGCAGGCCGAAACGCTCTGTCGCATCTACGCCTTTTGCAACGCCAATCTCATTTAGCGTCCAGACGGCCGGCACATTATGGGATTTTACCAGAGCTTCATACATCGTAACCTCGCCGTGATAGGAACCATCAAAGTTCTCTGGCTTATAACCGTCAATGTCAAGAGGCTTATCCTCAAGCTTGGAGTTTACAGTCATCCCGTTTTCAAGAGCCGGCGTATAAACCGAAATCGGCTTCATCGTTGAACCGGGCTGCCTCTTCAGCTGTGTAGCCCTGTTGAATTGCCTGAATGAGTGTTCTCCGCGGCCGCCGATCAGCGCCTGGACTCCTCCTGTTTTAGGGTTAAGGAGAACCGCACCGCTTTGCACGAGCTGATCTCCGCCCAAGTCAGGGAAATTCGCATCGTCTTTAAAAACATTCTCGATCGATGACTGCATATCCTGGCGCAGTTCTGTATGAATCTCAAACCCGCCGGCAAGAATTTCATTTTGCGTTAATCCGTATTTTTTGATCGCTTCTTCAATGACGTGATCCACGTAGGATGGATAGCGGCCTTTATATTGATCCAGTTCTTTTCTTTCAAGAACGACTTTTTCATTTTTCGCTTCGTTCATTTCTGCTTCAGTAATTACTTTTTCTTCTTTCATCAGTTTCAGAACAACGTCTCTCCGGTCAAGAGACTTTTCCATATTCTTGACTGGTGAATAATTTGTCGGGGCTTTAATCAGGCCGACCAGAATCGCCGATTCGTTAAGGGTCAGATCTGCAGGCTCTTTTCCAAAATATACTTTTGAAGCCCGCTTAAGTCCCCAGGCACCCTCTCCGAAATAAACTTTGTTTACGTAAAGTTCCAGTATTTCTTCTTTTGAATATTCGTCTTCAATCTTCTGAGAGATAAAATACTCATCAAATTTCCGTTTAAATGTCTGATCGTGAGTAAGCAGGGTATTTTTGGCAAGCTGCTGTGTCAGCGTGCTTCCTCCCTCTACAACTCCTCCCGCCAGCACATTCTTGAATGCAGCACGGACAATTCCGATATAATCGATCCCATTATGCTTGTAGAAATTCTGGTCCTCTGTTGCCTGAAGCGCCTCATAAAAGTGTTCGGGCACATCTTCATACTTGACCCATTCCTGTTTGGAGCTTGAGATCTTGCTTGCGATTTCTCCGTTCTGATCATAAATAATTGTCGGGGCGTTTGCTCGTTCTTCCAATTTGCTCACATCCTGCGATGCAATAACTGAGTTGTGCACCATAAAGACAAGGATGACTGAAAGCAGCACGAAGATGAGCAGTTTCATGAACACACCCTTAATTGAAAATAGTGACTTAAACATGAATAACCCCCTGATATAGAAAAATAAATCCTATCTCTTATTACCCCAATTACAACAGGTGTACGCCTATTTATGAAAAAATGTGTCCGCCACAGCTAAATTTCTGACAGATGAACGTTTTCCCAAGGAAATATCAGGGTATTTACATAGAAACAAAATCATCTGCCAAAAGAAAGGAATGAATGAACTTGGATACATTTCACCACATTGTTGTAGCTTATGACGGACAGGATGAAAGTTCAGCAGCTCTTGTTAAAGGAATTCAGCTGAGCAAGCAGCTTGGCACTCGATTAACAGTTGTTCACGTCTATCAGGCAGAGCACGCCATGAATACAGGAGGCGTAAGGCCCGCTATTCCGAGTGCTCCTGCAAACGGTTACCTGACTGATAACCTTCAGAACTATCCGGTGGCGCCTGATGCGGCACGGCAGTTTGATGATCAGCCGAAGAATGAATACTTCGACCATTCTGATGAAGTCACGTCGAGGATCCGAATGAAGCTTGATGAGAACCAGGCAACTGGAGACGTTGAGATTCTGTCAGGCTCTCCTGCAGATGCCATCCTTGCATTTGCTGATGAACATTCAGCCGATCTCATCATTATGGGCAACAGTGATTCAGGCGGCCTTAAAAAACTGCTTTTCGGCGGTGTTAGCGATAAAGTGCATCATCAGTCGAATATTTCAGTGCTGATTGCAAAATAAATGTGATAACGGGTGCTTTTTAAAGCATCCGTTTTTTTGAGTGCTACTCAAAAACCCCTGACACAAACAAAGTTTCAGGGGTTTTTTCGATCCTTGCAGACTCCAGTTCCTTTTACTTTTATCACCAGTTGACATAGATCAATAGACTGATATAATACTTTTATGCACAAAAGCATAAAAGCGTTTAAGTATAAAAGGAAGGAATTTCAATTTATGAATCAATCAAAATCACTTTCATTCACTGGTTCAGTGATTCTATTTTTATCGATGATCGGCATTATTTTCATCAGTTTATTTTACTTGAAAACAGAACCGCATCTTCCGCTGATGCTTTGCCTTGTTTTTCTCAGCGGCGCTGCAGTCCTATATAAGTACTCTTGGAAGGATATTGAGGACGGAATTGTAAAAGGCATTCAATCCGGTGTTCAGCCGATCATTATTCTGGCTCTTATCGGAATCCTTATTGGAGCCTGGATGTTCAGCGGTACGATACCGACTGTTATGATGGCTGCTTTGTCCATCATAGATCCGGCGTACCTTCTGATTTTGACTCTTGTATGCTGTACCATTATTTCAAGCCTTGTGGGCAGCAGTTTTACAACGGTCAGCACAGTCGGAGTTGCTCTTATGGGAGTGGCGATTGCTGCAGGAGTTCCTGTTGAATGGGCTGCAGGGGCTGTTATTTGCGGAGCATGCTTTGGGGATAAAATGTCGCCGATGTCAGATACGACGAACTTTGCCTCCGGTGTTGCCGAAGTCAATATTTTTACACATATCCGCCATATGTCAAAGACAACAATTCCAGCTTATGCGATAACAGCTGTTCTTTTCTGGTATATGGGAACAACACTTGCAGCTGACGCAGCGACACTAGATAACATCAAAGAAATTATGACGATCATGAAGGAGCACGTAACGATCAGTCCATGGACTTTGATCTCTCCTCTGATTGTGATTGGTCTTGCCATTTCCAGGGTTCCTGTTATTCCTGCTCTTGCTGCAGGCATTGCAACTGCCGGCATCACAGGTCTCCTCATTCAGGACGGGACAAATCTTTCCGGTTTCTTAGCTGTTCTGCAAAATGGAACAGCGTTTGATATTCAGCAGGAAACCGTCCAGCAAATGCTGAACCGCGGCGGGCTTCAATCTATGATGTGGTCCATTTCGCTGATCATGATCGCATTTGCTCTTGGCGGATTGATGGATAAAATGCAGCTGATTCAGACTCTTTTAAACGGATTGATTGAGAGAATTAAAGTCAAAGGTCAGCTGATCCTTGCAACCATTTCTTCTTCAATCGGAGTTAATCTCGTAACGGGAGAGCAGTATTTGTCCATACTCATTCCCGGTCAGTCGTTTAAACCGGCCTATGAAAAACTGAACGTTGAAAAGAAATATTTATCAAGATCCCTTGAAGATGCCGGAACTCTGATAAATCCCCTTATTCCCTGGGGAGTAAGCGGAGCCTTTTTCGCGCAGACACTCGGCGTGGACGTCATTGCGTACCTGCCATTTGCGTTCTTTCTCTATCTGTCTCCATTGTTTTCTGTCCTTTTTGGATTCCTGCCTGCTAAGAAATACACAGTCTAGCAGAAAATCCCGCCTGACCCAGGCGGGATTTTTATTATTTCTCGACCACTTTCGTTTCTTTTGCAATCAGTTCATCAAACAGCTTCTGAAGTTTTCTTGTGACAGGGCCGGGAATTCCTTCCCCAACCTTCCCTTCATCAACCTTTATCACAGGAATTACTTCACTGGTCGTAGATGTGATAAAAGCTTCATCAAGAGAGGCAAGACCTTCTGTGCTCAGTCTTTCTTCCAGAAACTCAATTCCGTTCTGTCTGCAAAGCTCCTCTACTTTCATTCTCGTAACACCATTCAGAATCAGGTTATTCGCAGGATGAGTAAACACACTTCCGTTTTTCACTCCGTAGAAATTGGAGGAAGACCCTTCCGTAATCATGCCGCTCCGGTGCAGCAGCGCCTCATAAGCCCCGCGGTCATGCGCCTCCTGCTTGGCAAGGACATTTCCGAGAAGATTCAAGCTTTTGATATCGCATCTGAGCCAGCGCACGTCTTCAAGCAGACAGAGAGAAATCCCTTCCTCCTGCTCTTTTGCGGGTTTTGAGCAAGGAATTGGATAGGCTGTTAATTCAGGAACCGTATTCTTGCCCGGAAACAGATGTTTTCTTGCGGCAGCCCCTCTGGTTACCTGCATATAGACACCGCCGTCTTCTGTCTTATTCAGGCGGAGAAGTTCCTCAAGCTGGTCTGTCAGCTCCTTTATCGTATATGGAAGGTCGATTTTGATTTCTTTTGCGCTTCGAATGAACCGCTCCATATGCTCCTTCATCGCAAAATATGCTCCATCATACACCCTGATGACCTCATAGACCCCGTCACCGAACTGATGGCCCCTGTCTTCAAGATCAATTGAAACTTCATCACGCTTTTTATATTCACCGTTAACAAGTATGTACATGATAAATCTCCTTTTTATAAGTTTAGTCTGATTTTGCATAGGTGCCTTTTTACTAAATCTGATAATGTGAATCCATTTTCACAAAGTTTAATAAGTTTTGATACCAGTGGATTGGAGCGGAAGGCACTTGACTCCTGTCCAGCTGCAGCGCCCAACTCCTCTGTCAGAACGGAACCGTCGCCAAAGGCAAAAAGCGCCTTTACCGCCGTTTCCTTATCTGACTCCCGGAGATAAACGGGCGCTTCCACTTTTCTAGGGGATGAAGAGGGCACGGAAGATCCCGCAAGCGCAGCGAGGAAGCTTCCGGCGCTCCCCGCGGAAAGCAAGTGACTGCAGCGTAAAGGAACGGGTTTCCCCCTAAAAGTAATTTGTTTTTAAACAACGCAGTGCAACCTGCCCTTAAACCTATGGTATGATGAAACACGCTGAACTGTAAAATGGTTTTCTATTTTTCTTTCGACATTTTCATAGATTTCAGTTGAAATTTCACCCCGTGTCATTTATGATGAGAATATCAAATAACACAATATATTGATTATTTACTAAAATTTAAATACTACATATTGAAATTAACAGCGAATCAAGGTGCCAACATGTTGGCTTAAAAGGGAATCCGGTGCAAATCCGGAACTGTCCCCGCAACTGTAAGTGTGACGAACTGGGAATACCACTGTACGAGAGAAATGTATGGGAAGGACTCAGCGCAGAGTGATCACAAGTCAGGAGACCTGCCTTAGATTTGCACAAGTTTCGAATTCTTCGGGGACTGAGGAGATGAAACGATGGCCAGTAACAGGGATGCGTGCACCCTCTTATTCTATCGTTTGATCCGCTCATGTTCTCATGGGCGGTTTTTTTGATTTTTCGCAGTATTTTTTCTGAAAGATCATTGACCGTTATATTACGCGGAAAATCTGAAGTATAAATGAGGAGGATGTCTTATGGCAACCAAAATGACCACCTTAATCGTAAACGAGCTGACAAACGAAAAAGCCCCGTTCTCACAGGAGCGGCTGACTGACTTTATTTCTGAAACCGGAAAAGATTTTAAAGAGCTTGACCTCCATACATACACCGAAAGAGCTGTTCAAAGCATGGAAGGCCGCACAGTCTGTTCTGCCTCTCAGGTGACCAACCTGCTTATTCTCGAAGGCCTCTCAAATATCAGTGAGCTGCAGCCGGAATGGACCTATTTTTGTGCCCGGATTTATCTTAAAAAGCTTTATAAAGAAGCTGCATTCAACAGAAAATCAGGGGGCGGCACCTTCCTGTCACTGATCAAAACCCTTACGGCAAAAGGCATCTACAGCAGACATCTTCTTGATTCTTATTCCGAAGAAGAAATTGAGCAGCTTTCGCAAGTCATCGACCATGACAAAGACAAGCTTTTTACATATATCGGGCTGCGGACGCTCTCTGACCGGTATCTTGCGAGAGATTATGACAAGTCGGTTTATGAGCTTCCCCAGGAGCGGTACCTCGTCATCGCCATGACGCTGATGGCAAAGGAAGAAACGGAACACCGCCTTCAGCTTGTAAAAGAAGCCTACTGGGCACTCAGCAATTTGTATATGACCGTTGCGACTCCAACTTTGTCAAACGCAGGAAAGCCTGTCGGACAGCTGTCCAGCTGTTTTATTGATACAGTTGATGACAGCCTGCAGGGCATCTTTGACAGCAATACAGACATTGCCAATCTCTCAAAATCTGGCGGCGGCATTGGAGTTTATCTCGGGAAGATCCGCAGCCGCGGGAGTGATATTAAAGGCTTTAAAGGAGTGTCATCCGGTGTCATCCCGTGGATGAAGCAGCTGAACAATACGGCGGTAAGCGTTGATCAGCTCGGGCAAAGAAAAGGCGCGATTGCCGTTTACCTTGACGTCTGGCACAAGGATATCTATTCATTCCTTGATTCCAAGCTGAACAATGGTGATGAGCGTTTACGAACGCATGACCTCTTCACCGGCGTATGCCTCCCGGACCTTTTCATGGAACAGGCTGAAAACCGCGGGGAGTGGCATTTGTTCGACCCTCATGAAGTACGGAAAGTCATGGGTTACTCGCTGGAAGATTACTATGATGAGAGAGTTGGCTCAGGTTCGTTCCGCGAAAAATATTGGGAATGCGCCAATCATCCGGAGCTCTCAAAAACAACTGTTCCTGCGATTGACATTATGAAGGGCATTATGAAAAGCCAGCTTGAGTCAGGAACCCCCTTTATGTTTTACCGGGATGAAGTGAACCGGAAAAACCCCAATGCGCATAAAGGAATGGTTTACTGCAGCAATCTCTGTACAGAAATCACTCAAAACCAAAGCCCGACAACCATGGATGAACAGTACACAGAGGACGGCAAAATCATTACCGTTAAAACACCGGGAGATTTTGTTGTGTGCAACCTCTCTTCCATCAACCTTGCCCGGGCTGTGACAGATGATGTGCTGGAGCGGCTGATCACAATCCAGGTCAGAATGCTCGATAATGTCATTGATTTAAATGATATTCCCGTACTTCAGGCCAAGCTCACAAACAAAAAGTACCGCGCAGTCGGCCTCGGAACCTTTGGATGGCACCACCTTCTTGCGCTCAAGCGCCTGCGCTGGGAAGACGAAGAAGCCGTTCAGTTTGCAGATGAACTCTATGAAAAAATAGCCTTTTACACCATTCAGGCAAGCATGAGGCTTGCAGAGGAAAAAGGCGCCTATCCTGTCTTTGAAGGCTCAGACTGGCATACTGGCGACTACTTTAAGAACAGAAACTATACACCTGACTCTATGCCATGGGATGAGCTTTCAGAAAAGATCAAAGAAAACGGCATTCGAAACGGCTATTTAATGGCCGTTGCCCCGAATGCTTCAACATCCATTCTTGCGGGAAGCACGGCAAGCATCGATCCGATTTTTCAAAAAATGTACTCCGAAGAGAAAAAGGACTACAAAATTCCCGTTACTGCACCTGACTTAAATGCAGAAACCACCTGGTTTTATAAATCAGCCTATTTGATTGACCAGATGTGGAGCATTAAACAGAACGCAGCCAGACAAAAGCACATTGATCAGTCTGTCTCATTTAACTTTTACGTCCGCAACACCATTAAAGCAAAAGAGCTGCTGGACCTGCATCTGACCGCATGGAAAGCGGGTCTTAAAACCACTTACTATGTCCGGTCAACATCAAGCGAAATAGAAGACTGCGAATCCTGCGCAAGCTGATAAAGGAGAGATGGCATATGACACACTCATTGAACGCGCGTCCGATCATGGACGCTTCTGCGCCGAATCGTTCAACTTCCATCATTAACGGGAGGAGCTCAAACGTTTTAAACTGGGACGACGTATCTTATCCCTGGGCCTATGCAAAATATAAAAAAATGCTCTCTAATTTCTGGACGCCGTTTGAGATCAATATGTCAGGGGACATTAAACAGTTTCCAGAGCTTTCCGGTGACGAACAGGAGGCATTTTTGAAGATCATCGGCCTTCTGGCTCTTCTTGACAGCATCCAGACGGACTACGCAGGAAAAGTAGCTGAGTATATAACAGACTCAAGCATAAACGCCCTGATGATTATGCTCGCACAGCAGGAAGTCATCCACAATCATTCCTACTCATATGTTTTGTCTAGCATTGTTCCAAAGCATGTTCAGGATGAAGTTTTCGAATACTGGCGCAGCGAACCTACGCTGCGGAAGAGAAATGAATTTGTAACAAGCGGCTATCAGGCTTTTGCGGAAGAAGCGAATGTGCTGAATCTGCTGAAATCCATTGTATATGACGTTATTCTTGAAGGACTCTTTTTCTACTCAGGATTCGCGTATTTCTATAACCTCGCACGCAATCAAAAAATGGTCGCCACATCCACGATGATTAACTATATTAACCGGGATGAGCAAATTCATGTGGATCTGTTCGTGAAAATCTTCAAGGAAATTCTCCGCGAATATCCGGAATATGATACAGCTGAGCTGGCAGCATTCGTTCAGGAAACCTTTAAAGAAGCAGCCTCCCTTGAAATCGAGTGGGGACGCACCATTATCGGAAACAAAATAGACGGCATCCATATGCAGGATGTGGAAGATTATATTAAGTTTTATGCAAACGTAAGATGCAATCAGCTGGGCTTTGAGCGTCCGTTTGAAGCAAACCGGACAAACCCGCTGAAATGGATCAAGGCCTATGAGGAAGTTGACCTTGGGAAATCCGATTTTTTCGAGCAAAAATCAAGACAGTATACGAAAGTCAATTCGATTGACAACGGGTTTGATGATTTGTAAATCACTTATGAAGAAAAGCGCCTTAGCGGCGTTTTTTTTTTTGAGAAATCAGTGATACAAATTCAATTTTTTTCCGTTAGCTTTACAGCAGGAAAAACCATCTCCCGCTTTCCAATTTGCGACAAAAAATGATATTCTTTAATTTAGATGAATGTCTGATTAAATTAGAGGAGATTAGGAGATGACAGTAAACGACGACGCTAAGTTGTACGAAAGGATTCTGAGGAAAGACAAAGATGCTCTTGAAGCTATGTACGACCGCTATGAAAAGCTGCTTTACTCTTTTGCTTTCCGCATTACTCATGATCATACTCTCGCTGAAGAAGTCCTTCAGGATGTCTTTATGAAGCTGTGGCACGGAAACCGTGTTTACGACAGCACAAAAGGAAAATTCACTTCCTGGCTTTTGACTGTCACAAGAAATCAGGCAATAGACCTGATTCGCAAACATAAAAAGGCCGACACCGTCGAAATATTAGAAAAGGACGCTGTTTCCACTCCGGAACAGTCAGTAGAACATGAAGTTGAATGGATGGAAAAAGGCGAGATTTTAAGAGAAGCTGTATCCAGACTGAAAAAGGACCAGCAGCAGATGATAGAACTTTTCTATTTTAAAGGATTTACCCAGCAGAAGATCTCGGATGTGTACCAGATTCCGCTTGGAACTGTTAAAGGACGAATCAGGCTTGCGCTGAAACACCTGAGGAGCATGCTTGAAAATGAAGGGAGGGTTATGGATGAGTAGCCAAATGTGTGAGAAGCTGTACGATTATTTTAGTGAAAGTTTACCACCGGAAGAAAAAGCCGAGTTTGAAGCTCATTTGGAGTCATGTCCTGATTGCAGAGAAGAACTTCAGGAATTGACCTCTCTGACCGAAGACCTCCCTTATCTCTCTGTGCCTGTGCAGCCTCCACAGGAAATGAAACAGAGGATTCTCGGAAATGTGTTTGAATCTGATTCTGCTGCTGTTGATGAAAATAAAAATGACCGGAACAAGATGGTAAACTTCCCGGTTCAAATCAAGTCTGAAAAACGGCCAAATCGATTTGTCCTCCCGTCTGTCGCAGCTCTGCTGTTTGCATCATTGCTCGGAAATGCTTATTTTTTCACTCAGATGGAAAATGAGTCTCCGGAAGAAAAAGCCATAAGTATCGATGATCTGCAAAAACAGGTTGCACTTGCACCGGTTGATGATCAGCTGAGCGAAACGACGGCAATGGCAGCATTGATGAAAAAAGATTCCAAAGAAATGGTCTTCCTTCAGGCCGAGCAGCTGAAGCAGCTCGATGAAGGCGAAGTCTATCAAGTATGGCTGATTGAAAATGACAAGCCGGTTGCGGCAGGTTCATTCGTTCCAGATTCATCCGGACATGGTGCCGTCATGTACGAAATGAATCTGGAAGGCGGATTCAACTGGGATACGATAGCCATAACGATTGAACCTAAAGCAGGAAATAAGGCTCCTGAAGGCGCTGTTGTTCTGGCGTCACAGCTATAGTCCCCCAGAGAGTACGGTACTACCGTACCCTCTTTTTTTTGTTATGAAACCTCTTTTTGAGCCGTATTGCTCCCCTCCCTCAACAAAAATTGACAGAATTGAGCAAAAATCCCCTTAATTTACATTATTTTTACATAAAATTCACAAAACCCCTACATCTTCCAGCTAGAATTGAATTTGTGTAAAAAAATTGTAAAAAAGGAGATTTTCATGTCACGCCAAAAAAGACGTTCCTGTTTTATTTATCCCTTAATCCTTATGATGCTTGTCTCAAATCTGCTTGCCGCTTTTCCTCCGGCAAATGTGTCTGCTGAGGTAAATGCAGTTCCATCAGGGGCAGAAACGGCTGTTCCTGCCGAAGAAACGGAGTCTGAAAAAGAGGAAAAAGAGGCTCTGCCTGCAGAAGCTGAAGCAATTCCTGTCGCCCCTGACAGCCAGCCGGAAATGCCGGCTGAGCAAGACACTCAGCAGGCACCGCCCGCAGCTCAAACTCCGGGTCAGGTAAAGGAGACGGAGCCAGCGACTGAACAAAAACCTGTTCAATCAAAAAAAGCAGAAGCTGAACAAGAGCCTGCTGAATCAAATGAACCAAAACCTGAACAGGAGCCTTCCGATGGACCAAAACCTGAGCAGGAAGCTTCTGAAAAAGAGCAAAAAACACCGCCTGAAGCAGCCATTGAGACAGAAAATAAGAGCAGTGTGCCGATGAACGGCTCTCCCCTGCTTATTACAGAGATAATGGCCGACAATGCCGGTGCTGATGAATTTGAATACATAGAAGTACACAATCCGACGGATAAGCCGGTCATCTTAGATCATTACACCATTTCTCTCCGCTATACGGACGGAAGCAGCACGGATAAACCGGCTCTTTTCAGTCCTTACACTCTTGGTTCAGGGAAGACAGCCGTACTCTGGCTGAACCTGGCAGATAAATCCCTTGAAGACTTTAATCAAAAATACAGCGTCCAATTAACTACTGAGCAGGTTGTTGAATTTACGGGCACACCTAACTTTGCAAATGGCGGAAACCGCGGCTTTGCGATAACGGGTCCAAATGGAGATGCCGCAACAGCTTCCTATCTCGCAGAAGATATCAGCAGCGGCAAGTCCGTACATTACACATTCCCTGAATCCGGCACGGAAATGAAGAAGCTTGAAAAAAAAGCAGATCCCACACCTGGAATCATTCTGAACACACAGGCACCGGCGGAAGCTGTCCCGACACCTGAAAATCAGGAGCCTTCTGCTGTTCACGAGCCATTAACATCCATTTCTGAAGGCAGCACTCCTTCTCTCACTGCAGTTATTACAGATGACACTGCCGACATCAGAGCAAACCTTTATTACAAAACAGACGGTGATTTCAAAAAAGCGCCAATGGCTTCTGAGGGGAATACGTACAGTGCCTCCATTCCAAAAGAAGAGCTGACCGGCGAGAGTTTCTTCTATTACATTGAAATCACCGATCCAAACAACCGGGTGCTGCTGAACAACAGCGGTGCAAACTACAAGGTGACCATTGACCGGCCGGAAGCCCCCCCGGCAGAACCTGATAACCCGGAAGATTTCGACAGTTACCCGCACCTCCTGATTACTGAGATTTCACCGAATTCAGCAGGACCTGGAACTGACTACTATGAATATTTCGAAATCTACAACAACACAGACAAGACTCAGTCGCTTTCTGATTATTCGTTTGCATACCGGTATACGGATACAGGCAGCGAAGTGTCTTTTAAGATTCCTGAGGATCTGACGGTTAATCCGCAGGAAACGCTGGTCCTTTGGTTTAAT